>NC_015259.1:4031770-4340567 GCF_000192745.1 Polymorphum gilvum SL003B-26A1
GCCGGACGGAGTCTCGCCGAGGACGTAAAAGTCCTGTAGCGAACAGGCAGGCAGTGTCCATGACCTGCGGATGAGGGCGGAGCTTCCGCCCTTTTTCTTTATTTCTCTCTTCCCCTTTCCTCATTGCAGCATTCAACTAGACTATGGACGGATGGGTCGCCCATAAGGTTGCGACCGTGAACGAGCATGCATGCGAGCGAAGGGAATTCGATGACCGGACCAACATGCAGGGCGCTGCTGATCTATCCGCGGTTCAACGCCGGATCGTTTTGGAATTATCGTGACACCTGCGAACTGATCGGCGCCAGATATCCGGCGCCGCCGCTCGGTCTTATCACCGTCGCCGCGATGCTGCCGCAGGACTGGGATATCCGTCTCATCGACCGTAACACGGACGACCTCCAGGACGCTGATCTTGATTGGGCCGATCTGGTGCTGACAGGCGGAATGCTGCCTCAGCAGGGCGATGCGTTGGCGCTGATCCGCCTGTGCCGGGAGAAGAGCATCCCCGTGGTGGTCGGGGGACCGGACGCCACCTCCAGTCCGGACATCTACGCAGAGGCGGATTTCCGCGTGCTGGGGGAGGCCGAGGGCATTCTCGACCGCTTCGTCGAGGCGTGGCGGAACGGCGAGCGGTCGGGGACCTTCACGGCGGAAAAGTTCAAGGCCGACGTCACGACCAGCCCGGTGCCGCGGTTCGACCTGCTGAACTTCAAGCACTATGTTCAGATCGGCGTCCAGTTCTCGCGCGGCTGCCCGTTCACCTGCGAATTCTGCGACATCATCGAGCTCTATGGCCGCAAACCGCGCACCAAGACCAATGACCAGATGCTGGCCGAGTTGAGCCGGCTCCACGAACTGGGCTATCGCGGCCACGTCGATTTCGTCGACGACAACCTGATCGGCAACAAAAAGGCCGTGAAGGCTTTTCTGCCCGACCTGGCGCGCTGGCAGAAGGAACGCAACCGACCGTTCGAGATGTCGACCGAGGCTTCGCTGAACCTCGCGGACGACGACGAATTGCTTGCCCAGATGCAGGATGCGGGCTTCTTCTCCGTCTTCATCGGCATCGAGAGCCCGGACCCGGACGTGCTCGTCGCCACGCGCAAGAAGCAGAACACTCGCAGGGACATCGCCAAGAGCGTACACAGGATCTACGACGCCGGGATCTGGGTGCTCGCCGGGTTCATCGTCGGCTTCGACGAGGAAAGCGACAAGGTCGCCGACGAGATCAGCGCGCTCATCGAGGAGGCCGCGATCCCGGTCTCGATGGTTGGGCTGCTCTATGCGCTGCCGAACACCCAGCTGACCCGCCGTCTCGCCAGGGAAGGCCGGCTGCATGCCGACTTCGACGTCTCGGACGCCTCGCAGGACCAGATGGGGGACCAGTGCACCTCCGGCCTCAATTTTGAGACGCGCCGGGAACGGGCAAGGATCCTTTCCGACTACAGGTCCATCGTCGAGCGCATCTACGCGCCCGAGGCCTATTTCGGCCGCGTGCGCAAGGTGGCCAGTATGCTCGACCTGAAGGGAGCCAACGGCGCCATTCTCGGCGCAGGCCTTTGGCATGACCTGCAGCAATTCGCCAGGCTGATGTGGTCGATGACATTCAGGCATCCGGAGTATCGCGGGCCGTTCTGGCGCACCCTCGCCTTTACCGCATTCCGCAATTTCCGGGCGATCAAACCGGTCATGATGATGCTGGCGCTTTACGTCCACCTGGGGCCGTTCTCGCGCTTCGTGGTCAAGCAGATCGACGCGCAGATCGAAGACATCGAGCGCGGGCGCTGGACCCCGCCCGAGCTGATCGCCGCCGAATAGGCGGGAAACCGGCTGCCTGAGGGGTCAGGCCGCCTCGCTGCTCCTGTCTTCCAGCGGCCCGCGCCTGAGCGAGGCAATGAACCTGGCGACCGTGTCCGTCAGTTGGGTGGCCGTCTCGGTGACCTGATGTGCGGACTGAAGCACCGTCTGGGCCGAATCGCGCGTCAGGCGGACGCCCTCGGTCACGCGCTGGACATTCTCCGAGACCTCGCCGGTACGATGGGCGGTTCGTTCGACGTTGGCGGCAATCTCCGAGGTCGCGCGGCTCTGCTCCTCGGACGCCTCGGCAATCACGGAGGTGATCCGTTCTATCTCCGCAATGGTTTCCGATACCGTATCGAAGGCTATGACCGCCTCCCGGCTGGAGGATTCCACCTCCGCCAGAGATGCGGTGATCTCCTGCGTCGCCTTGGCGGTCTGCCCGGCCAGCGTCTTGACCTCGTTCGCCACCACGGCAAAGCCGCGTCCCATCTCGCCTGCGCGGGCCGCCTCGATTGTGGCATTGAGCGCGAGAAGATTGGTCTGGTCCGCGATGTCGGAAATCAGGGCTATGATCTGGCTGATCGCCTCCGTGGAAGCGCTCAGGCCGTGGGCCTTCGACTGGCCCTGGCGCACCTGCTCGACCGCCTGGCGCGCAATGGTCGCGGACCGGTTGATCTGGCCGCCGATCTCCAGGGCGGAATTCGACAAGCGGTCGGTTGCCTCCGAGGCGGAGCGGACGTTGTCGCTGGCATCGCCGGCCGCTGCGGCCACCGTAGCCATCCGCTCGCTGTTGTGCGAGGCGACGTTCTCCATCTCGTGGGCCGTTCCGGTCATCCGCCCCGCATAGTCCTCCAGGTTGTGCGCGATCTCGCTGACGGCGGCCTCGAACGACGCGGTTGAATGATGAAAGGCGCCGACGCGCCCCTGGATGGTCTCGGTGGCGGTATTCATGATCTGCGCACCGCGCAGGAAGGCGCCGGCGAGCCCGCCCGGCTGGATGCGGCGGTAGTAGCGGTTCTCGTGAATGGCGGACATGGACGCCGCCGCCTCGCGCATGAACGCGTCCGTTCTGTCGATGAGATGGTTCAGCGCGATCAGCAGCTTGCCGAGATCGCCCTGCGCCATCAGGTCGTTGGCGCGGACCTCGAAGTCGCCCCAGCCAACCTTGGAGCACACGTCGACGGCATGGGCTATTGTCCGCTTGGTGCGCAGGAGCATCATGGCCGCATAGGCCAGGAAGATCACGGCGGCAGCGGCAAGGCCCGCAGCCGTTGGCCCCTGTCCGGCGAGAGCCAGGACGGTGGCAACCATGGAGCCCGCCATGCCCAGCCCGACCCCGAGCAGGGCCTTAGAGAGTGTGGATGAATTCGTCATAGCTCACACCCTTGTCCTTGAGCACGCCGGTCAGCAGGGCATGGCCGGCCATCATCCCGGCCTTGCGGTCGGCCGTCTTGTTCTCGGCGTCCAGAAGCTGGCGGTAGATCGGCACGATCACCTCATCGACGATGCGTCGGTTCGGAACGCGCCGGTTGGAATGATAACCGACCATGGTTCCGTTGGCGTCGTAGGACGGAGTCACATGGGCGAACACCCAGTAATGGTCCCCGTTCTTTGTCATGTTCTTCACGTAGGCGAAGACCTCACCGCCAACGGCAATCGTGTCCCACAGCAACTTGAATACGCAGCGCGGCATGTCCGGGTGACGGATAAGGCTGTGCGGCGCTCCGTCCAGCTCAGCTCCCGTATAGCCGGCGATCGCCCTGAAGACGTGATTGGTATAGGTGATCCTGCCCTTCAGGTCCGTTTTCGAAACGATGAGATCGTTCTCGTCAAAGAACCGCTCGACTCCCGTCGGCTGCACTTTATACTTTGACATGCTCTCAGAAACCTCGTCCGCAGTCCGGATGCGCCTCCGTCCGCAACTGCCATTCCCCTCCCGTTTCGGCCATCAACGTCTTTCGACGCCTTCAGTCCAAGCCGAGTCGTTCGGTGGATCGTAGAACGAAGAAACTTAACCGCTTATGAACCGATCGAAGCTGTGCCGGCAAACACCCGGAATAGCTTCGGTCGTCATTCCGGCATTTAAACCCTGCGGTTCACCTAACCAAAACTGTTCACTTGGTGCCCTTCATGAGAAACGACACATGCGGCATGGATTCGTTATTTAACGTACTGAGTATAGAATTTCCGGAAGGAAAATTCCCAGGATATCCTGACGCAATTGACCTTCACTCTACAGCGCAGAGATCCAACCTCTCCACATCACGCCCCTCTACTGCTGGCGACAGTAAAACCGCTTCCAATATTTTCGAGGCAGCCCGACTCACTCGTCCATTTTGAGGGCCTTGATGAAGGCTTCCTGCGGGATCTCGACCTTGCCGAACTGGCGCATGCGCTTCTTGCCTTCCTTCTGCTTCTCCAGCAGCTTGCGCTTGCGGGTGGCGTCGCCGCCGTAGCACTTGGCGGTCACGTCCTTGCGCAGGGCGGCGAGGGTTTCGCGGGCAATCACGCGGGCGCCGATGGCCGCCTGGATTGGAATCTTGAACATGTGCCGGGGGATCAGTTCTTTAAGCTTCTCGCACATGGCGCGACCGCGGCGCTCGGCCTGGGAGCGGTGCACCAGCACGGACAGCGCGTCGACCGGCTCCTCGTTGACCAGGATCGACATCTTGACCAGATCTCCCTCGCGATAGTCGGAGAGGGTGTAGTCGAAGGAAGCGTAACCCTTGGAGATCGACTTCAGCCGGTCGTAGAAATCGAACACGACCTCGTTCAGCGGCAGGTCATAGGTGACCATGGCGCGCGAACCGACATAGGCAAGATCAACCTGTACACCGCGCCGCTCCTGGCAGAGCTTGAGGATGGAACCGAGATACTCGTCCGGCGTCATGATGTTGGCGCGGATCCAGGGCTCGCGGATTTCCTTGATCTTGACCACATCCGGCATGTCGGCCGGATTGTGCAGTTCACGCTCGGTGCCGTCGGTCATGGTCATCTGGTAGACCACCGAGGGCGCCGTGGCGATGAGGTCGAGATCGAACTCGCGCGACAGCCGCTCCTGGATGATCTCCAGATGGAGGAGGCCGAGGAAGCCGCAGCGAAAACCGAAGCCGAGCGCCGCCGAGGTCTCCATCTCGAAGGAGAAGCTGGCATCGTTAAGGCGCAGCTTGCCGACGGCGGCGCGTAGGTCTTCGAAATCAGCGGCATCGACCGGGAACAGGCCGCAGAACACCACCGGCTGCGCGGGCTTGAAGCCCGGCAGCGCCTCGGCGCAGGGCTTGCGCTCGTCGGTGATGGTGTCGCCGACGCGGGTGTCGGCCACTTCCTTGATGGAGGCAGTCAGTACGCCGATCTCGCCGGGCCCGAGCTGGTCGACCTGCAGGAACTTCGGCGTCATCACGCCGACCCGGTCGACCTCGTAGGCGGCATTGGTGCCCATCATGCGGATGCGCTGGCCGCGCTTCAGCGTGCCGTCGATGATACGCACGAGAACCATCACGCCGAGGTAAGGGTCGTACCAGCTGTCGACCAGCATCGCCTTCAGGGGACCGTCGCGGTCGCCAGTCGGAGCGGGCAGCTTGTTGACGATGGCTTCCAGCACCTCGTCAACGCCGAGGCCGGTCTTGGCCGAAATCATGACCGCTTCGGACGCGTCGATGCCGATGACCTCCTCGATCTGCTCCTTGACCCGATCGGGTTCGGCCGCGGGCAGGTCGATCTTATTGAGGACGGTGACGATCTCGTGGTCGTTGTCGATCGCCTGATAGACGTTGGCCAGCGTCTGCGCCTCGACGCCCTGGCTGGCGTCGACGACCAGCAGCGAGCCTTCGCAGGCGGCCAGCGAACGGGATACCTCGTAGGCGAAGTCGACGTGGCCCGGCGTGTCGATCAGGTTCAGGATGTACTGTTTGCCGTCGCGGGCGTTGTAGACGAGCCGCACGGTCTGCGCCTTGATCGTGATGCCGCGCTCGCGCTCGATGTCCATCGAATCGAGAACCTGCTCGGTCATCTCGCGATCCGTCAGCGTGCCGGTCATCTGGATCAGCCGGTCCGCGAGGGTGGACTTGCCGTGGTCGATATGCGCCACGATGGAGAAGTTGCGGATATTGGAAATGGGCTCGCTGGTCATGGGCGAGCGTTTATCATTCCCTCGCCCGCTCGCAAAGGGAATTACGGGCCGCCCGGCGCCCATTTCGGCCCTCCCGGACGGGCTTGCATTCCGGCCGCGACGGGAGGAGGCTGATGCCGTCACCTTCACGCCGGCCGTTCCAGGCCCGATCCGTTCCGGGATGTTTTTCATGCACTTGCGCGACGCCACCGCCGCCGATCTGCCGGCGCTGCTTGCCATCCACAACGATGCTGTCCGTACGCTGAAGGCGATCTGGACCGACAAGACGGAGACGCTGGAGGACCGGCGTACCTGGTTCGACGGACGCCGGGCGGCGGGATTTCCGGTGATTGTCGCCGAGGACGCGGCCGGCAGGGTGGTCGGATACGGTTCCTACGGACCGTTCCGGGCCAAGGACGGCTACCGGCTGACGCTGGAGCATTCGGTCTATGTCGACCCGGCGACGCAGGGACGCGGCGTCGGAAAGGCCCTGCTCAAGCGCCTGATCGAACTGGCGCGCGCCGACGGATATCACGTCCTGGTCGGGGCCATCGACGGCGAGAACGAGACCTCGATCGCGCTGCACCGGCAGTTCGGCTTTGAGACCGTCGGCCGGATGCCCCAGGTCGGCATCAAGTTCGGCCAATGGCTCGACCTCGTTCTGATGACGCTGGTGTTGGACAACCGATCCGAGCCACCCAGCGCGTGAGGCCGGCTCAGTCGGCCAGAAGCACCTGCTCGCAGGCCTTGGGGAGGGCTGCGAGCGCCAGCGGCCGCTTCTTGACCACCGGCTCCTTGTCATTGGGATCCTTGGGCTTTTTCGGCACCCACGGTTCGTCGGACAGCCACCAGGCGAGCTCCGATCCGCAGCCGTCACCGGGCGGCGGCGCGTCCTGGTCCGAGCAGCCGACGCTGCCCGGGGGGCAGGATATCCGGACGTGGAAGTGATAGTCGTGGCCCCACCAGGGGCGAACCTTGCGCAGCCAGGCGCGGTCGCCGGTCTCGAAGTCGCAGAGCGCCTTCTTGATCGTCGGATTGACGAAAATCCTTGCAACTTCAGGTGCTTGTGCCGCCTTTCGGATGAGCCGGGCGTGGCCGTCGGTCCATTTCTTCCGATCGACCCGGCGGTCCGCACCGGCGATGTCCAGAGGGCCCTTCAGCATTGAAATCGCTGAGATTTCTTCCCTTTCCCGGGAACTCAACCGGCGATCGGGCATCGGTGTCAGCCAGATGTCGGCGTCCAGCCCGATCTGGTGGCTGGAATGGCCGGAGGTCATCGGCCCGCCGCGCGGCTGGGCGAGGTCGCCGACCAGCAATCCCCGCCAGCCCAGCGCCGGCGCGTCGGCCGCCAGCCGTTCCAGGAAGCGGATAAGTTCCGGATGGCCCCAGTTGCGGTTGCGCGACAGGCGCATGACCTGCCAGGACGGTCCGTCGACCGGTAGAGCGGCCGCCCCGGCGAGACAGCCCTTGGCGTAGGAGCCGATGGCGCGTGCGGCAAGCGGCGCCGGCGTCGCCGCGGCACCGAAGTAGTCCCTGGCCGGCGTATCCCCGCGCAGGACCAGATTCGCCTGTTTCGTCAGTGGCTTGACCTCGGCTCGCGGGACGGCCGCGGGCACCGGGACGGCGGTTGGTCCGCCCACGGCCGATGGAGCCGGCTTGGCTTGCGGCAGCGGGTTCGCCGCGGCCGGAGCGGGACCACCGACGGCAGCGGCCACGACGAGGCACAGGCTCGCAGCGGCGGCAAGGCGCGCAGATCGGATGGGACCACAAACGGGGACAATGAGCCCTGCCCCATCCGCGCGGCCTACGCGCCGCAGCGCCCGCATCATGACCTTGTCCACCAGCATCGCCATCCTGCCGCCTTCCATCGCTGCCGCCGGCCGGCCCGCTACATCCCGTCCGAAGACTGTCCTAAGACTGTCCTAAGACCCTCCGGAAAGCCGCCGGAGACCCGCCGGACGCCTGCCGGAGATCTTTCGCGTTCGGACTCGATCCTGCACCGGCCGGATTTACGCTTCGTTAAACATCCCGGCGCGGCTCTCGGCGTGCCGGGACACTCGTCAGGCCGCGCGCTCCAGGCCGGCCGGAGTACGCCGCGCGTGCACGGCGACGATGAGATCGGCGAGCGCGTCGAGGCGCAGGGTGTTGTCGCGCAGGATGCGGTCGGCCGCGCCGTTGAGGACGAGCATGTTGCCGGGCCGGGCATTGCCCATGTCCTCCGCCTCGGCCGGGATCTCGCCGTCGAAGCGATGGTAGGTGACGCCGCCGAGATCGGAAAACAGCCGTCCGGCCAGAAGGGAGCCGGCCGCCGACTGGGCATGGGTGGCGATCGCCTGGAGCGGCGCGCCCCTGGACGCCCGCATCCAGGCGCCGCCGTCCCACTGCACAGCGTCCTCGAAGGCGAAGCCGCGGGACGGCGCGAAGCCGGTGCCGAGCGAGACGATAACCAGATCCTCCGCCGCCCAGCCGAGCCGGCGCGCCTCGCCGTAGGCTGCCAGGGTCGGATCGTTGAGGAACACGCCGCCGTCGATGAGGGCTTCCTCGCGCTTCTGCGACAGGTTCTCGACCCGCGCCGGTTCGAAGAAGGCGGGCACGGCGGTGGTCGCGCGCACAGCCTGCCAGAGGTAATAGTCGTCGGCGGGCGAGCCGTCGGGCTGGCCGGCGCCGAGGAACAACGGACGGCGGTTGCCGATGTCGTAGGCGGTGAGCAGCAGGCGGGTCAGGCTGCTGGCCATCGAGGTCCAGCCGAAGCGCTCCTTCAGGTGCCGCTCGAAGGGGCGTGCGTCGAGACGTTCGTCGGCGGGGCGCAGCGGGTTGCCGATCAGGCGGACGAGGCGGGTCCTCAGCCTCGGCTGGAAGATCTCGCGCGCCTCGGTCTCGAATAGGGCGCGCAGCTCGGCGACGGTCGCTGCCGCCTCGCTCCGGCCGCCGGAGGGGCGCGGAGCGGCGAGGCCGGCGGCGATCAGCCCGCCGGTCGAGGTGCCGGCCATCAGGTCGAACACCCGATGCAGCGGCCGCGCCAGTCCGCGCTGCGCCAGCCGGCTTTCCAGACTCTCCAGGATCCTGAGCGGGATCAGCCCGCGCATGCCGCCGCCGTCGATCGACAGGACGATCCGTTTGCCTGCGCCCTCCATGTTCTCGCCTCCCTCGGTGCTTTTCGCGATCGCCAAGGCTCGCGCGCAATTGCGACGAAGCGATGGCGGCAGCGGCGTCCCGGCGCCCCCTTTCCGACCCGCTGCGTTCGGCCTAGAGTCGGGGCCTTGCGATTCCTACAAGCGGGACCATCCATGAACATCGACCTTCTGCGCCGCCTTTGCGAGACCCCCGGCGTGCCCGGCCACGAGCACCGGGTGCGCGATCTGATCCGCTCCGAGATCGAGGGCCTGTTCGACGAGGTCAGCATCGACCCGATGGGATCGCTGCTGTGCCGGCGCGCGCCGCGCAAGGAGCCGAAGAAGAAGGGCACGGCGCCGAAGAAGGTCATGCTGCTCTGCCACATGGACGAGATCGGCTTCCTCGTCTCGCACATCACCGACAAGGGCTTCGTCTACGTCCAGCCGGTCGGCGGCTTCGACCCGCGCAACCTGTTCTCGCGCCGCGTGCTGGTGTCGACCGACGCGGGCGACCTGAAGGGCGTCATGAATCCGGGCGGCAAGCCGGTGCACATCTCCACGCCGGAGGAGCGCAAGAAGGTGCCCGAGGTGACCGAGTTCGTCGTCGACCTCGGTTTCGGCGAGGCGACCAGGGACAAGGTGAAGATCGGCGACATGGTGACGCTGGACGAGCCGCTGATCGAGATCGGCGACAAGGTGGTCTCCAAGGCGCTTGACAACCGGATCGCCTGCTGGCTCGGCATCGAGTCGATCCGCGCGCTCGGCAAGGCCAAGCACGCCTGCGAGATCCACGTCGCCTTCACGTCCCAGGAGGAGGTAGGCCTGCGCGGCGCGCGCACGGCGGCCTACGCGATCAAGCCGGACATCGGCCTCGGCATCGACACCACGCTCGCCTGCGACACGCCGGGCGTGCCCGACCAGGACCGCACGACGGTGCAGAGCGCTGGCTTCGGCCTGCATGTCAAGGACAGTTCGTTCATCGCCGACCGGGCGCTGGTCGCCGAAATCGAGGCGATCGCGCAGGAAGAGAAGATCCCCTACCAGCGCACCATGCTGCTCGCCGGCGGCCAGGACGGCGCGGCGGCGCAGCAGGCGGCGGCCGGCGCCCGGGCAGTCGGCATCGTGGTCGGCACGCGCTACATCCACACGGTGACCGAGATGATCCACAAGTCCGACCTGGAAGCCGCGCGCGACATCATCGCGGCCTATCTGAAACGGGCGTGAGCGCAGGGGACGATTGACGTGTCATCCCGGCGAAGGCCGGGATGACACGAAAGAGCATGCTTTGAGGTTCAGCTCATCCAGCGCAGGGTCCTGGCCTTGACCGGATTGTCGAAGGCGCGGCCCTCGGCCTGGGAGGTGGCCCATTCGCGTTTGAGCTGCATCCACCAGCGGCCCTGGGTGTCGGCGTCGTTGATCAGCATGAGCTTGGGGTTGTACTCCAGCCCTTCGCGCTGCTGGATGACGACGCGGCGATCCTGGTCGAGGAAGACGTTCATCAGGTAGCGGACCAGCGGATTGAACGGCTTCAGCCAGCCGATCGTCGACCAGAACAGCTGGCGGACCTCGGTCTCGTCCTCCGTCACCGGCGTGATCGTGGTCAGCCCGACGACGCAATGCCGGTCGCCCTTGATGTGCTCGATCCTGAGACCGGGAAGGCGGTAGCTGATCTCGGTGGTGACGTTGTCGCCGAGCAGATAGCGATAGGCGATGTTCTGCGGCGGGATCTTGTGGCGCACCATGGCCCAGCCGAGCTCCGACGGCTCGAACACCTTCTCCTTCGGCCGGAGCTTCGCGCCGTTCTTCTTGAACCACCAGGACGTGTGCACGAAGGCGGCGTGGGTCGGGTCCATCAGGCCGAGCGCGGCATGGTCGACCGAGCAGACGAAGGGCTGCATGATGGCAACGCTCGGGCCCTGGTCGGCGGCGAAGTCCGGCAGCAGCGGCGGCGCCGGCTGGCGGCCGTCCTCCGGCTTCTCGCCCTTCTCGGCGAAATAGATCCAGATCAGGCCCTGCTGCTCGACCGCCGGATAGGCGCCGCAGGTGATCTTCGAATAGTCGATGGTCTGGTATTCGTGGGTCGAGGGAATGTCGACGCAGGCGCCGTCGGTGTCGAACTTCCAGCCGTGATAGCAGCACTGGACGTGCTCGCCGTCGAACCAGCCGTGGCGCAGCGGGATGCCGCGATGCGGGCAGATGTCGCGCAGCGCGAACACCTTGCCGTGCCGGTCGCGGCCGATCAGCACCAGTTCGCCCATCAGCTTGCGGCCGGTCATGGCACCGGCCTTGATCTCGGCGCCCGGGCAGGCGACGTACCACAGGCCGCGCAGGAGTTCCGCCTTGAGATTGTCCACGAGCCTCGTCCCTCAGCTTGGCATGTCGATCGGGTCGGGCCGGGTTTACAGGAGGGACCGTGCCCGCTCAAGCGGGGCGAATGCGTAGGCGCAGGACGGGCGACCGACGAGGCCGGCCGGACAGGGGTCAGGCGATACCGGACAGGAGGTTGCCGAGCTGGCTGCCGGTACCCGCATAAAGCGAGGACACCGAAGCGCCCTGGTAAACGGACGTGACGCCGTTGCCGGAGACTTCGACGTCGAGCGCGCTGGCGGAGCGGGCCGACAGGCCGGTGGCGCTGTCGTAGGAGACGCGCTCGAAGGAGACGAAGGAGGCGGAAATCGTCTGCCCGCCGATCTCGCCCTCGACGGTGGTCCGGGTGACGGTCGCGCTCTCGTAGGCGGCGGACGCGGCAGCGCCGCCCTCGTCCTCGCCGAGCGCGGCCTTCAACTGGCCGGCGGCCTTGCGGTAGTCCTCGACGGTGGCGAGCGCGCCGTCCTCGTCGTCGTCCCTGCCCTTGCCCTTGTCGACCGCCGCCTGCAGGGCGGCGATGACGACCGCGTCCTCCTCGGCCTTCTCCGCCGCCGCCTGCAGGGCGCTGACGGCCGGGGCGTCGGGAGCGTCAGACCGTGTGGCCGCCGCCTTGCCCTGGCCCGAACCGGACTGGCCGGCGGCAAACAGCGTGGCGGTGGTCGTCGTGGTCTCGATGGTCAATTGCATGGTGCGGCCCCGCGCGGGCTTGAAACGACGCGGCGAAGGCGGCCGGACGACCGCGACTCCCGTCGCCCAGCAGGCTCCGAAAAAATAGTTAACATGCTATTAACCCTTATCAAGGCCTTGCAATATATACTCCTTTTTACCATCTGGCGGACACGGGCCGGCGGTGGACAATGCTAGCGAGGCTTGCCGGAACGCCCTTCCTGCGCAACACTCTCTCCCCAGAAGCGCCCAAGCGGCGACTTCATGCGTGACCGCGAGGACGAACTGCGGCACGCACCAGGGGAGGAAGCTCATGAAACTGGTCAAGTACACTCTTGGCGCGGCTCTGGCTGCCATGACGGTCACATCCGCGCAAGCGGCGGAAGTCGAACTGCGCCTGGCGCACTGGGTGCCGCCGACGCATCCGATCCAGCAGTACGGCATCGAGCCGTGGGTCGAGTCGATCAAGCAGGCCTCGAACGGGCGGATCAACATCACGATCTTCCCGGCCCAGCAGCTCGGCGCCGCGCCCGACCACTACGACATGACCCGCGACGGCATCACCGACATCGGCTATGTCAACCCGGGCTACACGGCCGGCCGGTTCCCGATCTACAGCATGCTGGAGGTGCCGTTCCACGCCACCGACGCCACCAAGGCGGCGACCGCCATCCACGAGTGGTACGCTCCCCATGCGGAAAAGGAGATGGCGGACGTCAAGTTCTGCCTGATGAACCCGCACGACCCGGGCACGATCCATTCCAAGAAGCCGATCAGGGTGCCGGCGGACGTCAAGGGCCTGAACGTGCGCCCGGCGCATGCCACCATGGCCCGCTTCGTCAACCTGCTCGGCGGCGGCAGCGTGCAGGTGCCCGCGCCCGAGGCGCGCGAGGCGCTGGCCAAGGGCGCGGCCGACGCGATCACCTTCCCGTGGAACTCGATCTACATCTTCGGCATCGACAGCGAGACCAAGCACCACCTCGACATGCCGTTCTACCTGTCCGGCCAGGTCCTGCTGATCAACAAGGACAAGTACAACGGCCTGGCGGAGCAGGACCGCAAGGTCATCGACGATCACTGCACGCCGGAATGGTCGGGCAGGTTCTCCGCCGGCTGGGCGGAGAACGAGGCGAGCGGCCGGCAGAAGATGATCGAGTCCGGCGAGCACACGCTGTACAAGCCGACCGACGAGGAAGTCGCGCTGTGGCGCGAGGCGGCGGCGCCGCTGCTCGACAGCTGGAAGGCGGACGTCGCGGCCAAGGGCGGCGACGCGGAGGCGATCTACGCCGGCTATCTCGCCGCGCTGGAAAAGCACGGCATCCGCTACTGAGATCAGACCCGGCGGGCGGAGCCGTCCGCCGGGCCCTCCCACCCCCTGACACGGCGGAGCCATGCACCGGACCGGATTCCTGGAACGGGCGTCGCTGGCGATCGAGAAGGTCGCCGGCGCGCTGCTCGGACTGATCACGCTGCTGGTCGTCGCCTCGGCAATCGGCCGCTACTTCCTCGCCTGGCCGATCCCCGACGCCTTCGACCTGTCGCGGCTGCTGCTCGGCGCGGCGATCATGTGGGGCTTCGCCAGCGTCGCCTACCGCGGCTCGCACATCAAGGTCGACCTGTTCGCCGAGATGCTCGGCGCCAGGACGCGCAGGGCGGTCGACTTCCTGGCCTGGAGCGTGCTGCTCGTCTTCACCCTGCTGCTGACCTGGAAGATGGGCGAGCGGGTGCTGACCGTGTGGCGCGCCGGCGAGGGCACGATGGACCTGCGCCTGCCGCACTGGCCCTTCGTGGCGCTGATCTGGACCGGCGTCGCCGTGTCGCTCGTCGGCGTCACGGCGCGGCTGACGCTGATCGCCCTGCACGGGGCCGGACTCGATCATTTCGAACGCGCCGAAGCGATCCTCGACGACGAGGACACGGCCGGCGCCCTGACGGGTGAAGACAGCAGACATGGCTAGCGCCGATCTCATCGCCGTCGCCGGCTTCCTCGCCCTGTTCGCCATGATGATCCTGCGCGTGCCGATCGGCGTCGCCATGGGGCTGGTCGGCATCGGCGGCTTCGCCTCGGTCGCCGGCATCGGGCCGGCGCTCAACCTGCTCGCCCAGTCGCCGATCCGCACGGTGACGGACTTCAACCTGTCGCTGATCCCGTTCTTCATCCTGATGGGCGTGCTGGCGACCAACTCGGGCATGTCGCGCGAGCTGTTCCGCACCGGCCAGGCCTGGTTCGGCAGCTTCCGGGGCGGCATGGCGCTGTCGACCATCGGCGCCTGCGCCGGCTTCGCCGCCATCTGCGGCTCGTCGGTGGCGACCGCCGCGACCATGACCAAGATCGCGCTGCCGGAGATGAAGCGGGTCGGCTACCGCGACGACATCGCCACCGGCGTGATCGCCGCCGGCGGCACGCTCGGCATCCTGATCCCGCCGTCGGTGGTGCTCGCCGTCTATGCCTTCATCACCCAGCAGGACGTCGGCCGGCTGTTCATCGCCGGCGTCGTACCGGGCCTGCTCGCCATCGTCATGTACATGCTGACGGTACGCATCGCCTATGCCCGCTCGCTGCCGGACGGCACGCCATTCGACCTGATGGCCGCGATCCGCTCCATGTCGGGCGTGTGGGCGGTGCTGCTGCTGTTCGTCAGCATCATCGGCAGCATCTATTTCGGCCTGGTGACGGCGACGGAGGCGGCGGCGGCCGGCTCGGTGCTGACCGCGCTGATCGGCATCCTGCGCGGACGGCTCGGGTTCCGCTCGATCATGGACAGCCTGGTCGAGGCGCTACGCACCTCGGTCGCCATCTACACCATCCTGATCGGCGCCATCCTGTTCGGCTATTTCCTCGCCATCACCCAGACGCCGCAGAAGATCACCGCGCTGCTGGTCGGCCTCGACCTCGGCGCCTACAGCACCCTGGCGATCATCCTGCTGTTCTTCATCGTCATGGGCTGCATCCTAGACGCCATGGCGATGATCATCCTGCTGGTGCCGATCGTGTTCCCGGTCGTCATCCAGCTCGGCTTCGACCCGATCTGGTTCGGCGTCATCATCGTCATGACCGTCGAACTCGGCCTGATCACGCCGCCGGTCGGCATGAACGTGTTCGTCATCAACACGCTGGCGCGCGAAGTCAGCCTGCCGACGGTGTTCAAGGGCGTGCTGCCGTTCGTGGCGGCCGACATCGTCCGGCTAATCCTGCTGATCGCCTTCCCGGCGATCGTCCTGTTCCTCCCCCACACGATGAAGTGAGCGATCCATGAAAATCGGTTTCATCGGCCTCGGCGTCATGGGCGGCGCCATGGCCGGCCATCTCGCCCGCGCCGGCCACGACCTGACCGGCTTCGACCTGTCGCCGGACGCCGGCGCCGGGCTGGCCAGGGCGGCCTCGGCAGCCGACGCCGTCCGGGGCGCGGAGGTGGTGTTCACCATGCTGCCGCACGGACGCGCGGTTGCCGGCGTGATCGACGAGATCCTCGACGCGCTGCCCGAAGGCTGCCTGTTCGTCGACACGAGTTCCTCGGAACCCTGGCTGACCAAGCAGACGGCGGACAGGCTCGCCGCGCGCGGCGTGACCATGGTCGACGCGCCGGTCTCGGGCGCGAGCTGGGGCGCGCGTGACGCCCAGCTGGTGTTCATGGTCGGCGGCGACGACGCGGCGGTTGCCAGGGTGCGACCGCTGCTGGCCCTGATGGGCAAGGCGGCGCATCACGTCGGCCCGCTCGGCGCCGGCCACGCCATGAAGACCATCAACAACGTCATCACGGCGATGACGGTCATCTCGACCACCGAGGCGATGCTGATCGGCAAGGCCTACGGCCTCATTCCGAGCGCCATGGCCGACGTGCTCAACGTCTCGACCGGGCAGAGCTTCTGGACCACCGAGCGGCTGAAGCAGGACGTGCTCAACCGCGCCTTCAAGGACGAATTCAAGCTGACCCTGATGCGCAAGGACGTCGACATCGCCAACGCGCTGGGGCGCGAGATGGGGCTAGAGCTGCCGCTGCTGAGCCTCGGCGAGGCGCTGTGGCGCCAGGCCGACGCGGACCTCGGCACCGGCGCCGCGGTTACCGACATGGTGCGCTGGATCGAAGGCAAGGTCGGCGGCGAACTGACGGACGACTGAAGACACGAAACGAGGCCAGGGATCGAGGCCGGGGATCGAGGCCGGGGATCGAAAGGAGCCGCGATGAAGCAACCGGAGCTGCGCCACCTGTGCGACCTGAAGGTCGACCTCGCCGCGCCGATGGAACTCGGCCCGTCGCCGCGCGGCCTGCGCCGGATCATCCCGATCGTCGGCGGCACGGTCGCGGGCGAACGCCTGTCGGGCCGCATCCTGGCGCTCGGCGCCGACTGGCAGACGATCCTCGCCGACGGCACCGCGGAGCTCGATACCCGCTACGCCATCGAGAGCCACGACGGCGCGCTGATCGACATCCGCAACTTCGGCTTCCGTCACGGCCCGCCCGAGGTGCTTGCCCGGGTGGCGAAGGGCGAGCGGGTCGACCCCTCGGACTATTACATGCGCACCCATCCGCGCTTCGAGACCGGCGACGCCCGCTACCAGTGGCTCAACCGCATGATCTGCGTCGGCACCGGCGGGCGCTTCACCGACCACGTCCGGGTCACCGTCTACGAGGTGTCGTGAAGCGGGCCCTTGTGCCGCGATGTGCGAGCGGCGGAGCGTCGCGCGGCGCTTGGCACAATTTAAACCAATTCGGCCCATAGTGACCCGTGGTGCTTCGACCCCGGATGAATCGCCCATGTGCCGCCTCGCCGCCTATCTCGGAACCGAAATCCCACTCGAGAACATCATCGCCAAGCCCAGGCACTCGCTGCTGGTGCAGAGCCAGGACGCGCAGGAGGCCAAGCTGCGCGTCAACGGCGACGGCTTCGGGATCGCCTGGTACGGCCACCTGCCCGAGCCCGGCCTGTTCAAGGACGTGCTGCCGGCCTGGTCGGACACCAACCTGCCGAGCGTCTGCCGGCTTGTGCGCTCGCGCCTGTTCCTCGCCCATGTGCGCGCGGCGACCACGGGGGCGACCTCGCGCGACAACTGCCATCCGTTCACCCACGGCCGCTGGGCCTTCATGCACAACGGCGGCATCGGCGCCTTTTCCGCGATCCGGCGCGACATGGAGGCGCTGATCGGCGACGACTACTACGCCGCGCGGCGCGGAACGACCGATTCCGAACTGTTCTTCCTGATGCTGCTGACCAACGGCCTCGACGAGGATCCGCACGGCGCGCTGGAGACCACCCTGGCCCAGGTGCTCGACATCGCGGCGCGGCGCACCGACCGGTCCGTGCCGGTGCGGCTGACCTGCGTGTTTTCGGAAGGCTCGCGCATCTTCGCCTTTCGCTTCGCCGACGACGGCCTGGCGCCGACCCTCTACCTGTCCGAATGCCTCGATCACGGCGGGCGCGCCTTCGCGTCGGAGCCGCTGGAGGGCCCGTGCACGCGCTGGCGGCCCGTGGAGACCGGCACGCTGATCGAGCTGTCGGGCGCCGGTGCGCTCGCCCGGCCGCTGTTCGCCGCCGAGGTCCGTGCCGCCTGCTGAGGCGCGCCGCCTTTCCCCAGCAGGCAGGCGTTCGTCCGCCTCCTCATCACACAATCGCGCATCGGGCGCCGCGCCGCCTGTGGCATCGTCCGGCAATTCTGCTAAAAGACGCCTCGACTTCGACCGAACGAAGGCGCGCCGAGCGCGCCGCTGAACCGAGACCGAGTGCCCATGTCGGACATTGACACCCTCTATTCTCACATCTCCGCCGCCATCGCCGCGGCGGCAACGGAAGCGGCCCTGGAAGAGGTGCGCATCGCCGCGCTCGGCAAGAAGGGCAGCATCTCCGAGCTGATGAAGACTCTCGGTTCGATGAGTCCGGACGAGCGCCAGGCGATGGGACCGGCCCTGAACGGCCTGAAGACGCGCGTCACGGAGGAAATCGCGACGCGCAAGCTGGTGCTGCAGGAAAAGGCGCTGGAGGAGAAGCTGGCGCGCGAGCGCGTGGACGTCACCCTGCCGCTGCGCCCCGCCCCGGCCGACGAGGGCCGGGTGCATCCGGTCAGCCAGGTGATCGACGAACTGACCGCGATCTTCGCCGACATGGGTTTCGCCGTCGCCGAAGGGCCGGATATCGAGACCGACGAGTTGAACTTCACGGCGCTGAACTTCCCCGAGGGACATCCGGCGCGCGACATGCACGACACGTTCTTCTTCAACCCGAAGGAAAACGGCGAGCGCCTGCTGCTGCGCACCCATACCTCGCCGGTGCAGATCCGCACCATGCGCAGCCAGACGCCGCCGATCCGCGTGATCATTCCCGGGCGCACCTATCGTTGCGACAGCGACCAGACGCACACGCCGATGTTCCACCAGGTCGAGGGCCTGGTGATCGACAAGGGCAGCCATCTCGGCCACCTGAAATGGATCCTGGAGGAATTCTGCAAGGCGTTCTTCGAGGTCGACGACATCAAGATGCGCTTCCGGCCGTCGTTCTTCCCGTTCACCGAGCCGTCGATGGAGGTCGACATCCAGTGCGACCGCTCCGGCGCCGAGGTGAAGTTCGGCGAGGGCAGCGACTGGATGGAGATCCTCGGCTGCGGCATGGTGCATCCGAACGTCATCCGCAACTGCGGCCTCGATCCGGACGAGTACCAGGGCTTCGCCTGGGGCATGGGCATCGACCGCATCGCCATGCTGAAATACGGCATGCCAGACCTGCGCGCCTTCTTCGATGCCGACGTGCGCTGGCTGAAGCACTACGGCTTCCGCCCGCTGGACCTGCCAACCCTGTTCGGCGGCCTGTCGAGCTGATCCACGACGCCCTGCTATGTCCGGGCCGGTTACCCGTCGAGGCACGAAAGAGATGACCCTTCTTCGCCGCGTCTTCCTCGCCGTCCTGCTGCTGACCGGCGCCTTCGCCGGTGCGGCGCTGGCGCAGACCGCCGAGCCGGCGCCCAAGTCGTTCCTGGACGCCTGCGCCGCCAAGATCGACGAACGCGGCCGGCTGCGCTTCTGCGACGCCTATTTCCGCGACGAGCTGGGCAACCAGGCCGACGCCCTCATCTACCTGCGCGACCGCATTACCGGCATGCGGGCGGCGCACGAGGCCGCGGCGGCGGAGAAATACGGTAGCTTCCTGACCGCGATCTACATCGTCGCGTTCCTCACCGTCTGCTCGATCGTGCTGATCGCCGGCGACCGGCGGCTGGCCGGAACCGCGAAATGGGCCGGCCTGACCACCTCGGCGGCACTGCTCGTTCTCATCGTGGCACTCGCCAACGGCTGGCTCGGCAAGTACCGGGCCGAATATGCCGCCCAACTGGAACTGGGCATCCTGCGCGACCGGATCGAGACCGAGGCCGCCCAGGCGATGGCAACAGGCCTGGCGATCACGCCGGAAATGGTGCGCGGCTGGACCGGCGAACTGCAGGCGATCGGCCGGCGCTTCGCTGAAAGCTACGGCGCCGCCACGCCGCTGCCGGAACTCGAACGCTTCCGGGCAAACTGACCGACATCCCGACCGCGCCGCGCGCACCCCGACGAGACACGAAGAGCACCGCCATGAAATTCACCCTGTCCTGGCTGAAGGATCACCTGGAGACCGACGCGAGCCTCGACCAGATCGTCGAGCGTCTGACCATGATCGGCCTGGAGGTGGAGCAGGTCACCGACCGCGCCGCCAAGCTCGCCCCGTTCACCATCGCCAGGGTCATCTCGGCCGAACGGCATCCGAACGCCGACCGGCTGCAGGTGCTCAAGGTCGACACCGGCTCGGGCGAGCCGCTGCAGATCGTCTGCGGCGCGCCGAACGCCCGCGCCGGCCTGGTCGGCGTGCTCGGCCGGCCGGGCGACCACATCCCCGGCCTCGGCGTGACGCTGTCGGTCGGCAAGATCCGCGACGTCGAAAGCTTCGGCATGATGTGCTCGGAACGCGAGCTGGAACTGTCGGACGAGCACACCGGCATCATCGAACTGCCGGCCGACGCGCCGGTCGGCGCGCGCTTCGCCGCCTGGTCCGGCCTCGACGATCCGGTCATCGAGATCGGCCTGACGCCGAACCGACCCGACTGCACCGGCGTCCACGGCATCGCGCGCGACCTCGCCGCCGCCGGCCTCGGCACGCTGAAGGAGCGCCGCCACGAGCAGGTGCGCGGCGGCTATCCCTGCCCGACCGGCGTCACGCTCGACTTCGGTGCCGACAAGCCGCTGTGCAAGGCCTTCGGCCTGCGCCTGGTCAGGGGCGTGAAGAACGGCCCGGCGCCGAAATGGATGCAGGAGCGGCTGATCGCCATCGGGCTCCGGCCGATCAACGCCCTGGTCGACATCACCAACTACATGACCTTCGACCAGGGCCGGCCGCTGCACGTGTTCGATGCGGCCAAGGTGAAGGGCGACCTCGTCGTGCGGCGGGCGGCCGCGGGCGAGACGATCCTCGGCCTCAACGGCAAGAGCTACGAGCTGGACGGCGAGACCTGCGTCATCGCCGACGCCAACGGCGTGGAATCGATCGCCGGCATCCTCGGCGGCGAGCCGTCGGGCTGCGACGAGACGACGACCGACGTTCTGATCGAGAGCGCGCTGTGGGACGAGGACAACATCGCCCGCACCGGCCGCAAGCTCGGCGTCAACACCGACGCGCGCTACCGCTTCGAGCGCGGCGTCGATCCGGATTTCATGCTGCCGGGCCTGGAGATGGCGACGCGGCTGGTGCTGGAACTGTGCGGCGGCGAACCGTCCGAGGTCGTGGTCGCCGGCAGCGTGCCGGAGACGGCCCGGATCATCGACTTCCCCTATTCGGAAGTGAAGCGGCTGACCGGCCTCGACCTGTCCGTCCCCGAGATCAACGTGACGCTGAAGGCGCTCGGATTCTGGCTCTCCGGCGCCGGCGACACCGTCAAGGTCGCCGCGCCGAGCTGGCGGCCGGACATCGAGGGCAAGGCGGACCTGGTCGAGGAGGTCGTGCGCATCGTCGGCCTCGACCGGGTGTCGAACACGCCGCTGCCGCGCACCGGCAGCGTCGGCGCGCGGGTGCTGACCACCGGCCAGATACGCCGCTCGCGCGCACGCCGCACCTTGGCCGCCCGCGGCCTCGACGAGGCGGTGACGTGGTCCTTCATCTCGCGCGGCCAGGCGGAGGCTTTCGGCGGCGGCGCCGGCACGCTGACGCTCGCCAACCCGATCTCCGCCGACATGTCCGACATGCGGCCGAGCCTGCTGCCGGGGCTGATCACGGCGGCCCAGCGCAACGCCGACCGCGGCTTTGCCGACACGGCCCTGTTCGAGGTCGGGCAGATCTTCGCCGACGACACGCCCGAGGGCCAGCGCATGGTCGCCGCCGGCGTGCGCCGGGGCACGGCACGCTTCGCCGGCGCCGGGCGCCACTGGTCGGGGTCGGCCGGCGCCGTCGACGTGTTCGAGGCCAGGGCCGATGCCGAGGCGGTGCTGTCGGCGATCGGCGCGCCGGTCGACAAGCTGCAGGTCCACACAGATGCGCCGGCCTGGTTCCATCCGGGCCGCTCGGGCACGCTCAAGCTCGGGCCGAAGAACCTGCTCGCCGTGTTCGGCGAGATCCATCCGCGCACGCTCGGCCTGCTCGACATCGAGGGGCCGCTGGTCGGCTTCGAGATCCATCTCGACGCGGTACCCGAGCCCAAGGCAAGGGCGACCCGCTCCAAGGGCGCGCTCGACATCGCCGACCTGATGCCGGTGCGGCGCGACTTCGCCTTCGTCGTCGACCAGGACGTCGCCGCCGACCGGCTGATCAAGGCCGCGCGCGGCGCCGACAAGGCGCTGATCGCCGACGTGACGCTATTCGACGTCTATGTCGGGGCGGGGATCGCCGACGGCAGGAAGTCGCTTGCCATCGACGTGACCCTGCAGCCGAAGGAGCGTACGCTCACCGAGGAGGAGATCGACGCGGTGGGCAAGAAGATCGTCGCCGCCGTCGAGAAGGCCACCGGCGGCACGCTGCGCGGCTGACGGCACGGCCCGACGGAACCGCGGGGCATTCCGGCATCGGCCGGGGGCGCCTCGTGCCGGCGCGCGCTCAGTACCACAGGCCGAGGCCGCGGGCGCGGAAGCGCGGGTTGCCGATCTTCGGCACGAAGGACTTGCCCGAGATCGGGGCGGCATGATCGAAGTCGAACGGCTCGACCGAGCGCGTGAGCGCGCGGATGCGGCGCACGCGCTCGTCGGTGGCGGGATGGGTGCGCAGGATCGAGGGATCGGGAATGCGCGCGCCCGGCAGGGCCATTGCCTCCCACATGCGGCCCTGGACGCGTTCCAGCTTGAGCAAGGCGCTGGCGAGGCCTTCGGGATCGCCGGTCAGGTCGACCGCATCGAGATCGGCGTCGAACTCGCGCGTGCGCGACAGGGCGAGCTGCAGCAGCGTGCCGACGGTCGGTGCGGCAACCAGCAGTAGGATCAGCAGCCAGGGCACGTTGCCGCCGCCTTCCAGCATCGACGGCATGTGGAAGAAGAACAGGAACAGGCCGAGGAAGGACATGGTCGAGGTCATGCGCGCGACGATGTCGGCCAGCGCCATGACGCGCACGTCGCCGTTGCGGATGTGGCTCAGCTCGTGGGCCAGGACGCCTGCGAACTCGCGCGCCGTCAGCTTGCGGATCAGACCGTCGGTGACGCAGATCACCGCCTCTTCCGGGCGCCCGACAGCGAAGGCGTTCATCATCTTGCTGGGCACGTAGTAGAGCACCGGCACCGAGGGCAGGCCGGCGCGCCGGGCGAGGACCAGGAGGATGTGGTGGCCCTCGGGAAACACCGACGCGGGCAACGGCCGGGCGCGATAGAGCCCAAGCACCATTTGCGGCGAGACATGGGTCGCGACGTAGAGCGAGAAGGAGCCGCCGAGCGCCGCCCAGAACACGCCCTCCGGACCGGCGATGATGTAGGCGCACAGCGCGAGCAGCCCGACGCTGCCGCCGGCGAGCAAGGCCGTTTGCAGGCTGTTCTGCAGCTTGCGCCGCTGGCGGAGGTTTTCGTCGATGTGCGGAGATGCACTCATGCCTCCAAGATAGGGATCTCGGGCGGCGCCGTCACCCCATCGCAAGCGTCGCACGAAAAAGGGCTGCTGCCCGGCCGGCGGCAGCCCTCAGCTTATTGACAACCCTGCAGCCTCTCCGCTGTCATTCCGGCCAAGCGGAGCGCGAGCCGGAACCGGAGAGTCACGGTGTCGATGATGTCGATGGTCTCGATGAAGGAGACCGAGAGCCCCCGGCTCACCGATCCCGCATCTGCGCTTCCCTGCGTGCGGGATGACGAGCTTGGAGGGTCGTCGGCAGTCTGAGGGCTGCCGCCCGGCCGGCGGCAGCCCTGTCGCGCATCCGCGGGGTCGGATCAGGCGGCGACGTCTGCGAGGAATCGGTCGACGGCGTTGCGCATTTCCTGCGCCTGGGCTTCCAGTTCCTCGGCGGTCCGCGCCACCGTGGCGGCGGAGCCGGTGGTCTGCTCGGCCGCCTGGCTCAGGCCGCCGACGTTGCTGGCGACCAGTTCGGTGCCGTCCGCTGCCTCGGCAACGTTGCGGGAGATCTCGCTCGTCGCCGCGCCCTGCTGCTCGACGGCGGCGGCGATGGCGGAGGTGTACTTGTTGACGTCGTCCATGGTGCGGGCGATCGCGCCGATCGCTTCCACCGCATCCTTGGTCTCGGCCTGGATCGCGGAGATCTGCGAGCCGATCTCCTCGGTCGCCTTGGAGGTCTGGTTGGCCAGTTCCTTCACTTCCGCGGCGACGACCGCGAAGCCGCGGCCGGCCTCGCCGGCGCGTGCCGCCTCGATGGTGGCGTTCAAGGCCAGAAGGTTGGTCTGCTCGGCGATCGCCTGAATCAGCGTCACCACCTCGCCGATGCGGTTGGCGGCGTCGGCAAGACCGGCGACCTTGGCGTTGCTGGTGCGTGCGCCGTCCGTTGCCTGACCGACGATGGTCGTGGTCTGGCCGACCTGGCGCGAGATCTCGGCGATGGACGCAGCCAATTCCTCGGCCGCGGAGGCGACGGTCTGGACGTTCGACGAGGCCGTCTCGGACGCCGCCGCGACGTTGCTGGCTCGCGCCGAGGTGTCCTCGGCGACGCCGCCGAGCTGATGCGATGCGGTGCGCATGGAGCGGGCGCGATCGGTGACGCCGACGAGCTTCTGCTCGATCTCGCCGCGGAAGGCGGCGATACGCTCGGCAATGCGGGCCTGGCGGCTCCGTTCCTCACGGGCGCGCTCGTCCTCGGCGCGCTGCATGGACAGGGCCTGGACCTGGGCCGCCTCGGCGTCGTTGCGGGCCTGTTCGGAGACGGCGAAGGCCTTCTGCAGCTGGGCGACGGTCCACCACAGGGCGCCCACCTCGGCGACGACGATCACGGCGTGGAACACCACGCGCGCGAAGTTCGCGCCGCCCGGGAACAGCAGGAACGGAAAGGCGAAGTTCAGAACGAGATGATGGACCGCGACGACGCCGGCATAGGCGACCAGCGCGCGCCAGTCGACCCAGCCGGCGAGGATGGCGAGCACGGCGAAGAAGTACATGTGGCCGTCGGTCTGGAACGACAGCGCGGGATCGTCGCCGGCGAGCGCGGCGACGAACAGTGCGACCAGGGCGGCGAGCGACACCGCCGTGGCGACCCGCGTCTCGGTGCCGATGCCGAACTTCATCCAGGTGCCCGTGGCCGCCGCGCCAAGCAGCAGTGCGGCACCGGCCACGGCCGCCAGCGATACCGTGCCGTGCCACCAGGCGGTTGCGATGACCAGCAACACGTTGAACCAGATGAAGTAGATCATCGCCTTCGCGAAGGCCGTGCGCATGCTGTCCAGACTGGACATTCCGGTTGCCTGAGTAGTCATCATTCCACCTCTTAGCCGCTCGAGCCGAGCCGCAGACACGCTTCAGCCACCAGAGCGGAAGCAACGTAGAAAGCTCCGGAAGAATAGAGCCGCCACAGGTAGTCCGGCTCGTCGGACGTCGACACGGCCAGCCAGCCCCCGAATCCCGTTGACAGGATCTGCCCGCCCGCCCGGGCCGAAACCTCGGCGGCGCTGGCGGACCAGGGTGCGGACACGACGGCAACCATGCCCTGCTTGCCGGGACCCTGATTGCCGGGCTGGAGCACCGCGAAGACCATCAGCAGGTTGGCGAACAGGAAATAGGCGAGGACGAACCGTTTCGATCCGCCCGTCTTGCGCCGCCTGGTGCACTCCATGGTCTTGGTCCGTTTCTCCCTCGTCAGCCTTTCTACCGCGACGTGACTTAACAATTCCTGAAACGCACAAAGGTCTGGTCGCGGCTCTATTGCGATGCGGAAAAACCAGTAGAAATCCTTACGGGATCTCCCGTAGGGTTTTCGCCGAAGAATACTTTCGGCGGAAATGCATGGTTTGCGGAATCTGGGCTCGAAAGGATCAATCCTCGAGCGCATGGAAGCGCTGCGCGCGGCGCCGCAGCCGGCGCCAGAGCCGCCGGCGCTCGTCGCGTACGCGCTGCAGCGACGGGGCCTGACAGGACGCCGCCTTCAGGCGGCCGTGCAGAGCGTCAAGCCGGCGATAGTCTGCAAGGGCCTCAAGCAGTTCCTGCTGCCGCTCCGCCGTCCGGCGGTCTGCCGGCGTGCCGCAGAGCTCCGACAGGACGACGAGACGTGCATGCCGGTCGATCGCCTTGTGCCAGCGGCGCAGGGCGTCCGCATCGCGTCGGGCGAGCGCCTCGGCCGCGCGGGAGCGCGCCGCCTTGCGCGCCTTGCGCAACGCTCCGGCAACCGCATCGGCACCGATCAGCGCGGGGACCAGCGTCACCGCGTCGACCTCGCAGCGGCGCAACATGGCGTCGAGGACATCGATCCGGCAGACGGCCTCGGCCGCCGCACGATCCCTGCCCGGCGCGCCGGCGACCAGGGTCGGGCCGCCCGGGCTGCCGGTTTCGCCAGCGAACGCCTTGAGCCCGCGCGCACAGACCTTCAGCCGCGCCACGCGCGGCGCATGCGACGGGCCGAGCGGGCGCTTCCACAGCTTCAGGATCAGGCGGGCCTGGCGGACATGGCCGCGCGCCCGCGCCAGGCGCGCGGCGAGCGGCCGGCAGGTCTCGGCAAGGGCGGCGCGCGCTGAAACGATCTCCGCCAGCATGCGGGCGCGCAGGACAACGCCGACGGGGTCGCCGACGGCGGTTTCGGTGAGCCGCGGCACGGTCGCCGCGGCACCGGACCGGTCGCCAGCCGCCGTCAGCGTCCTCATGCCGGCTGGCCGACATCCGCTGCCGGGGCCGCGGGGCAGGCGATGCCGGTGCCTGCGAGGCCGCAATAGCCGTTCGGGTTCTTCGCCAGGTACTGCTGGTGATAGTCCTCGGCGAAATAGAAGCGGCGGCCCGTGGCGATCTCGGTGGTGATCGCGCGGCCGTGGCCGGCAGCCTTGAGGGCCGCAGCATAGGCCGAGCGCGACGCCTCGGCCTCGGCCAGCGCCGCGGCGTCGTCGACATAGATGGCGGAGCGGTACTGGGTGCCGACGTCGTTGCCCTGGCGCATGCCCTGGGTCGGGTCGTGGCGTTGCCAGAAAACGGCGAGCAGGCTCGCGAGCGGCATCAGGGCGGGATCGTAGGCGACCATCACCACCTCGGCGTGGCCGGTGCGCCCGGTGCAGACCTCGTTGTAGGTCGGGTTCGGTGTCTGGCCGCCGGCATAGCCGACCGCAGTGATCCAGACGCCGGGCAGCGACCAGAACACGCGCTCGGCGCCCCAGAAGCAGCCCATGCCGAGCAGCACCGTACGGATGCCCTCCGGCCAGGGCCCCTCGAGCGGGCGGCCGCTGACCGCATGGGGCGCAGCCGGGCGGATCGCCTCGGCGCGCCCGGGCAGGGCCTCGCCCGCCTCCGGCAGGGCGAACTTGCGGGTCAGCATGGTCATGAAGGACATGGCATCATCTCCTCGGTTGGCGGCGGGCGGCCGGCCTTACAGCACCGCGGCACGCCGACGGCGCCGGTCGCCGGCGAGCATCAGCACGAAGGCGAGGCCGGCGGCTACCGCCCACACCGGCCAGGCCAAGACGGTCTTCAGCACCGGATCCCACAGGAACGGGCCGGCGTGGTGCTCGACCGCCGCCCGCGCGGCGTCGAGCGTCGCCGGAGACAATTCGAGCCAGACCTGAACGACCGGGGTGAACACCGGCGTCGAGGCCGCGATGCTCTTGCTGCCGTCGACCACGGCAGCGACCAGGGCGACGGCCAGCAGCAGGAAGCCGACGAAGCGGACGAGCAGTTTCAGCAGACTGACCATGACCGGTTGATCCCCTGCGATTGGCCGCACCGGCTGCACCGGCGTTCCAGACAATACCTAAGGCGAGAACGCCCGCGCCGCAACGCCCGCCCGCAACGACCGCCCGCAACGACCGAGCGCACACGGCTGCGCGAACGGCGACGGACAGGCGCGCGGCGTGCCGGCGCGCCCGCGATCCCGGGCCGATGGCGAAGCCGATCACCGCCCGTGCCCGTGCGGAGCGCAAAAAAACCGTGATCCGGTTCTTGCGTTGGGCCCGCGCGCGAGTATATTGCGCAACTCGCGGACGGGGCTCCCGTTCGCGCGACGGACAGGTGGCCGAGTGGTTGAAGGCGCACGCCTGGAACGCGTGTATACGGGCAACCGTATCGAGGGTTCGAATCCCTCTCTGTCCGCCACTTGCCCCCGCTAAAGCGTTCTCCCGATCCGGCTACGGCCGGATTTTCTCGTTGTATTCGGGGGTTATGCGGGAGGGGCTGAGCACTGGCCTCTGCGCCAGGTGGCCCGGAAGCGGTCTCTCAGGGCCGATATTCTCCGGGCCTCATGACTGCGCCATTTTGGTGAATTTCTCATAAGCCACTGTAGATATTGACGAAATATAAGCCCCTGAAATTGCTTGGATTGGAGTCGCGTTTGGGGCTGCCGCGACCGGGTTCGGAAGTTTTTAGGCCATGGCCCGTTCCAGTCTCTGCTTCCGGCGCTCCCAGTCGGGCATCACCTTGTCGAGGAGATCGAAGAAGGCTGCCCCGTGATGGGGTTCGGCCACGTGGCAGAGTTCGTGGGTGATCACGTAGTCGATGGCATCGACCGGCGCCTGCACGAGGCGGCGGTTCAGTAGCAGACGTCCGGCCGGTGACATGGACCCCCATCGCTGCCGGGTTTGACGTACGATGAGCCCCTTCGGCCTGAATGCCTCGGGATCTGGGAACAGACCGAGACAGAGTTCGATCCGTTCCGGAAACTTGATGTGGGCCCGGTCCCGGTACCATGCTTCGACCAGTTCGCGTGTTACCTCCGGGCGAGTCGGCCGGTGAGTCTGCACGACGATGAAGCCGCGGATCAGCTTCACGCTTTCCTGGACATGCGGGACGACCTTCAGCCGGTACTGGCGCCCCAGGTAAAGATGCGTTTCTCCGGCGACGAACCGGCGCTCCGGCGTCCGCGGTAGGAACTGGGAAAAATACCTCTGCTGCCGCGTCACCCAAGCGGCGCGCTTCCGCAACTTGGCTTCGATCGCGTCGAGCGTTGCATCCTCCGGGGCCGCGATCACCACCGACGCATCCGGCTCGACGGCGATCTCCAGTGTCTTCCTCGGGCGGCGGACGATTTCGTATTGGATCTCCTGCTCTCCGTACTGCAGGCAATGCAATTCCCGCGTCATGCTGCGAACCGGGCCCGGGCGAGGTCCATGATCTTCAGCTCGAGGTCGTCAAGCACCTCCACGGGGAGGTCGATGCCCCTCTCGTCGCGAAGCACGTCAAAGAAGTAGTCATCGATGGCGTTGCGCAGATTGTTCTGGGCCACCTCGTTCGACCAGATGTCCACGATCAGGTGTGACTTGACGATCTCGATGATCTGTTGAGCAATCGCTGCGGAATCGTCGCTGGCCACCGGCTCATCGCCGTTTGTTTTGAGCTGACCGTCAAGGATCCCGAAGAACGCCTGCGCATCCTCATCGCCCCGGATGCTTTCTGGAACATCGCGGCCGCGATCCTTGCGCGCGACCTTGCTCGCGAGGTCCACGACGCTGTTCAGGTATTCGCGCTCGGACAGCCGCTTCTCGCGGTAGGCGCGGATGGTCTCTTCGAGCAGCTCGGAGAACTGTTTGTAGAACGTCGGGTCCTCATCCATCTTCTCGGTGATCGCCCGCCGGGTCGCGCTGGCGATGCGATCGGCCCTCGAGGCCTCGGACACCCCCGTCTCTTCGACGACGGCCTTCAGCGCGTCGGGATCGTTGATGTTGACCACCTCGATGATGGTTTCCGCCGGCATTGCCACGACGTGGTCATCAAGGAGCTTCTGGATCTTCGGTTCGAATTCGCGGACATCGACCGTCTCCTGGTAGCGGAGCTGGACCGAGCGCTTGAGTTCGGAGAACTGTTTCCAGTCGCGTTTCAGGGCATCGACCTTGGTCTCGTCGAAGACATCGAACAGCTTGTCGGACGAGAGCGAGATGTGCAGGCACCGGCTGAACGCCTTGAGGCGCGCGTAGAAATCGTGGCGCAGCGCCTCGTCAGCAAGGTGCTGCTCGAACTGCTCCATGTCCTTCTTGTTTCGAACCGGTTTGAAGAGATCCCAGAGCTGGTCGTGCAGCTGGGGCAGCTTGCGGATCTCCTCACGGACATCGTGCACCGTCCCTGCGAGGTCGGCGGCCTCGTAGCCTTCAAAGGCGCTGTACGTCGTCAGGGCGCTGTCCAGCTCGCCGAGCAGCCCCTCGTAATCAACGATGAAGCCGAACTCCTTCTCCGTTCCGCCGTCCTCGTAGAGCCGGTTCACCCGTGCAATCGCCTGCAGGAGATTGTGTTCCTTCAGGGACTTGCAGACATAAAGGACCGTGTTCCGGGGCGCGTCGAAGCCGGTGAGGAGCTTGGAGACGACGATCAGGATCTCCGGATCGCCGGAACCCTTGAAGGCATCGATGATCTGGCGATTGTACTCTTCCTCGGTCTTGTACCGCGCCATCATCTGCGACCAGAAGCGGCGGACGAGGTCCTTGGATTCCTGGTCGACCTCCTCGTTGCCCTCGTTCTCATCCGGCGGGGAGATGACGATCGCACTCGAGACATGGCCGATCTCGTCGAGAACCTCCTTGAAGCGGACGGCCGCGGCCTTCGAGGGGGCAACGAGCTGCGCCTTGAAGCCGGTCCCCTGCCAGTGCTGGCGATAGTGCTCGGAGATGTCGAACGCCTTGGCTCGGATGGCCTGGTCGGTTTTGGCCAGTGCATCCATCCGAGAGAACTTGCGCTTGAGGTCGGCCTTCTGGCTGTCAGTCAAGCCCTCACTGATCTTGTCGAACCAGCGGTCGATGACTGCGCCCGAGACCTGCTGCTCGACAAGCCGTCCTTCGTACAGCAGCGGAACGACGGCACCGTCGGCGACCGCCTCGTCGATGGCGTAGCGGTGGATCAGCCGCCCGAAGGTCGAAAGCGTGTTCTTCTCCTTCTTCAGCAGGGGCGTGCCGGTGAAGCCGAGGTAGCAGGCCTTGGGCAGGAGGCGTCGCATCTTGGCGGCGAACTGGCTGTGGCCGCCGTAGCGCCCCGTCTGCGTCCTGTGGCTCTCGTCGACCAGCACGAAGATGTTCGGGTCGTCGTCCGCCAGCTTGCTGTTCCTCAGCGCCGTGTCGAACTTGTTGATGATCGTGGTGACCAGCGGAGCCTTGTTCTGGACGAGCTCCAGAAGATGAGACCCACTCGTCGCCCGAACCGGTTCGAGGTCACAGGACTTGAAGGTGTCCTTGATCTGCTTGTCGAGATCGTCGCGGTCCGTGACGATGATGATCCGCGGGTTCTCGATGCTGCGCTCGAGAGCAAGCGAGCGCCCCAGCATCACCATGGTCAGCGACTTGCCCGAGCCCTGGGTATGCCAGATCACGCCGCCCTTGCGGGCGCCGCTCACATCATGCTGCTTGACGGTCTCGACGGCGCGCCGGATCCCGAAGAACTGCTGGTGGCGCGCAACCTTGCGGACGCCGCCATCGAATACGGTGAAACGGCGGATGAGATCGAGCAGTCGCTCGGGGCGGCACAGCGCGTACACCGTCCGGTCCTGAACCGTGACCGCGCGGTCGCCCTCGGCGGCCATCGCGTCGAAATAGGCGCGCGCGCCCGCGAAATCACCGGAGAAGATGGCGTCCTTCTCCACCGCGGTGAGCACGCGGTTGGCGAAGGGCGCGATGGCCTCGTCGGTATCCTCTTCGTCGCGCCAGGTCTGCCAGAACTTCCGCGGCGTCCCGACCGTCGCGTAGCGCGCCTCGTTGCGGTTCATGGCCGTTAGCAGCTGGGCGAAATGGAAGAGCTGCGGGATGTTGTCCTCGTTCTGGTAGCCGATCAGCTGGCTGTCCGCCTTCTTCAGGCTCTCGGTCGGCCGCTTGTTCTCGATCACCAGGATCGGGATACCGTTGACGAACGCAACGATGTCGCAGCGCTTGGTCTGACTCGACGCGGTCCTCTCGACCGAGAACTCCGCAGTGACGTGGAAGACGTTGTTCTCGGGCTGCTCCCAATCGATGTAGCGGAACGAGTAGCTCTTCGAATCGCCGTCGATGGACTTCGTGATCGTCGTGCCGAGGACGAGCGTGTCGTAGATGTCCTGATTGGTGCCCCGGAGCCCCTTCAGGCGATCGGGCGTGGGCTTGAGCCGCCGCATCGCCTCGTGCGCGTCCTCGAGGTCGAAGCCGTACTCGCGGCCCCGGTGCGTGAAGCGGTTGATGCGCATCAGCTGCTCGGCGAGCACGTCGTCCAGCACCACGTTCCGCAGGCGCCCGCCGCGCAGGCGCAGGGCTTCCTCCTGCGAGAGCGGCTTAAACCCCAGCGCCACCAGCAGCTGCAGTGCTGGCACCTGGGACTGGTGTTTCTCGGCGGCGTTGAAGGTCATGGGGCGCGCTCCCGGGCCCGGATTAACTTGCGGTCAAGGGGCTCTGTGGCTATATACGGACCAAAGGATTGGGCATTTCCCGGTCGACAAAGGGGTCCTGGAGTTTCCGGGGCCCCTTTGTTTTTTCCTGTCTGACAAGCGCTTAGGGGAAGCATTTGAGCCCTCCCAGCTTGGGCTCGATGATCTCGAACGCGCGGTTCGGCTGGCCCGGGCGCAGCCGCGACAGCGCGATGGGCCGGGCCGTCAGGTCGGCCAGCTGCAAGCCCGAGGCATTCGCGGCCTTCGGGATGAAAACCGGCTGGAAGTCGAAGCGGCTGAAGTCGTGCCGGCGGTAGCCCCAATGGCTCTGGTTGCTGGCGATGCGGCGGAACTCCAGTTCAAGCTCGGCATCTTCCTTGGCGCCCCGGCTCTCGAACACGACATGCACCGTCTTCCCGTGCTGCTCGAAGCGGTTCATCATGGCCTGCAGCCGCTCCATGCAGAAATGCAGGGCGATCTCGTAGGGGTTCCACGGGTTGACATACTTCGCGCGGTGCTTCTCCTTGTCGATGACCGAGGCGAAGATCGTCATTGGCGCGGCTTCCATGAGCGCGTTCAGTTCGTCGAAGAAGCGGCTGCGCAACGCGCGGTCGGTGCGAAGCAGGCCGAAGGGGCCGAGGCTCTTGCGGATCTCGTGTTCGTGGAGGATCACCGAATCGTGACCCCAGATGCCCAGCTTGAAGCGCTGCATGGCAGGCACGACGGTGTTGACGTAGTCGTCCTTGCGCATGACGCAGAAGGTCAGCGCGAAGACGGGATATTGCGGGTCGATGCTGACCATCCCGTGATCGCCGCTCTCGTCGGCATAGACGATGAAGTCGCAGAAGTCAGGCAACCGGCGCCTCCAGCTTCACGCGCCATTCGCCCGTCAGCAGCTTCTGCATGAGGCCGCGTTTCTGTCGGGTCAGGGCTTCGATCTCGGCTTCGATGAGGGCGATTTCCTCACGGCCCGCGTTGAGAGCGCGGGAAATCGATTGCTGCCGCTCGATGGTCGGGACCGGGATGAGGATTGAGCCTAGGTCGCCGAAGCTCACCGTCTCGCGGACACTTCCTTGCGCTGCGAGAGCGATGCGCTGACGGGCCTCGGCCGAGCGAAGCCAATGCTGGAAGAAATCCGAGTCCAGCCCGTCACGCACTTGGAAAACGACATACATCGGACTGAGCGCGCCAGCTTCCCATGCGTCGAGGCGGGCGATGGAGCCAACGTTGATGCGGGAGGGGTTGTAGGCGTATTGGCCGCGTCGCACGATCTTGTAGTTGGACAGGTCAGCCGATGCGACGCGGTGCGCGAACTGATCCTCGGCGAGGACGAAACCAGCCGAATTGGTGACGCTGAGCACGCGCTCGACCTGTTGGCCACGGTTACGCGTGGAAACCTCGCTCAGGAAATCGCGGAGGTGGAGGCGTTCAGCTTGTTCGTCATGGATCAACCAGGCGGCAAGGCCATCCAGCCGCCGCACCTTCGCCGCGTGGAGGGCGGTAACCTTTTCGAGCGCCTCGTCCCAGGTCCGCAGGATCGCGGCGATCCTGCGCTGTTCGGGGAGGGGGGGGAAATCGATAGTCAGGCGCTTGAAGATCGGCAAACCAATGGTCTTGATCGTCGAGCCAACAGCCATGCGCTCAAAGAAGGGCTTCTGCGTCTGCATCCACGCATAAAGAAACCACGGATCGAGAACCCTCTTGGCGGAGCAGGACCAAGCGATAAAATGCTGACTGACAGCCATTTCGCTCTTCAGGACAGCAGACTTTCCGACCCCTGCATCCCGCGACAGAATCACCGTTTCCGGTGGCAGCAAGACGGCTGATGAGTGTCTGATGCCAAGGTGAGAAATCTGCTTGTCGGTTTCGGATATGTATCCTTGGTCGAGCTTGGCACTATCCGCCAATGAGACCCAAGCCACGCCGCCATTCCAATACTCCGGTCTTCCTTGATCCGGTGTGTGGCCGCTCGCGCGGTCGGCAACGTCATCCAGCCGGGCTCTTCGCCAACCCTTTGGCAAGGCACGTCCGAGATCGGGAAACGGCTTTAAGGTATCGCCGCCATCAAGCATCAACGCCGAGCTCCTTCAGGTATCCGGCCATCTTTGCCCGCACCTCGGCGAGTTCCGCCTCGATCCGCTGGATGTCCTTCTGCACGGCGGCCACGTCGATTTCCTCCTCCGGCTCGAAGGTATCGACATAGCGGGGGATGTTGAGGTTGTAGCCGTTTTCGGCGATCTCCTCGGGGCTGGCGCGATGCGCAAAGCGCGGCACCTCGGCGCGGCTGCGGTAGGTTTCCAGCACCTTGGCGACATGCGCCTCGTCCATCACGTTCTGGGTCTTGCCCGGCGTGAACTCCTTGCTGGCGTCGATGAACAGCACGTCGCGCCGGCCCGCGTTCGCGCCGCCTTCCTCGCGCGAGCGGTCGAAGATCAGGATGGCGACCGGGATGCCGGTGGTGGTGAACAGGTTGGCGGGCAGGCCGACGACGGCATCGAGCAGGTTCTCCTCGATCAGCTGCTGCCGGATGCGCCCCTCGGCCCCGCCCCGGAACAGCACGCCATGCGGCACGATCACCGCCACGCGACCGGACTGCCGCCTGGCGATCTCGATCATGTGGGTGATGAAGGCGTAGTCGCCCTTGGACCTGGGCGGGATGCCGCGCCAGAAGCGGTTGTACGGGTCGCTGGCGGCATTCTCGGCGCCCCACTTGTCGAGCGAGAACGGCGGATTGGCAAGCACCACGTCGAAGCGCATCAGGTGGTCGCCCTCGACCAGCGCCGGGCTGTTGAGCGTGTCGCACCACTCGATGCGGGCGGCGTCCTTGGCGTGCAGGAACATGTTCATCCGGGCCAGCGCCCAGGTCGCCCCGTTCACCTCCTGCCCGTAGAGGGCGAAGTTCTCGGACCCGACCTCCTGCGAGGCCTGGATCAGCAGCGAGCCCGACCCGCAGGCGGGATCGCAGATCGTGTTGCCGGGCTGCGGCGCCGCCAGTTTGGCGAGCAGGCGCGAGACGGCGGTGGGCGTGTAGAACTCGCCCGCCTTCTTTCCGGCGTCCGAGGCGAAGCGCGAGATCAGGTAGATGTAGCACTCGCCGATGATGTCCTCGGTCACCCGCGACGGGCGCAGGTCGAGCGCAGGCTTGGCGAAGTCCTCGAGAAGATTCTTCAGGCGGCGGTTGCGATCCTTAGGGCGGCCGAGATTGGCCTCGGAGTTGAAGTCGATGTTGCGAAAGACGCCCTCGAGCTTGGCCCGGTTCGCGTCCTCGATCTTCTCCAGCGCGATGTTGATCAGCTCGCCGATATTGGCCTCGTTCCGCTGGGCGTAGAGGTCGTAGAAGCTGGCGCCCTCTGGCAGGATGAAGCGCTCGCGCTCGAGGCGGCGGCGAATGCGGGCCTCGTCACCGCCGTACTGATTGCGGTAGGTCTCGACGTGGTCGTTCCAGAGGTCCGAAATGTACTTCAGGAACAACATGACGAGGATGTAGTCCTTGTACTGGCCGGCATCGACGGCGCCCCGGAAGGTGTCGCAGGCCGCCCAGGCGGTCTGGTTGATCTGCTGTTGGGTAATCTGATCGGTCATCAGGCAATTTCCTTCTGGTCGGCGGCCTTCGCTGCATCGCCGAGAATGGCGCTTACGAGTTCTTCGCGGCGAGCGGCGAGTTGACGGAGCAGTTGTCCCTCCTGCCGGGCGAGGGCGTCGAGTTCGACGATACGTTTCTGCGTGGGCAGGTCGGGCACGGCGATCTCGAGGTTCTCGAGGACCGCCATCGGGATCATCCTGAGGCTTGTGCCTTGTGCTTCTGCGCCGAGCCTGCGCTGCGCATCGGGCTGGTTGATGGCCCACGCCACGTATTCCGGGAGAACGCGGTCCCTGTCGGGGCGAACGATCACCAACGGGACAATGACCACGACGGGCTCCGGCAGCGAAGCGGGAATGGCCACCGCGGCGTTCGGCTCGCCACGCGATCGAAAGACGACCTCGCCGCCGCGGACGAAGTATCGGTCGGACAGCTTGTCCAGGTCGTACCTCTGGAAGTCCGGTCCTGGCGCTTCACCGTTCGTTCCGACGTCACGCAGTTGAAGCGCCGGCACGCCACCCTCCGACAGCGGATCGAGCCTGCCGCGCGCCGTGTAGCCGGAGTGAATGTCCGAGAGCTCCGCGAGCCGCATGAAAGAATCCTCTGTAAGGCGATTTACAGAGATCTATGCGATCCTGTCCCTCGAGTCAATCCTTCAAAGCGCAGTTTTCTTCCTACAGAGAAAAATGCAGCGCCTGATGCTGCCATGTGAGCGGGAACGGCTCCAGCACCTGCGCGAGCGTCACCTCCGGCCCCTGCTTCCCGTCCAGGATCGCGTCGATGATGTCAGGCGCGAGCAGCGTGAGCCGTAGGACGCGGGTCATGTAGGAGGGCGCGATGCCCTCTCGTTCGGCCAGTTCGGCGATGGTGGCGTATTCGCCCGACTCGAGCATCCGCTTCCATCGGAACGCACGGGCCAGCGCCTTGACCAGCGTGCTGTCAGTACGCTGCGATTGCGTGGCGCCCTCGGGCAACTGCATCTCCTTCTTCCCGCCACGCTTCACGATCCGGAACGGGACGTGGAGCGTCACAGTCTCCGGGATCGGCGTGCTGCGGTTCATGCGGCCGCCTCGATGCCGCCGGCCAGCATCTCGCGCGCGAGGCTGCCGAGCCCGTCGACGCGGAGCCGGACGTTCAGCCCGTCCGTGCCTATCTCCACCCGTTCAACCAGCAGCGCCACGATACGCGCCTGCTCGGCGGGGAACAGTTCGTCCCACAGCGGATCGAGCTGCTGCAGGGCCGCGCGGGCGTCGTCTTCGTTGATGTTGTCCACGTGGGAGCGCGCGGCCTTCAATGTCCCCGCCACGATCTCGGGCTGGCGGAACACGGCGCGCACCTGGTCGATGACGGCCGCCTCGATCTCTCCCGCGGGCACGCGGCCGACCGGACATGAGCCGGCACCATGTTTCAGTACTGTCTGGCTGACATAGTAGCGGTACAGCCGGTCGCCCTTGCGTGTATGCGTCGGCGAGAAGGCCGCGCCGTCGGGTCCGAACAGCAGCCCCTTCAGCAGCGCTGGCGTCTCGGCGCGGGTACGCGCGGCGCGCTTGCGGGGGCTCTCCTGCAGGATCGCATGGACACGGGCCCACGTCTCGCGGTCGATGATGGCGTCGTGCTCGCCGGGATAGCTGTCGCCCTTGTGGACCGCCTCGCCGATATAGGCGCGGTTGTTGAGCATCCGGTACAGGTACTTCTTGTCGATCCGGTTGCCGCGGGGCGTGCGGATGCCGCGCTTCGCGACCTCGCGGGCCAGTTCCGTGCCCGATCCGATCTCGAGGAAGCAGGCGAAAATCCAGCGCACGTGCTCGGCGACGTCTTCGTCGACCAGCAACCTCCGATTCTCGACGCGGTAGCCGTAGGGCGGCACGCCGCCCATCCACATGCCCTTCTTCCGGCTCGCCGCGACCTTGTCTCGGATGCGCTCGGCCGTGACCTCGCGCTCGAACTGGGCGAAGGACAGCAGGATGTTCAGCGTCAGCCGGCCCATGGAAGTCGTCGTGTTGAAGGACTGCGTGACCGAGACGAACGTGACACTGTTTCGGTCGAATACATCTACCAGCTTGGCGAAGTCGGCCAGCGAGCGGCTGAGGCGGTCGATCTTGTAGACCACGACCACATCGACCAGCCCGTCCTCGATGTCGGCAATCAGTCGCTTCAGACCGGGGCGTTCCAGCGTGCCGCCCGATATACCGCCGTCGTCATACTGATCGCGGACCAGCACCCAGCCCTCTGACCGTTGGCTGGCGATATACGCCTCGCAAGCCTCGCGCTGGGCGTGCAGGCTGTTGAATTCCTGCTCCAGCCCTTCCTCGGAGGATTTCCGCGTGTAGACCGCGCAGCGGAGCTTGCGGGCGAGCTTCGATTTCTCCGGGGGCTCCGTCATGTCCGCCCCCTATGGTTCTTGAGACCGAAGAAGACCCATCCATTCCACCGGGTGCCGGTGATGGCCCGCGCGATGGCAGAAAGCGACTTGTAAGGCCGCCCCTGCCATTCGAAGCCATCGGCTGTGACGGTGACGACAAACTCGACGCCCTGCCATTCGCGCAGGAGCCTCGTTCCGGTGATGGGGCGATCGCGGTCGAGGCGCATTCCGCGCTTTTTCCTGTCGCCGCCATCCAGTTCCTCGCCAAGGCGTTCCAGCCGCCGGATCGTCTCCGGTTTCAGCCCGCCATAGGCGAGTTCCTGGATGCGGTAGGCCAGACGGGATTCAAGGTAGCGCCGGTTGAACGGTGGCGGCTCGCCGTCGAACAGGTCGCGCCACTGCTTTTTCAGGTCTGGCGTCGGCGCGGTCTTCAGCGCGGCCAGGCGCGCGGGGATGGGGTCGTGCGTCGTCATGCTTTCTCCGTTGGCTTCCGGGTTGCATGACGGCATTGGTCGGCCTGATAGTGTAGGCGAATTTCTCCAGTATCGACAGAAGGTTCGCCGCGTTCGCGCAGCCGCAACCGGACCAGCCCGAGCGCCAGCAGGCCGCACAGCTCGGCGCGGCGTTCGGCGGGGGTCATCGCCGAAGGGGCGAGTGGGTTGGGGCGACGAATGGGACCGGGATCGAACATCATGATCCATCGGTGTCGGATTGCGCCGCCGGCCGCGACCTCGGAACGGGTCAGCCCGCGACCGACAGGAAAGGGTGAACCCCTCCGATGTTGCAACACCGCGATGGGTTGAGGGATCAGGGCGTTCCCACTATGTTCGAACTGTCCCCAATCGATTCACGAGGCCGCCCATGTCGCTGCAATCGCTCGACCGTACCCAATGGAGTTTTGCAGAGGCGCTGGCCCATGTGCAGAATGTGACGGTCGCGCGGCGCGCGGTGGAAGCGGCAAAGCTGCCGCCCAAACCGGTGCCGGCATACCAGACCTGGAACCCGCCGCAGGATCCCAAAGTGGCCTGGAAGGCGGAGGCGGAGACCGAGTTGCTCGTCGCTCTGCGAGACGGAGATCTTCTGGCGCAGGGGCGCTTCACCGAGGAGCGGACGCATGGTTGGGGCAACGGCGGCAGTAGTAGCGGCTTTGGTCTGCATTCGGGCTACCACACCAGCATACGTCCCGAGCAGTGGCGCGAGGGCAAGTATTCATTCGGGCGACTGACCGCGCGGGATTGGGAATTCATCGACATCCGCGTGGCGCGTTTCCTCGTGAAGGCGATCTGGCCGGATTACATCCCGGAGCCGGTGCGACCCGCGCAAGGCGCAGCAGATGCAATATACACCACGCCCTATCTCGACCTGATGCAGGCCGCGATTGCACATTTCGGAATTTCACCGGGGAACCAGGGCAAGAAGGAATGCCTCATGGACTGGTTTCTCGAGCAGCAGATCGAGGGCGAGCCGGTGTCGAACAAGCTCGCCGACGCCATGGCCACGCTGATCCGGTTGCCCTCGGCGCAGCGCGGCGGTGCGAAGCGGGTGTTGGGTCCGGATCTGCGGCAGACCGGCTGACGCGGGAGACGGCACCTGGTCGACACATGACCGTCATTGGCATATATTGCCAATATGCCCAAGGGAGATGCCGATGCCGACCCGCAATGTCGTCCTGACCGACAGCCAGACCGACCTGATCGAGCGACTGATCGCCGATGGTCGTTACCAGAACGCGTCGGAGGCGCTCCGGGCCGGGCTTCGGCTGCTCGAGCGCGAGGAAGCCGAGATGACCGCCTTGCGCAACCGGCTCGCCGCCGGACTGGACGAAGCGCGCTCGGGTGCGCTCGCCGAGGGCACCGGTGAGGACGCGATCCGCAGGGCCTTCGCCGCCGCGCGCACCGCGTCCTGATGCCGAAGCCGTGGCGGCTGACGCGGCAGGCGGAACGGTCGCTCGTCGAGATCGCCCGCTGGACGCTGGAGACCTTCGGGCCGCGCCAGGCCGAGGCCTACGAGGCCGATCTCATCGCCCGCTGCGCCGCCATCGCCGCGGGTGAGGCGCCCTCGCAGGACTGCCGCCGCCTGATCGATCCCGACCTGCCGGAGGACCTGCGCTTCACGCGGGCGGGGCAGCATTTCATCGTGTTCGTCGAGATGCCGGATCAGGTGGTCGTGGTGGACGTGCTGCACAGCCGCTCGGACCTGCCGCGTCGGCTGGCGTCATTGGGTCCGCGGAAGGATCCCGAACAGCACTGACAATGGCCAACTCCAAGGGGTGACCCCAAGGCCGCGGCAGCCCGAAGACGGGCGGAACCGTTCACCCCGTTCGCGCAGACGCGGGATCACCCCTCTGATCGGCCGCGGCCGCTCAGGGCGCTCTTCAGGAGTCGTTAGGCCCGTTGGGCTCCACCCATGATCTGACGTTATTTCAACGCCTTGCCGGAAGGGGTCACCCCTTTCCGGTAGGGCTGCGCGCGGCCGGGCGGACCGGTTCCGACGTCGCGAGGGCGGTCTGATCCGCGGCAGAACCGGGGGCAACGACCCCCTCATTCCGGTTCCGCAGCACCCGTGTCCGCCTGTCTCCGCCATCTCCAGCGCCCTGCCGGCTCGGCGGCCCTCCGGCCGACCGGCGATGCGCCCGTTCCGCGGGGACGGCGATGAGCGGGCGGGACTGGCGGGCCTTCGACGCCGAGCTGCGTGCCCGCGTGCCGGAACTCGCGGTGGAGCTTCTGGGCAAGCCGACCTTTCGTGCAGGGCAAGAATGGCGCTGGGGTCGCAAAGGCAGCCTCTCGGTCGTCATCTCCGGCGCGCGGGCGGGGATGTGGTTCGACCACGAGGAAGGCCGGGGCGGCTGGTTTTCGGATCTTGTCGGCCGCGACCTCGGCATGGCCCGGGAGGATGCGACCGACTGGATTGCCGACCGGATCGGCATGGCGGCGTTGCCCCGGCCGACCCGTCAGCCGTCGACACCAGGCGCAACGGCGGCGAACGATCCGGCCGAGCCGCCACTGGCGCTGGCCACGGCACCTCCCGAGCCACACCCCGATGGCGATGCCGCGCCCGCGCCGAACCGCACGGATGAGGCCGCCGCGCGTGCCAAGCGGATCTGGACCAGCGCCCGTCCCGCCCCGGAGGACCATCCCTATCTCATCGCCAAGCAGGCCGCGCCGCTCGCCCTGCGCATGGACGCCGGCCGCCGGCTCGTCGTGCCGCTGCAGGACATCGACGGCCGGATCCACAGTCTCGAGACCATCGCGCCCGATGGGGCCAAGCGTTTCCTCGCCGGTGGGGCCAAGAAGGGTCATTTCGCGGTGGCGGGCGCGGAGCCGGGGCCGATTGCCGAACCCGCTGGCCCCGTCCTGATCTGCGAGGGCTGGGCGACCGGCGCGAGCCTGCACATCGCCACGGGCCATACCGTGATCGCGGCGATGGACGCGGGCAACCTGATGCCGGTGGCCGAGGCGTTGCGGGCGCGTTTTCCGGCGGCCGATCTCGTCCTCGTCGCCGACAACGACGCGAAGCCCGATCGCGACGACAACCCCGGCGTCGAGGCCGCGCGCAAGGTCGCGCTCGCAGTCGATGGCCGTCTGGCCGTGCCGGAGAGCCCCGGAGACGCCAACGATCTGTTCTGCGCCGAGGGGCCGGACGCCGTTTCGGCGCTCGTCGCCAGCGCGGCGCGGATCCCGCCGTCACCGCCCACCTATCCCGCACCTGTTCTCACGCCAGACGAGGCCCGCGTCCGCCTGGCCGAGGCCATCGCCGGTTTCATGGCCGCGATCCCGGACTACTGGGCCGCCGTCGAGGCGGCGCAGGAGGAGGCCAAGAGCGCCGACGCCGACCGCGACCCGCTGGATTTCAACATCGTGGCGCGGGCCGCCTTGCCACCGCTTCTCGGCCTGCCGGTCGATGTGGGCCTCGGCAAGACCTCGAGCGCGCGCGCCGCCATTGCCGAGTTGATCGCCGCGGGCGGGCTCGGCACGCGCAAGGTCGTCTACGCCGTCCCGCGCCACGATCTCGGGGCCGAACAGGTCACGGCCTTCGAGGCATTGGGTCTCAGCGCCATGCTCTGGAAGGGGCGCACCGCGCCTGATCCCACGCCGGGCAATCCCGACCAACTCATGTGCCTCGACCCCGAAGCTACCTTCGACGCGCTCGAGGTCGAGCATCCGGTCGAACAGAGCTGCTGCAAGGTCAAGAACGGCGCGGAGCTGCTGCTCTGCCCCTGGTTCCACGACTGCGGCTACCAACGCCAGAAGCCACTGGCGCAGGCGGCGCAGGTCATCGTCTGCGCCCATGACAGTCTCTTTCACATGAAGCCGCAGGCCATCGGCGAGGTCGGGCTTCTCGTCATCGACGAGGCCTTCTGGCAGTCGGGCCTGCGCGGTCTCGACGGCAAGGCGACGCTCACGCAGGACGGGCTGGAGCCCGGCCGGACCTCGCTCACCTGCTATACCGGCAAGGGCAGGATGGATGTCGGCGCCACGGCCGACCTGGTCGCTGCGCGGGAGCGGCTCTGCAAGGCGCTGCGGGTCACGGAGCCGGGTTCGCTGCGCCTCGGCCTTCTGGAAGCGGTCGGTCTCACGCCGGACGACTGCCGCCATGCTGCGACGCTGGAACGCCGCCGCATGCGCGATGCGGGCCTCCGCCCTGGCATGTCGCCGGTCGAGCGGCGCAAGCGGATCGAGGCGGTCCTGCCGCAAGCGGGCGAGCCATGGGCGCCGCCCGGTCGCTGCGCCACGCTCTGGCTGATCCTCGCCGAGGCGCTGGAGAACGGCCACGATGCCGCCGGCGCCGAGCTCGTTCACGAGATAACCGAGGCCGGTTCGGTCCGCGCGCTCCGTCTGCGCTGGCGCAGCCGCATGCGGACCGGCTGGGCGGCCCAGGCGCCGATCCTGCATCTCGACGCGACGCTGCGCCCGGAACTCGTGCAGACCTACCTGCCGCGGTTGCGTCTAGGCGCGCCCGTCGCTGCCCGCCAGCCCCATGTCCGCGTCCGCCAGGTGACCGGCAGCCCGACCTCGGCCCGCGCGCTGTCGCCCTCCGCCGATGCGCCCGAACGGGACCGCAAGGCCGCCGCCACCCGTCTGCGCGATCTTCGCGCCTGGATCGACCTCCGGGCCCGGCAGTGCCATCGCCCCGGCCAGGCAATCGATCTGCTGGTGGTGGGCCAGAAGGCCGCCATTGATGCGCTCAGGTCCGCGGGGCTGCCGCCGCGGGTTGAGGCGGTGCATTTCAACGCGCTGAGCGGGCTCGACCGCTGGGGCGGGATCGGCGGCATGGTGATCCTCGGCCGCACTTTGCCTGCGCCTCACACGGTCGAACTGATCGCCATGGCGCTGACCGGCCGGATGCCCGCATCGAACCCGGAGGACGCGGGCTGGTGGTATCCCATGGTCGAACGCCGCATCCGGCTCGCGGGCGACCGGACCGCGCCGCTCACGATGGAGGAACATGCCGATCCCATTGCCGAGTCCGTGCGCTGGAGCATCTGCGAGGGCGAGCTCATCCAGGCGACGGGGCGCGGGCGCGGCGTCAACCGCACCGCCGCCACGCCGCTCGAGATCGACCTGCTCACGGACGTGGTCCTGCCGGTCACCGTCGATGCGCTCGTTCCCTGGTCCGACCTGCGCCCGACCCGACGCGACCTGATGTCCCTTACCGGCATCGTCCTCGAGAACGCCGCCGATATGGCCGCCTGCTTCCCGGAGTTCTGGCCGACCCGCGAGGCCGCGAAGAAGGACGGCCAGAGGAAGGGGACAAATGGCTATTATAGAGACCTCTATAATAGCAGAATGTCCCCATCCTCGGCGGAGGTGACCTATCGCCCGGAGGGTCCCGGCCATCGCGCCCGCACCGCCCGCGTCGATCTCTCCCGCATTCCCGATCCGGAAACCTGGCTCACCAACCGCCTCGGGCCGCTCGCCAGCTTCGAGATGCGGCGCGTCGAGGGCGCCGACATCGACGCGCCTGGTGCCTCCGCTTCCGCGCGCCTCGACGCCCTCGCATCCCGCCTGACCGACAGCATGCAGGCCGTGCTCGACGCGCGCCGCTTGGCCCTCGACGCGCTGTCTGCGCGGCTAGACGCCGCGAAGCCCGCCGCCCTGCGCCGCACCCACCACCCCCAACCAGAAGAGGAGACCGAGGCATGAGTTTTGACAGGATGCGCCTCTACGACGCCGGCCGCTTCCACGACACGGAGTTGCCCGACTGGTATCATGCGGCCGTGCGCATCAGCGAGACCGAACGCGTGGACTGGCATCGCGCGCTCGAGCGTGTTCTCGACTGCGAATACACGCTGCTGACCGAGGAGGGCTTGCTGGGCGGTGCGCTCGAGATCCGGTTCTGGCCGAGCGAGATCCACGGCTTCTTCGTGCTGATCGAGACCCCACTGGCCTTCGTCGAGCAGGTCGTCGTCCCGAACCCGGCCGACTGGCTGCCCTTCCTCTCGCGCCATCTCGCGCCGCTCATCGGGGTCGCCAACCAGAGCTCCCTGATCGCGCTCCACGGCAGGATCGGCAACGCCTTCATCGCCTGGGCGCGCCACGGCAAGGGCACCCATATCGGTCGCGAAACGGGCGAGAGCCGGATCGACCTCGCCAATGACCGCGACCGTCGCCGCGCCCAGCAGGCCCGCGCGGTGATGGAACGCGAACGGCGGGAGGGGCGGACATGAGCCAGCATCGCCATATCGGCCTCGAGCGCCAGGACGGCTACGACGTCGGCCGCGATCCTCGCGGGCTTTCCACCGACGACCTGGAGCGGCTCGGTCACGCCCGTATCTCGCCCCTGCGCGCCCTGCGGCTGAAATGCCTCGATTGCTGCAACGGCTCGGCGCGGGAGGTGCGGCTCTGCACCGCCGTGGACTGCCCGAGCTGGCCGTTCCGGATGGGAAAGAATCCGTGGGCCGGGCCGGTTAGCGAGGCACGCCGCGAGCATGGCCGGCGCCTCGGCCTTCGCCGTGCCGCCGATCTCGCCGATGCATTTGCCGAAAAGGACGAAAGCTCCGGCTCACCTTCCGATGGGGTGAGGCAGCCGGCAGACGCTCGCCCCCGATCGCTTAAGTCAGAAAAGGACAAGCCGGAAGGAGGGCGGACATGAAAACCATGCGGTGGCATCCCCCGGGCTATGGAGGTGAGCGGCGAGACGCAGACCGCGTCAAACGCGACGGCTGGCGGGATCAGGGCGTGCTCGCCGTCTCCATCGACGACGAGCGTCTGAGCTGGCCCGAGCGGGAATTGATAAGACAGCTGGGCGAGAAGCTGTACGGGCCGAGAAATCGCGATCCTGACGCGCGGGAGCGGTGACCGGATTCCATGCTGGACCCCGGACTCCGCACCGGGGTCCAGACGGGGTCCACCCGCCAACCCGTTGAAGTTTCTGGTTCCTTCTGCGCTATTCCGTATACGGGAGGGCGCAGCGCGGCACATCGCTAGCGACAGGGCCGGATTTTTGGGAAGCCACCCGGAAGCCAGCGCCGACTAGACCCGCCTGAAACACTGCAAATTCAAACCCTTGATTCTGGACACCCCTGGTGGCCGCTGGACCCCGCTTGGAGTCCAGTCTGGACCCCGGAGTCCGAAAGCCGGGGGTATCCACCTTGATCCGAGGAATGACCCGCCGATGACGCTGAGCTTTGCCCCGGATCGGATCGCGATGTGGCCGCTGGCGAAACTCCAGCCCTACGCCCGCAATGCGAAGGCGCATGGCGCGGACCAGGTCGCGAAGATCGCCGCTAGCATGGCGGAGTTCGGCTGGACGGTGCCCTGCCTCGTGGCAGAGGATGGCGAACTGATCGCGGGTCATGGCCGGGTGCTGGCCGCGACGCAGCTGGGGCTGCTTGAGGCGCCGGTGATAGTTCTGGGCCATCTGACCGAGGCGCAGCGCCGGGCGTACCGTATCGCGGACAACAAGCTGACGGAGCTTGGCACCTGGGACGAGGCGCTTCTGTCTGCGGAACTGAACGACCTGCTGGCCGAGGATTTCGACCTGTCGCTTGTCGGCTTCTCCGACGGCGAGTTGGACAAGCTTCTGACCTTCGCGCCGGAGGGGGACGGGGAAGAAGGTGGCGCCGGGGGCTCCGTGCCGCCGGTGACCATCCCCGAGCCACCGCGCAATCCAGCATCACGAACCGGGGATCTCTGGATCCTTGGCGACCACCGGCTGCTCTGCGGCGACAGCACCAGCGCGTCCGACGTGCGCCGCCTGATGAATGGCGAGCGGGCGATCCTGTTCGCCACCGACCCGCCATACCTGGTGGATTACGATGGCTCGAACCATCCGACCCGGAACAAGGACTGGTCTGCGTCCTACGGCACCACGTGGGACGACAGTTCGCAGGGCGCGGAACTCTACGACGGTTTCATCGCGGCGGCCGTGGCCGAGGCCATCGCCGAGGACGCCGCCTGGTACTGCTGGCACGCCTCGCGCCGCCAGGCGATGCTGGAGGCTTGCTGGGAAAAGGCGGGTGCCTTCGTCCATCAACAGATCATCTGGGTGAAGGACCGCGGGGTTCTGACACGGTCGCATTACCTCTGGAAGCACGAGCCTTGCTTCATGGGCTGGCGCCGCCCGAACCGCCCGCCGAAGGTGGCCGAGGAAACGCTGCCATCGACATGGGCGCTGCCCAGCTTCGCAAAAGACGACCGGCCCGACCATCCGACGCCGAAGCCGCTCGACGCCTTCGGGATCCCGATGCGCCAGCACGTTGCCCGAGGCGGCCTCTGCTACGAGCCGTTCTCAGGCTCAGGCTCGCAGATCATGGCGGGCGAGGCCAATGGCCGTCGCGTCTTCGCAATGGAAATCAGCCCGGCCTATGTCGATGTCGCCGTCGAGCGCTGGCAGGCCGAGACCGGCCGCGACGCGATCCTCGACGGTGACGGTCGGACCTTTGGGCAGGTGAGAACCGAGCGGCTGCGCGACGACACGGATACGCCGAACCCGGACGCCGCCCCCGAACCCGCGCGAAAGCGCCAGACCGCCGCGTGACATGCATGACCTGGCTTTACCTTCCTCCGGAGTCGCTTCCGGAGCCGGAGACGCATGCCTCTTCGGCCTCTCGCTCTGCTCCGGCGCGGGCGGTCTCGACCTCGGGCTCGCCATCGCCATCCCCGGATATCGTGCTGTGGGCCATGTCGAACGGGAAACCTTTGCCGCAGCCACTCTCGTGGCGCGGATGGAAGACGCGTCCCTGGATCAGGCTGTTGTCTGGGACGACGTTGGAACCTTCGATGGCCGCCCGTGGCGCGGCGCGGTGGACATCGTCACTGCGGGCTATCCGTGCCAGCCGTTCTCCGTCGCGGGCAAGCGCCGGGGTGCCGACGACCCGCGCCACCTCTGGCCCCATGTCGCCCGCATCATCGGCGAGGTCGAGCCGCCCTTCGTCTTCCTCGAGAACGTCGCCCATCATCTCCGCCTCGGCTTCCCCGAAGTCGCCAGCGGACTGGTCGGCATGGGCTACAAGCTTGCGGCAGGCCTCTTCACTGCGGCGGAAGTCGGCGCGCCCCACAAGCGCGAGCGGCTGTTCATCCTCGCCGTCCGAGTGGGGGACGAGCTGGCCGACCCCGCGCGCCTGCTCTGGCACCCGGTCGAGTGGCGGGAACCGGACGGAACTGCTGCGGCTATGGCCGACGCCGAGAGCCAGCGCCAACGAGAACCGGCAGACGAAACCCACGCCGTCGCAGGAAGCGGGGCAGCATGGGATGAACCTGGCGACGACGGCGGCGCTCTGGCCGACGCCCATGGCGAACGACGGCTGCAAGCCGAGCGCCGGCAACCGTCGCTCGGCCGACCTGACGCATTCGGCGGGGCTGTGGATGACGCCGACGGCGCGCGATCACAAGGACGGGGCGACGAGCCTTGCCAACACGCCGGTGAACGGCCTGCTTGGCCGCCAGGTCCTGGTGACGCCGATGGCTGGGCGCGATACCTCCGAGCCGCGCCAGACCTTGAACCCGCTGTTCGTCGAGGCGCTGATGGGCTGGCCCATCGGGTGGACCGGCTTCGCCTCTGTGGCAACGGTGTGGTCCCCCTGGTTGCGGCGCATGCGCTCAGAACTCTGGCAGCTGAACTGTTGGCCGAAGGATGAGGCACCGACATGAAACAGTCGCGCCTCATGTCGCTGGTCGAAGCGGTCGCCAATGTGATCGTCGGTTACGGCATCGCTGTCATCACGCAGATCCTGATCTTCCCGGTCTTCGGGCTGCACACGACGCTGGCGCAGAACCTCAAGATGGGCGCGGTGTTCACCGTGGTGAGCATCGCACGGTCCTACGTCCTGCGGCGGCTGTTCGAGCGGCTGCGGCGGGTCTGATGCGGCCGCTGGCAGATCGGCCATCCCGCTGGTAGCCTTGGCGCATGTCCGAAGGCTGGCAACATATCGAGATCAACGATCACGGGACCATCGTTATCCTGCGTCCGATTTCGGACGAGGGACGGGACTGGTTTGCGGAACATGTCGGCGAACCTGAACCGGGCGGCATCTACACCTGCGAGCCGCGCATGGCACAGGATATCCTGCAGGCCGCCGCCCGAGATCTGCTTTCGTGGCAATGAGAAACCGCCGCCCGGTCGGGGCGGCGGCGTAGCAATCGTCTCACGGAGTCAGGCTGCCGGAAGCCTGTAGACCCGTCCGCGCCCCTCGACTTTCTCGGATGTCACCTCGAGCCCGAGCTTCTTCTTAAGGGCCCCGGCCATCGCGCCCCGCACGGTGTGTGACTGCCAGCCTGTCGCGGCGCTGATCTCCTCGATGGTCGCGCCGTCCGGCGCGCGCAGCATGGCGATCAGGGTGGCCTGCTTCGTCCCCTCGCGCGGCGTGCGCGCCTTGGGCGCGGTTTCGGTCTCGGTGGGGGTGTCCGTTGCGGGCGCGTCGCTCGGCGCGTCCGTCGCGCCCGTGGGCGCGCTGTTCGCGTCTTCGGGCTCGATGCCGATGGCGGCGAGGCCTGCGTCGGTGGCGACCAGCGTGACGCCGTGGCCGTCGCCGGTCTCGCGCCAGATCGGCTCGCCCTTGCGCATTTCGGCGTCGACCTCTTCGAGGAAGCCCTTGGCGAGCATTGCGCCGACCACCTTGGCGGCGGCGCCGCCGCGCAGACTCTCGGGCAGCGGCAGGGCGATGCGGTCCTCGCGCTGTGCGGCGGCACTGAGAATGATTGCTTGAGTGTCGGAAAGCTGGGTCATCGTCGTCTCCTGTATCGGGGCGCGCGGAATGCGGGCCCTTCTACGAGGTCGAGCCCGCCAGTCGGCGGGCGGGACCGGGAGCGGGTCATCTCACTCGGCGTGTTCGCCTTCATGGAAGGCCATGTCGGTGATCTCGCGCAGCTTGGCGCGGTAGTGGTTCAGGGTGCCGACATGGCCCCAGTTGATCTCGTCGGGGCTGGTCTCGAAATGGTCGTCGCTGAGCGCCTGCAGGCGGGCGAGCATCGCGTCGATCTCGGTCTTGGCGGCGATGAAGGCGTCGAGGGCTTTCGTGTTGTCCTGTGCGCGGCGGGTCATCGGGGTGGCTCCTTGGTGAGTTGCATCGCTTCGTTGGAGGGACGTTCGCTTCCGTAATGGGCGTAGTGAAGTCAACAATCTGGTTTCCGAGCGAATACATGGACTTGACTTCCATCGAGGCATGATCCGGCACGCGACGATGCACCGCCGCGGTCTGTCATCGCGGCGTCATCTGGTGGTTCGTGCTGTTCCCCGTCTTCGCTTTCGGGGCCGCTTCGCCGGTATCATGCTTCCGTCCGTGGTCGGCGCGGGGCCGCCACATCATGCCTGGTCAGTGGGATCTCGCGTGCCGATCTCTGGTATCGTGCTCGACCTTGCGGGCGGCACCAGCGAACGTGCGGCATCGTCGAGACCGCGTCCCGGCGAAGGGACATCGGAGGACCGGGATTGTCCCGATCCAATTCGGGGCAGGTCAACTTGTGGACGGTCGAACCGGCGAGCCGGACCGGCCGCAGGGCGTCAGGCTGCAGCGAGCCGTGCCGGATGCGTCATCTGGAACTTCGTGCCGTCGCTCCACATACGGTGCAGCACCACGGCAAGGCGGCGGGCGACGGCCACGACGGCTCGCTTCATGCCGCGTCGTTTGGCCACCTGCATGCCCCAAGCCTTGAGCCAGCTTTTCGCCTGCGACTGGTAGAGCATCACCGTCGCCGCCTGGAACAGGGCAGTGCGGACGTTTCTGTCGCCCGCGGCGCTGATCGCGCCCACCACGTCGCGTTCGCCGGATTGCTCTCGCCGGGGCGTCAGGCCAAAGTGCGGCCCGACATTCTTCGAGGACCGGAACCGGGCCGGATCGTCGATCCCGGCTTTCACCTGCAGCGCTACCACGGCGCCGACCCCGGGAACGGTCATCATCAGCCGGACCACACGGTCGGCCCGTGCGATGCGGCGGAGCCGGTTCTCGAGCCGGGCCAGCTCGCTGCGGAGCGCGGCATGCCCGCGCAGCATCGAGGTGACCATGGCCGTGAGCATCTCGTTGCCCTCCGCCAGCTCTCGGGCGCGTTCGGCCAACCGCTGCCGCCTGACCTGGCCGAGCTTCAGACCGAACCCGCGCAGCATGCCGCGCATCGACAGCTCGATGCTGATCATCGACTTCTGCAACGTCCTGCGCGCCCCGAGCAGCGCGCGCAGCTCCTGCGCCGAGACCGATTTGCAATGCACCGGGCGGAACCAGCCCATGCGGATCAGCTGTGCGATGCCTAGCGCGTCGCGCCGGTCGGTCTTGATCGGCATGGCCTTCAGCGCGCCCTTCACCTGGCGAGTTTCCATCAGGACCGCCTCGAAGCCGGCTTCGCGTAGATGCCGGTGCAGCCACTGGGAAAGAGGCCCCGCCTCAAGCCCGATGCAGACGACTGCCCGGTCCAGCGCGCGCAAGAACGCGATCAGGGGCTCGGGTTCGCAGACGACCTTCGCCTCGCGCACCACGGCGCCGGACTGGTTTACAACGCAGACGGCGCAGCTTTCGAGCGACACGTCGATACCGACAAAATGATCCATGGTTTCGTCCTCCCGTTCGGATCGTTGCGCCGACCGGGACGGTCGGCCGTGACAGGACGATAGCCACCTCATCGCGGACCACACATCGCAACGCCGGATCCGGGAGCGACTCGCCCATTACGGCATCTCTGTCCGGCGCGCTTATCAACTCGATAAGTACATGATTCTGAATGATAAATGGAGCCGTCGATGCAGGGCATGAGCGAGCGCCAGTACGCCGCCCATGTCGGGCTGTCGCGGGGCGCGATCCAGAAAGCTAAGACGGCCGAGCGGCTAGTCCTCTATCTGGACGGCAGCATCAACGCGGCGGCCAGCGACGCCAGACGTGCCGAGACGACGGACCCGTCGAAGACGAGAAAGCCGCCCGCGCCGAAGCTGAAGCCCGTCCCCGAGGCGGCGGTCGCCGCTGTCGGCGACACGCTGCGCGAACAGGGGCTGGCGGTCCCGGCGGTCGGCGGCGGCACCACGTTCCTGCAGGCCAAGACCGCGAACGAGGTGCTGAAGGCGCAGGAGCGGCGCATCCGGCTCCAGAAGCTGAAGGGGGAGTTGATCGAGCGGGCCCGCGCGCTGGCGCTGGTGTTCCGCCTGGCGCGCGAGGAACGGGACGCATGGGTGAACTGGCCCGCGCGCGCGGCGGCGCTGATGGCGGCCGAGCTCTCGGCCTCGTTCAGCGACACGACGGGCCAGCAGATCACCGTGGAGCCAGCCGCGATGCAGAAGGTTCTGGAAAAACATGTACGCGCCCACCTCGACGAACTCGCCGAGGTCCGGCCCGACTTCCGGTGATGATGGCCTGACGGACTTCGACGGCGCGGCGGAAATCCTGCGCGCCTGGGGCAACGGGCTGCGGCCCGACCCGGACCTGACCGTCTCGGAATGGGCGGACCGGCACCGGATGCTCTCGGGCCGCGCCTCGGCCGAACCCGGGCGATATCGTACGGTGCGCACGCCCTACATGCGCGAGATCATGGACGGACTTTCGCCCGGCGATCCCACGCAGCGGATCGTGTTCATGAAGGCCGCGCAGGTCGGCGCGACCGAGGCGGGCAACAACTGGATCGGGTTCGCGATCCACCAGGCGCCGGGCCCGATGCTCGCCGTCCAGCCCACGGTGGAACTTGCCAAGCGCAACTCGCGGCAGCGGATCGACCCGCTGATCGACGAGAGCCCGGAACTGCGGGAGCGGGTCAAACCCGCACGATCCCGCGACGCGGGCAACACGATGCTGTCCAAGGAGTTCGCGGGCGGCATCCTGATCATGACGGGGGCGAACTCAGCGGTCGGGCTGCGCTCGACCCCGGCGCGCTACATCTTTCTGGACGAGGTCGATGCCTATCCGGCTTCGGCCGACGAGGAAGGCGATCCGGTCACGCTGGCCGAGGCGCGGTCGCTGACCTTCGCGCATCGGCGCAAGGTGTTCCTGGTCTCGACGCCGACGATCCGGGGGCTGTCGCGCATCGAGCGGGAATACGAGGCGAGCGATCAGCGCCGGTTCTTCGTGCCGTGCCCGCACTGTGAGGCGATGCAGTGGCTGAAGTTTGACCGGCTGCGCTGGCAGAAGGGCCGTCCGGAGACGGCGGAATACCATTGCGAGGGCTGCGACGCGGCAATCGCGGAACACCACAAGACGGCGATGCTGGAGGGCGGCGAATGGCGGGCGACCGCCACGGCCACCGATCCGACCACGGTCGGGTATCACCTCTCGGCGCTCTATTCGCCGATCGGCTGGCTGAGCTGGGAGCGGATCGTGCGGGCATGGGACGCGGCCCAAGGGTCGGACGAGGCGATCAAGGCGTTCCGCAACACGATCCTCGGCGAGACATGGGTCGAGACCGGGGAAGCGCCCGACTGGCAGCGGCTCTACGACCGGCGCGAGCGCTGGACATCCGGCACCGTGCCTGCGGGCGGGCTGTTCCTGACCGCCGGGGCCGACGTGCAGAAGGACCGGATCGAGGTCGATGTCTGGGCCTGGGGGCGCGGGCTCGAAAGCTGGCTCGTCGATCACGTCGTGATCGAGGGCGGGCCTGATCGGCACGACGCGTGGTCGGAACTGACCGCGCTGCTGGATCGAAGCTGGTCGCATGAGCGGGGGGCGCATCTGCGCATCGCGCGGCTCGCCATCGACACCGGCTACGAGGCTCCGGCGGTCTATTCCTGGTCGCGAGCGCAGGGGTTTGGGCAGGTGTCGCCGGTCAAGGGCGTCGAGGGGTTCAACCGCTCGAGCCCGGTCTCTGGCCCGACCTTTGTCGACGCCACCGAGGGCGGAAAGCGGCTGCGGCGCGGGGCGCGGCTCTGGACCGTGGCGGTCTCGACCTTCAAGGCCGAGACCTATCGCTTCCTGCGGCTGGCGCGCCCGACCGATGAGGACATGGCCGACGGGGCGGCGTTCCCGCCCGGTTCAGTGCATCTGCCGCACTGGGTCGAGAACGAATGGCTGAAGCAGTTCGTCGCGGAACAACTGGTGACGGTGCGCACCAAGCGCGGCTTCGCCCGGCTGGAATGGCAGAAGCTGCGGGAACGCAACGAGGCGCTGGACTGCCGGGTCTATGCCCGCGCCGCCGCCTGGATCGCGGGCGCGGACCGCTGGCCCGACGAGAAATGGCGCGACCTCGAGGACCAGCTCGGGGCCGCCCCCACCGACAGCGATCCCGCCGGGCAGATCAACCGGCCGGGACAGGCCCCGCAGGGCAAGCGCCGCTCCGACTGGCTCGGGCGGCGCGGAGGATGGTTCTGAAGATGACCGACTGGACGGAAACCGAGCTCTCGGCGCTGCGCCGGGCCTATGCCAGCGGCACGACGCGGGTCAGCTATGACGGCAAGTCAGTGGACTACGGCTCGGCCGAGGATCTGCTCGCCCGCATCCGCACCATCGAGCGCGCCATCGCGGGAACGACACGACCGCTGCCCGTGGCCGGGCTGGCTGGCTTCTCGCGCGGGGACCGCTGATGTCTGCGAACTGGTTCGATCACGCCATCGCCACGGTGGCGCCGCGCATGGCCGCGCGTCGCGTGATGGCGCGTCAGGCCTTCGAGACCCTGACGCGGGGGTATGACGGCGCGGCGCGCGGGCGGCGCACGGAGGGCTGGCGCGCGCCGGGATCCTCGGCCGACACCGAGATCGGCGTTGCCGGGGCGCTGCTGCGCGACCGGATGCGGGATCTGGTGCGCAACAACCCGCATGCGGCCAAGGCCGTGGCGGTGCTCGTCAACAATATCATCGGCGCGGGGATCATGCCGCGCGCCGCGAGCGGTGACGACACTCTGGACCGGAAGGTCGACGCGCTCTTCGAGCGCTGGACGGCGGAGTGCGACGCCGATGGCCAACTGGATTTCTACGGCCTGCAGACACTGATCTGCCGCGAGATGGTCGAGGCGGGCGAGGTTCTGGTCCGTCGAAGGCTGCGGCGCGCCAGCGACGGTCTGCCGGTGCCGCTGCAATTGCAGGTGCTGGAGGCCGACTTCCTCGACGCCACGAAATCAGGCGCGCTTGGCTCAGGACGTCTGGTGCAAGGGATCGAGTTCGACCCAGTTGGCAAGCGCCGGGCCTACTGGCTGCACGCCGAGCATCCTGGCGACGCCTACGGGGCCTTGCAGAACGGGTTGCAGAGCCGCCCGGTGCCCGCGACCGAGATCGCCCATGTCTACGAGAAGCAGCGCACGCAGGCGCGCGGCGTCCCGTGGGGCGCGCCGGTGATCCGCAGCTTGCGCGATCTCGACGATTACGAGGTGGCCGAGCTGGTCCGCAAGAAGACCGAGGCCTGCGTCACCGCCATCGTGTTCGGCGATGATGAGGCGCAACAGGGCATCGCGCCCTCCGTGGTCGATGCCGATGGCAACCGGGTCGAGCAGTTCGAGCCGGGGCTGATCGCCTATGCGCGCGGCGGCAAGGACATCCGGTTCAACCAGCCCTCAGCGACGGGCGGCTACGGCGAATACAAGCGGGCCAGCCTGCACACGATCTCGGCCGGGTTCCGGGTGCCCTACGAGCTGCTGACCGGCGATCTCAGCCAGGTCAACTATTCCTCGATCCGGGCGGGGCTCGTGGAGTTCCGCCGCCAGATCGACGCGGTGCAGTGGCAGCTGTTCATCCCGATGTTCTGCGCGCCGGTCTGGCGCTGGTTCACCGAGGCCGCATGGGCTGCGGGGCAGATCCCGTCGCCCACCGTGCCGGTGGAATGGTCGCCGCCCAAGTTCGAGGCCGTCGATCCGCAAAAGGACGCGATGGCGAACCTGCTGTCGATCCGCTCGGGCACCATGACGCTGGCCGAGGTGATCGCCCGACAGGGGCGGAACCCGGACGCCGTGCTGGCCGAGATCGCGGCGACCAACGCCAAGCTCGACGCCCTCGGCCTTGTGCTCGACAGCGACCCGCGCCGCGTCACCAAGACCGGCAGCGCTCAGACCAGCGATCCGGCCACCGACGACCCCTCCGCCGAAGCGGATGACACCGACCCGGCGCAGGCCGACCAACAGGACTGACCTCCATGGACACGATGATCGAACTGCCGGCCATGCGCCGGTCGGCGGAGCTTGCGCCAAACACCGCCGATGCCGACAGCCGCACCGTCGAGGTCGTCTGGTCGGCCGGGGCCTGCGTCCGGCGCGCGACATTCTTCGGGGAGCCCTACGATGAGGAGCTGAGCCTCGATCCGGCCCATGTCCGGCTCGACCGGCTGAACGCGGGCGCGCCGTTCCTGAAGGTACACGAACTCGACACGCTCGACGCGGTGATCGGCTCGGTCGTGCCGGGCTCGGCCCGGATCGAGAACGGCCGCGGCATCGCGCTGGTGCGGATCTCCGAGCGCGCCGATGTCGAGCCGATCTGGCGCGACATCCAGGCGGGCCACATCCGAGCGGTCTCCATCGGCTACCAGGTCCACCGTTTCGAGGTCTCGAAGCCCGAGGCCGCGCGCGAACTCTGGCGCGCGGTGGACTGGACGCCCTTCGAGATCTCCGCCGTCGCGGTCGGCGCCGACCCCGCAGCGGGCTTCCGCGCCCAGCATCCCCTTCACGACTGCGTCCTTCACCGCCGGGACGCCCCTTCCACCACGAAAGGACCGATCCCGATGACGGACAAGAACCAGACCCCGGCGAGCGACGCCGCAACCCCCGCCACCCAGCCGACCGCGCCGGTCGCAACCGAGGACACCACCATGACCGAGCCGAATGCGGCTGTGACCGAGCCTAAGGTCGCCGCCAGCGAGACCCGCAGCCAGCCGAAGACGCAGGCCACGCCCGCGCCCGACACCGAGGCGGTTGCGACTCGCGCCCGCGAGGCCGAGCGCGACCGCGTCTCCACCATCTACGATCTGGCCGGACGGCTGAACCTCGAGCGCGGCTTCGCCGAGGATCTGGTCAAGCGCGGTGTCAGCGTCGACGAGTCCCGCCGCCTGATCCTCGACCAGGTCGCCGCGAAATCCGACGAGACCCGGAACTTCCCCCATGTCTCCGTCCCGCTCGGCGGCCGAGACGAGTGCATCACCCGCCGTGACGCGGTGGCGAACGCACTGCTGCACCGCTACAGCCCAACGCTGTTCCAGCTCGAGGACGCCGCGCGCCAGTATCGCGGCATGACGCTGCTGGAGCTCGCCCGCGAAAGCCTCGGCAATGCCGGGGTCAACACGCGCGGCCTGTCGCGTGACGAGGTGGCGACGCGCGCGCTGCACTCGACCTCGGACTTCCCCGAGATCCTGTCGGCCGTCACCAACAAGACGCTGCGGCAGGCCTACGAGGCCTATCCCCGCACCTTCATGCTGTTCTGTCGCCAGGTGCTGGCGACCGACTTCAAGGCGATGCATCGCGTCCAGCTCGGCGAAGCCCCGCAGCTGCTCGAGGTCGGCGAAAGCGGCGAGTTCAAGCGCGGCACGCTGGGCGAGAGCAAGGAGAGCTACAAGGTCAAGACCTATGGCCGGGTGGTCGCCATCACCCGTCAGACGCTGATCAACGACGATCTCGACGCCTTCACCCGCATCCCGGCGATGTACGGCAACTCCATCGCCCAGCTGGAGTCGGACGTGGTCTGGGGCATCATCACCGCCAACCCGGCGATGGCCGACGGCAATGCGCTCTTCCACACCACCCACAAGAACCTGGCAGGCACCGGCGCGGCGCTCGATGTCAGCAGCGTCGGAGCGGCGCGCGCGGCGATGGCCAAGCAGACCGGCCTCGACAAGAAGACGGTGCTGAACGTCCGGCCTGCCTTCCTGATCGTGCCGGCCTCACTGGAACTGAAAGCCGAACAGCTGGTGGCCCAGAACCTCGTGCCCGCCGCGACGTCCAGCGTGGTGCCGCAGTCGATCAGGACGCTGGCGCCGATCAGCGAGCCCCGGCTCGACGCCGCCAGCGAGACCGCCTGGTATCTGGCGGCCAGCCCGAACCAGATCGACACCATCGAGTACGCCTATCTCGAGGGCCAGCAGGGCGCCTATATCGAGACGCGCAACGGCTTCGACGTCGACGGGGTCGAGATCAAGTGCCGCCTCGACTTCGGAGCCAAGGCCATCGACTGGCGCGGCCTCTACAAGAACCCGGGCGCGTAAGGCGCGCTTCCTGAACCCTGACACACGGGCGGTCCTGACGGGCCGCCCTTCGTCTTTCCACGAGGATCCCCATCATGAAAACCTACGTCCAGCCCGGCAACACCATCACCCTGACCGCGCCCTATGCCGTCGCCTCCGGCGATGGCCTGCTCGTCGGCTCCATCTTCGGCATCGCCGCGGGTGCCGCCGCCATTGGCGAGCCCGTCGAGACCGCGCTCGTCGGCGTGTTCGACATCACCAAGGTCGGCTCCCAGGCGTGGACGGTTGGCGCCAAGGTCTATTGGGACGACACCAACAAGCGCACCACGACCGTCGCGACCGACAACACCCTCATCGGCGTGGCTGTCGAGGCGGTGGCGAGCGGCGCGGGCGACACCATCGGCCGGGTGCGCCTGAACGCGACCTTCTGATGAGCGCCTTCGACGCCGCCGTCGGAGCGCTCTTCGCCGATCCGAACATCGGCCGGGACGCGGTCTACATCGCCGACGGCGGCGCGCCCGTTCTCGTGCGCGTCGTCGCCCGGCGCGCCGATGCCGTGACCGACTTCGGCGACGCGCGGCTCTGGTCCGAGACCACCCGGCTCGACCTGCGCGTGGCCGAGGTGGCGAACCCGCGTCCCGGCGACCGCATCGAGATCGACAGCGATGCCTTCCTCATCCAGGGCGAGCCCGTTCGTGACCGCGAGCGGCTGGTCTGGACCGTGGATCTCAGGCCCGCGTGACCGCGATGAAACTGAAGCTCGACATCGATCCCGACATCGTCGCGATGATGGCGGCCGAGGTGGCGGCCGGTGAACGCGCCGTGACGGCGGCCATGCGAGAGGCCGGTACCGGGCTGAAGTCGGCCTGGCGGTTGCAGATCACCGGTGCGGGGCTCGGCACACGGCTCGCCAACTCCATCCGCAGCCAGAACTTCCCGAGGTCGGGCGACAGCCTCGACGCCGCCTCGCTCGTCTGGTCGAAGGCCCCGGTCATCGTGGGCGCGCACGACACCGGCCCGCTGATCCGCTCGAAAGACGGGTTCTGGCTGGCGATCCCGCTGCCCGCCGCAGGCAAGTCCCTGCGCGGCGGCCGGATCACGCCCGGCGAATGGGAACGGCGACGCGGATTGCGGCTACGGTTCGTCTATCGCCGCACTGGCCCGAGCTTGCTGGTGGCGGAGAGCCGGCTGAACACGAAGGGTCAGGCGGTGGTGTCGCGCTCCAAGACCGGGCGCGGCAAGGTCACCGCGCCGATCTTCCTGCTCGTGCCTCAGGTCAAGCTGCCGAAGCGGCTGGACCTCGCACGAGATGCAGACCTGGCGTTGGACAGCGTGCCGGGGCTGATCGTGGCGAATTGGGTGGAGGCGAAACTATAGTCGGACGCGCCGGAAAAAGGATCTGGAGCCCTGACAGGCCCCGTCTATCTCGGCGGCCGAGAGATCGTATTCTGGTCCTGATGCCGCCTGCACGATCCGGCGCCCGAAGCCCGGTGACCGGCGTGGCCTCACGTGGCCACCCGCAAATCGGCCCGCGCGTCGCGGATGATCGACCACGAGGATTGCAGAAACAGCCCGGCGATCACTGCCGCTACAACGAGGTCGGGCCATGCCGTGTTAGTCCAGGCGACCAGACCCGCTGCCACGACGACCGCTGCATTGCCGATGGCGTCGTTGCGCGAGAACAGCCAGACGGCCCGAACGTTGGCATCTCCGGCCCGGTGGGGCAGCAACGGCAGAACGGCAACCACGTTGACCACGAGCGCGATCACGGCGAACAGGCCCATCAGTTCAGCTTCAGGCTGCTGCTGAACCAGTACGCGGTAGGCCGTGTTGGCGAGGACCCCGAGACCGAGCGCCCCGAGAAACAAGCCTTGGATCAGAGCGGAACGGGCTCGCCAGACCAGGCTCCAGCCGATCGCCAGAACCCCAAGGAAGGTGATCAGGCCATCGCCGAGGAAATCGAGCGCATCGGCTTTCAGGGCCTGCGATCCGGAAATGAAGCCGCCAACCATCTCGATGAGGCCGTAGCCCACGTTCAGCACGATCACGATCCACAGCGCACGCCGGTAGGCCGGGGTGATATGGCTCAAGTCCTTCGGAAGATCGTCGATGTCTCCCTCGTGATCAGCTTCGGGTCCGCCCAGCCGATCCAGTCGGTAGCCGATGCCCGACACCGCACGCTCCACTTCGGGCAGCTGCAAACTCAGGTCGGATACATGCACCGTCATGATCTGCGTGGCAGTCGAGACTTTCACGTCCTCGACCCCGGCCGACCGCACCGCCTTCTCGATCTTTGCGGCGCATGACGGGCAGTCCATGCCGGTGACTCTGTAGCGCGCGTGCTCAGCGTTGCTCATTGTGGCCGTTTCGCTCATTACGATCTTCCGTGGACAGACGAGGCTATATATCATTGCAGACTGATATGTCGAGCGAGACCGGAATCCTTCAGCAGGCTGATGCTCAAGTCGTCGAGTTGCGGGCGAAGCTTTTCCGCGGCTTGGCTGACTTCTCGCGCATGTCGATTCTGGCCGCTCTGCGTGACGGCCCGCTTTCGGTTGGGGAGATCGTTGGCGCCACCGGCCTGTCGCAGTCGAACGCCTCAAACCACCTGCGGTGCCTGAGCGAATGCGGGCTGGTTGTCGGAGAACCGGACGGTCGGTTCGTCCGGTATCGGTTGAGCGATCCGCGCTTGGACGAACTGATGAGGCTGGCCGACGACCTCCTGGCCGGGACCGCTCGGGGCGTTGACTCGTGCGAGAATTTCAAAGGAACGGGCACGGTCTGATCGACGGCGGACGTCCGCCGTCGTTGGCCTACGATCAAGACCGGGCGACGACGCCCGGTGCTGTGCCATTCGGATTTTCTTCGGTGACATCATGCCCAGTACACGCGAGGCCACGCTGGCGGCGCTGCACGCACGTCTTTTGACGGTGCCTGCCACAACCCTGCGCGGCGAGGTTCTGTCCGAGCGCGTGCCCGCCGCCGGGCTCCTGATCCTGCGGGACGGCGAACCGGGCGAGCCGGAGGTGACGCTCTCGCCTCTGCGCTACCACTACCAGCACCGCGCCGAAATCGAGGCGGTCGTGCAGGGCGCCGATCGGGACGCCGACTTCGACAGGCTGACCGCCAGCATCGGCGCGGCGCTCGCCGCCGACCGCACGCTTGGCGGGCTCTGCGACTGGGTCGAGGCGGAAGCCCCGCGCCCCGTAGACCTGCCGGTCGAGGGCGCGGCCAGCCTGAAGGCGGCGGTCATTCCGGTCGTCTTGCATTATTCAACTGACGATCCGCTTGGGTGAACCTGCGGCCAGCCTGAAGGCCGCGTTCGGCGGGACGACAGTCCACTGGACTGTCATCTGATCCGCCTCACTCCCTGTGGTGCTGCACTATTCCACGGCCGATCCGCTCGGCTGATCCCGACAACCCGAGGAGAACACCATGGCACGAGCCCAGGGGGCGCGGGCGCAGATGGCGCTTGCGTTCGAGACCGTCTATGGCACGCCGCCCGCAGGCGGCTTCACGAAGATGCCCTTTGCCAGCACCACGCTCGGGGCGGAGCAGCCGCTGCTGAACTCGGAGCTGTTGGGCTACGGCCGCGATCCGCTGGCGCCGATCAAGGATGCGGTGACGGCCGACGGCGACGTCGTCGTGCCGCTCGACGCCGAGGCCTTCGGCTTCTGGCTGAAGGCGGCCTTCGGCGCGCCGACCACCACGGGCACCGGCCCCTGGACGCACGAGTTCCAGTCCGGGTCCTGGACGCTGCCGAGCCTCTCCATCGAGACCGGCATGCCCGAGGTGCCGCGCTACGCCATGTATTCCGGCTGCGTGCTCGACCAGATCAACTGGCAGATGCAGCGGTCTGGCCTGCTGACCGCAACCGCCCGGTTGGTGGCACAGGGCGAGACGGTGGCTACGACCACCAGCGCCGGGACGCCTGCCGCGCTGGAACTGAAGCGGTTCGGCCATTTCAACGGGTCGATCACGCGCAACGGCTCGGCGCTCGGGAGCGTTGTCTCGGCTGACATCACCTATGCCAACAACCTCGACCGGATCGAGACCATCCGCTCAGATGGTCGGATCGACGGCGCGGATCCGTCCATCGCGGCGCTCACCGGCTCCATCGAGGTCCGGTTCGCCGACAGCACACTGGTGACGCAGGCGATCAACGGCGATCCGTGCGAGCTCGAGTTCGCCTACGTCCTGCCGTCCGGCGAGAGCTTCACCTTCACCGTGCACGCCGTCTACCTGCCGCGCCCGCGTATCGAGATTTCTGGGCCGCAGGGCGTGCAGGCGACCTTCGACTGGCAGGCCGCGCGCGACAGTGTGGTCGGCCGTATGTGCACGGCAACCCTGATCAACGACATCGAGGTATACTGAGAATGCTGACGCTCGACCTGACCAATGCGCCCCGCTGGCATGACCTCGCCCCCGGTGTGCGCGTGCAGCTGCGCCCACTGACGACCGCGCTGATGGTGGCAACGCGCAGCGATGCCGCCGTCGAAGCGGTGTCCGAGGAGGCTTCCGACGAGGAACGTGCCGTCGCCTTCGCCAAGGCGCTGGCGCGGCGGGCGGTGCTCGCCTGGGAGGGTATCGGCGATGCGGACGGCAAGCCGATCGATCCCAACCCTGAGGCCATCGACGCGCTGCTCGACATCTGGCCGATCTTCGAGGCTTTCCAGCTGACCTACGTCTCGAAGGGCCTGTTGCTGGAACAGGAAAAAAACTCCTCCGCGCTCTCGCCGAATGGTCCTTCGGCGGGGGCGAGCGGTACTGCGACGCCTGCCAAACTGCGTGCGAAGGCTGCCCGGCGCGGCTGAACCGACCAATGACGCATGAAGGCTGGCAGGTCTGGGACCTGGTCGGCCGTCTCGGCGGCCAACTGCGCGTCCTGCCCGGTGCGGTGATCGGCTGGGACATGTCGGCGGCGCTAGCGCTCGGTGACGCCCTCGGCGTGCCGCCGCTCGCCATGGCCGAACTGCTGCCCGTCATCGAAGCGGTGATGGTCGCCAAACTCAACGAACAGATGGAACGCCCCAATGGCTGAAAAACGCGTCAGCGTCCGCCTTGCGGCGGTCGGTGGTCGGCAGGTGCGCGCCGAACTGGAAGGCGTCGGCGAAGCCGGTGCGCGAGGTTTCGGACGGCTCAGCCGGGAGATGGAAGCGGCGAACACCCGGCTCGCGGCCTTTTCGCGGCGGGCGCGTGTGGCCGCCGCAGCGGCCGTGGCAGCTGCCGCCGCTGCTGGCGTGGCGATGATCCAATCGGGCCTCCAGACCGTCGATGCGCAGGCGAAGCTTGCGCAGTCGCTGGGAACCACCGTCGCCTCGATCCAGACGCTGGAGCGCGCGGGCGAGCTGGCGGGCGTGTCCATGTCCGGGATCGAGCAGGCCACCAAGGACCTGACCCGCCGTCTCAGCCAGGCGGCCGCCGGGAGCGGTCCCGCGGCCGACGCGCTCGACCGGCTGGGTCTTTCGGCCAACGACCTGATCGCGCTGCCGCTGGACCAGCGCGTCGGCGCGATCAACGCGGCGATCGAGAGCTTCGTGCCCGCCGCCGAACGCGCGGCCGTGGCGGGACAGCTTTTCGGCGAGGAAGGCTCCATCGCCATGTCGCGCATCGACACCGCGGCGCTGCGCCAGGCGACCGAGGACGTCCTCGCCTTCGGCGTCGTCGTTTCCGAACAGGACGCTGACCAGATCGAGCGCACGAACGACGCGATCTCGCGCCTCGGGCTGATCTGGCGCGGGCTGTCGAACCAGCTCGCCGTCGCCGCAGCCCCCGCGCTGGAAGCGGTCGCCAACGCCATGGCCGCCATCGCCAGCCGCACCGGCCCGCTTGGTATCGCCATTCGCGGTCTCTTCGACAATATCGGCCGCCTGACCACCTATGCCGTGACCTTCGCGACCTTCCTCGCGGGCCGCTGGGTCGCCGGGCTGGCCGCCGCCGCGCTGTCGGTCCGTGGGTTGGCCACCGCGCTCGTCGTGTTGCGCGGGGCGCTGATCCGCACCGGCATCGGCGCTCTGATCGTCGGCGTCGGGGAGCTGATCTATCAACTTTCCCAAATCGTCGCCCGCGTGGGCGGGGCCGGCGAAGCGTTCCGGCTGCTCTCCGATCTGGCCTCCGAGGTCTGGTCGCGCATCGGGCTCGCGCTCGACGCCGCGCTGGCCCGCATGGCGGCGGGATGGGAAGGGCTGAAGGCCGCCGCGCTCTCGGCGCTCGACGGCGCCGTCGCAGGCGTCGTGGGTTTCGGGGATCACACCGTCGCGACCTTCCAAGGGGCCTATGACGGCGCGGTGGCGATCTGGGGCAGCCTGCCGGGGGCTATCGGCGATTTCGCCTACCAGGCCGCGAACGGTCTGATCGGCGGGGTGGAGGCCATGCTGAACGGCGTCGTCACCCGCATCAACAGCTTCATCGAGACCCTGAACGCCGCGCTGGCCCTGCTGCCTGAATGGGCGACCGGCGAAGGCGGCGTGCGGATCGGCACGCTCGATGCGGTGGACCTGAGCCGGATCGACAATCCGTTCGAGGGGGCCGCGACGGCGGCGGGTACGGCGGCGGCCGATGCGTTCTCGGCGGCGCTTGCTCGGACCTATATCGCACCGCCCGATCTCGGTCTCGGCGCAATGGCGGATGATGCGCGCGCCCGCGCCGATGCCTATCGCGAGGCCGCGGGTATGTTGACCGATGCCGCGACCCGGCCGCTCGCCGCTTGGCAAGCGCTGAAGGATGCCGTGTCGGCTTCCGGCACGGAGTCCGAAACAGCGCTGACAGACGCCGCGACCTCCGCCAATGCACTCGCGGCCGGGCTCAACGACACCGCCGCCTCGGCAAACGGCGCCGGAGGTGCTGCCCGCGATGCCGGAACCGCCGCTGGCGAAGGGGCGGAGCATGGGCTGACCGGATGGCGGGCGGTGACGGCGGCGCTCTCGGATTATGCCAGCCGGGCCCGAGAGATCGGCGGCGATATCGGCCAGAGCCTCGTCAGCGCATTCCAATCGGCCGAGGACGCAGTCGGGGAGTTCGTGAAGACCGGCAAGCTTAACTTCCGCGATCTTGTGACCTCGCTTATCGCGGACCTCGCGAAACTGGCGGCGCGGCGCTTCATCCTCGGCCCCATCGCTAACGCGCTCTCGGGCGCGCTTGGCGGCGCGGGCGGGATCTTCGCCAATATCCTGCACGCGGGCGGCATCGTCGGATCGTCCGGCCCCTCGCGCATGGTCCCGGCCATGGCCTTCGCCGCCGCGCCCCGGATGCATTCAGGCGCTGCGGTCGGTCTTCGCCATGACGAAGTGCCTGCAATCCTGCAAAGGGGCGAACGGGTCCTCTCGCGCCGCGAGGCGCAGAGCTACGGCACGAGCGGCGGGGTCAACGTCACCATCATGGCCCGCGACGCCGAGAGTTTCAGGCAATCCCGGACGCAGGTCGCGGCGGACATCGCACGGGCGGTCTCGCTCGGGCGGAGGGGGATGTAAGCCATGGCGTTCCATGAGGTCCGGTTCCCGGACAACATTAGCCGAGGCGCGCGCGGTGGGCCCGAGCGGCGCACGCAAATCGTCGAGCTGGCCTCGGGCGACGAGGAACGCAATGCCAGCTGGGCCAACTCGCGCCGCCGTTACGACGTCGCCTACGGCATCCGACGCGCCGACGATCTGGCGGCGGTCGTGGCCTTCTTCGAGGCGAGGAACGGTCGCCTCCATGGCTTCCGGTTCAAGGACTGGGGCGATCACAAATCCTGCCTGCCCTCGGGCACGCCTTCGCCGACCGATCAGTCGATCGGCACCGGCAATGGCGCGACGACCGCCTTCCAGCTGGCGAAGCGCTACGCCTCGGGCAGCCAGACATGGGTGCGGACCATCGCCAAGCCGGTCGCAGGTTCGGTCGCGGTCGCCTTGAATAGCGCGCCCCAAGCGTCCGGCTGGTCCGTCGATACCACGACCGGCGTCATCACCTTCACCACCGCGCCGGGTTCTGGCGTCGCGGTCACCGCAGGCTTCGAGTTCGATGTCCCGGTCCGCTTCGACACCGACGCGCTCGACGTGACGCTCGACCTCGAGCGGCTTGGCTCGATCACCTCCATCCCGCTTCTGGAGATCCGACGATGAATGACGAAACCGGATTTCTGGCGGCGGCGCTGAAGGAACTGCTCGCCTCTACCGCCGTGATCCTCGCCGCCTGGGGCGCGCTCGGGGGCGCGACCAATGCGCTGACCACGAAGATGCGGCTGCGCGACGCGCTGCGCCACATCCTGCTCGGCGGTCTGATCGCGGCCGGGATGGGGAGCCTGTCGATGGCGATCATCACCCGCTGGCTCAGCCTGCCGCCCGAGGCGATCCCGGCCGGGGGCGCGGCCGGATCGGCCGCCTATCTGGTCGGCGTCTTCGGACCTGCCTTCATCGAGGTGCTGCTCGCCCGTCTGCGCCATGTCGGGAAAGGCGATGGCGATGCATGACCTTCTCCGTCTCGCGCGCTCCCTGCGCTGCGACCCGGCCGATCCCGGCCAGGCCTTCCGCCACCGCCTGGGCATCGGCATCGCCGTCGCCGCGCTGATCCTGATCCTCTCGCTTCTGGGGTAACTTCCATGCAGATGACTGACCGGGGCCTTCTGGCCCTCGTCCGGCACGAAGGCATCGTGCCCGGACCCTACCGTGATGTGAAACAGGTCTGGACCTTTGGCATTGGCCACACCGCCGCTGCCGGGGCACCCGATCCGGCCGCGATGCCGCGCGGCATGCCCGCCAATCTAGATGCAGGGATCCGCGAGGCTTTTGGGGTCTCCCGCGCCGACCTCGCGCGTTACGAGGCCGCCGTCCTGCGCGCCGTGAAGGTGCCGCTCAAGCCGCACGAGTTCGATGCGCTGGTTTCGTTTCACTACAATACAGGCGGCATCGCCAAGGCTGCGCTGACCCGGCACCTGAACGCGGGCGACCGGGTTGCAGCTGCAGCGGCTTTCATGGGCTGGCTCAAACCCGCCGCGATCCAAGCGCGGCGTGAGGCCGAGCGCGACCTCTTCGCCACGGGCCGCTATCCCGCCGGCACCATCCCGGTCTGGTCGGTCGACCGCAACGGCCGGGTCGATTTCTCGCGACCGATCCGGCGTCTGACCGAGAACGAGGCGCTGGCGCTACTTCGGCCGTCGACTGCGTCGGTGCCGACGCAATCCGTTGTCGCTCCGCCGTGGTGGCGGAGGCTGTTGGACCACTTCAAAGGAAAGGCAACATCATGAACTGGAACCTTGCGCGTGGGCTGATCTACCTTGCCTGTCTGGCGGCCTCTGGTCTGGCGATGGCCGGGCTGGCGGATTTCGATCTGGCGACCGGCACCTTCGACTTGAGGCCCTTCAACATCTACGCGCTGACCGGCGCTGGCGGCGGTGTCGTCTCGTCCGCGCTGGCCTCTCTGGCGTTGCTTCGCGGCTGGGGGCGGAAGTGAAATCCCTCTCGCCCGAGCTTCAGGCCCATCTCGACGAGGGCACGACGACGCTCGCCTGGTGCTGGCGGATCACCCGGGCCGATGGCGTCACCTTCGGCTTCACCGATCACGACCGCACGCTCAGCTTCGATGGCACGGACTTCGAACCCGAGAGCGGGCTGACGGCGTCCGAGGTGCGCTCGGGCTCGGACCTGTCGGTCGATGCGCAGGACGCGGAAGGCGTGCTGACCTCGGACCGCATCACCGAGACCGACATCCTCGATGGCCGCTGGGACAATGCCGAGGTCGAAGTCTGGCGGGTGAACTGGGCCGACACGTCGCAACGCGTGCTGATGCGGCGCGGCGCCATCGGCCAGATCCGGCGCGGGCGGCTGGCCTTCGTCGCCGAGGTGCGCTCGCTCGCCCATGTCCTCGGCCAGACGGTGGGGCGGACTTTCCAAGCGACCTGCGATGCCGCGCTCGGCGATGCGCGCTGCGGCGTCGATCTGGAGGACCCGGCCTTCAAGGGAACAGGCACCGTCATCGATCTCCTGCGCGACCGGGCTTTCACCGCGTCGGGGCTTGGTGGCTTCGGTTCCGGATGGTTCACCTTCGGCACGCTGGACTGGACCAGCGGCGCAAACGCGGGGCGGCGCACCGAGGTGCTGGGCCACGACGTGACGGACGGCATCGCATTGCTGACCCTGCTCGAAGCGCCGGTGCGGGCCATCAACGAGGGCGACGCCTTCACCATCCGTGCGGGTTGCGACAAGCGGATCGAGACCTGCGGGGCGAAGTTCGCCAATACCACCAGTTTCCGAGGCTTTCCGCATATCCCCGGCCAGGACGCCGTCCTGCGCTATGCGACGAAGGATGGTGGCCATGATGGGGGCGTGCTGTGAACACCGCCGATCCCGACAAAGTCATCGCGGCGGCACGGTCCTGGCTCGGGACGCCGTACCATGATCAGGCGAGCCTCAAGGGCGTCGGCTGTGATTGCCTCGGGCTCGCCCGCGGCGTCTGGCGCGATGTCGTCGGCCCCGAGCCGTTCCCGATCCCGCCCTACAGCCGGGACTGGGGCGAGACCGGCCCGCGCGAGGTGCTGGCCGAGGGCGCGCGCCGCATGATGCCGGAGATCGCCCCAGCCGATGCCGGTCCCGGCGCGCTGGTGCTGTTCCGGATGACGTCGCGCGCCATTGCCAAGCATGTCGGGATCCTCACCGGGCCCGGCTCCTTCCTCCACGCCTACGAGCGGCTCGGCGTGATTGAGGAACCGCTCACCCCATCCTGGCGGCGGCGCATCGCCTTCGCCTTCCTGTTCCCGCAACGCTGAGACCCCGACATGGCCACCCTCGTTCTCGGCGCGGCCGGCGCCGCCATTGGCGGGTCGATCGGCGGCGCGATCCTCGGCGTCAGCGCCGCGACCATCGGCGGCTTCATCGGCTCGACCATAGGCTCGGTCGTGGACAGCTGGATCATCTCGTCGCTGGCGCCGACGCAGCGCATCGAGGGCGCGCGGCTCGACACGCTGCGCATCACTTCGGCCACCGAAGGCGCGGTCATCCCGCGGCTCTATGGTCGGATGCGGATGGGCGGCAACATCATCTGGGCGACGGATTTCCGCGAGGAGACGAAGACCACCACGCAGGGCGGCGGCAAGGGTGGCGGGGGCGGCAAGGTCAAGACCACCGAGTATCTGTACTATGCAAGCTTTGCCGTGGCGCTGTGCGAAGGCTCCGAAGCCGGTCCCGCAGGGACCATTCTCTCCGGTGGAGAGAATGGAGGCGGAGCAGGCCCGGCAGGGCGGGGAATCACCGGGATCGGGCGTATCTGGGCCGACGGCAAGCCGATGGACCTCTCGGGCGTCACCTGGCGCTGGTATCCCGGCGACGAGGCGCAGGCGGCCGATCCGTTCATCGCCGCGAAGATGGGCGCGGCCAACACCCCGGCCTATCGCGGGACCGCCTATGTCGTCTTCGAGGAGCTGCCGCTTGCGACCTACGGCAACCGCCTGCCGCAGCTGTCGTTCGAGGTATTCCGGCCGCTCGCTGACCCGGACACCGCCGAGGGGTTGGTCAAGGCGGTGACGATGATCCCGGCCTCGGGCGAATTCAGCTATGCCACCGCGCCTGTCAAGAAGACCACCGGCGCTGGCGGCGCGACTGTGGCCGAGAACCTGAACGCGATCACCGACACCGCTGACATCGTCGTGGCCCTTGATCGGCTGCAGGCCATGGCCCCGGCTGTCGAAAGCGTCAGCCTCGTCGTGGCCTGGTTTGGCGATGATCTGCGCGCCGGAAACTGCAAGGTGCGGCCGGGCGTCGAGGTTGCGGCCAAGACCACGACACCGTCGGCATGGGTCGTGAACGGCGTCAGCCGTGCTGACGCGTTTCTGGTCAGCCGAGATGCCGAGGATCGTCCGGTCTACGGCGGCACCCCTTCGGATTTCGCGGTGGTGCAGGCGATCCAGGAGATGAAGGCACGCGGGTTGCGGGTGACCTTCTATCCCTTCCTGCTGCTGGACGTCCCACCCGGCAACATGAAGCCCAATCCCTACAGCGCCAATGCCGCGGCCTTGGGCCAGCCGACATTCCCCTGGCGGGGGCGGATCACCTGTTCCCCGGCTGCGGGTTTTGCAGGGTCGGTGGACAAGACCGCCCCCGCTGCCACGCAGGTGTCGGCACTGTTCGGCACGGCGACACCCGCGAACTTCAGCGTGTCAGGCACCAGTATCAACTGGACCGGGCCGGTCGGGGAATGGTCGTTGCGCCGGATGATCCTGCACTACGCGCATCTGTGCAAAGCGGCCGGGGGCGTCGATGCCTTCCTGATCGGTTCCGAAATGCCGGGGCTGACCACCATCCGCTCGGGCGCCAGCAGCTATCCGGCGGTGCAGGCCTATCGGGATCTGGCCACCGATGTCCGGTCCATCCTCGGGGGAGGCACCAAGCTCGGCTACGCCGCCGACTGGTCGGAATATTTCGGGCACCAGCCGAGCGATGGCAGCGGCGACGTGTTCTTCCACCTCGATCCGCTCTGGGCCGATCCGGAGATCGATTTCGTCGGGATCGACAACTACATGCCGCTGTCGGACTGGCGGGACGGGTTCGACCATCTCGACGCCGCCGATGGCTGGCCCGCGATCTACGATCGGGCGTATCTGCAGGCGAACATCGCGGGTGGCGAAGGCTTCGACTGGTTCTACGCCAGCGCCGCCGATCGGTCGGCTCAGGTGCGAACGCCGATCACCGATGGTGCAGCGGGAAAGCCTTGGGTCTTCCGTTACAAGGATCTGCGCGCCTGGTGGTCGAACCCGCATTTCAACCGCCCGGGCGGGGTCGAAAGCGGCACGCCGACGGCATGGGTGCCGCAGTCGAAACCGATATGGTTCACCGAGCTTGGCTGCCCGGCCATCGACCGCGGCACCAACCAGCCCAATGTCTTCTTCAACCCGAAATCGTCCGAGAGCTTCACGCCGCATTTCTCGCGCGGCTGGCGGGACGACGCGATCCAGCGCGCCTATCTGGAAGCCACCTGGCTCTGGTGGGGCGAAGCCGCGAACAACCCGCTGTCTTCGGTCTACGGCGGCCGGATGGTGCATGTCCCCGAATGCGCCGCCTGGACCTGGGACGCGCGGCCTTATCCGTTCTTTCCGGCGCTGACCGACGTCTGGACCGACGGCGCGAACTGGCGGCTCGGGCACTGGCTGACCGGGCGGCTTGGGGCGGTGTCGCTGGCGGCCCTCGTGCGCCACCTCTGCCTGCGCGCTGGGCTTGATGAGGCGTTGATCGACGTCTCTGGCCTCTGGGGCGCGGTCGAGGGCTATGTCATCGGCGCGCTGGAAAGCCCGCGCGCCTCGATTTCCACGCTGGCGCGGCATTTCGGCTTCGACGCGGCGGAGACCGAGGGCGTGATCCGCTTCGTGATGCGCGGCCGGGCCTCCGTCGCCATACTGGCCATCGACAATCTTGTCGCCAGCCGCGAGGGCGAGGCGCTGGAACTGACCCGCGGCCAGGAGACCGAACTGCCGCAAGCCCTGAAGTGGCAGGTCGCCCGCGCCGACGAGGACTACGACGCCGCCCTCGTCGAGGCGCGGCGCATCACGGTCGACACGACGCGCATCGCCTCCGAGAGCTTCCCGATGGCGATCCCGCCCGAGGAGGTCGAACGCCGCTGCCGCCGGGCGCTGATGGAGGCATGGATCGGTCGGGAAAGCGCCACCTTTCGCCTGCCGCCCTCGTGTCTCGCCCTTGATCCCGCCGACGTGATCCGGCTGGCGCATGACGGACGTGAGGTCGAATTCCGCCTCGTCTCGGTCGCCGATGCCGAGGCGCGCGGGATCGAGGCTGTCCGCCAGGACCGCGCCGCCTACGACCTGCCGCCCGGCGATCCCCGAGCGGCCTCTCTGACGCGAGCAGTAGTATTCGGCGCGCCGGAGGCGCTGCTGCTGGACCTGCCGCAGCTCTTCGAGAACCAGCCCGCGCATCGGCCGCTCATCGCCGCCCATGCCGTGCCATGGCCCGGCGAGATGGCGGTGTTCCGCAGCCCCTCGACCGACGGCTTCGAGCTGCTGGCCACGTTCGGCGCGCGCGCCCGGATCGGCACGCTGATCTCGGATTTCTACGCCGGGCCCACCTCGCGCTTCGACCTCGGCAACGCGCTGGTGGTCGACTTGCTGACCGGCACGCTGGAGAGCGTCACGGATCTGGCGCTGTTCGGCGGCGCCAACGCGCTCGCCATCGAGAGCGCACCGAGTGTCTGGGAGATCGTGCAGGCGGGCGTGGCCGAACTGCTGGCCCCCGGTCGCTATCGCCTGACCCGGCTCCTGCGCGGCCAGCGCGGGACCGAGGCCGCCATCGGCAACCCGGCGCCCGCCGGTGCCCGCGTCGTGGTGCTGGACGCCTCGTTGGCACCACTGCCGATCGCCGAGGCCGATCTCGGGCTCCCCTGGAACTGGCGCATCGGCCCGGCGAGCCGCCCGGTCAGCGACGAGACCTATGTGGCGCAGAGCTTCACGCCGACCGGGCGCGGCCTTGTGCCCTTTGCCCCGGTTCATGTCGAACAACCATGGCGCGCGGCGCGCAACCCGGGCGATCTGATCCTCCGCTGGACGCGGCGGTCGCGCGCGCTGGTGGCCGATGCCTGGGAACAGGTCGAGGTGCCGCTGGCTGAGGATTCTGAGAGCTACGACATCCAGATCATCGACGGGGCCTTGGTCAAGAGGACGCTCACCAGCATCACGACCTCCGTCCTCTACACCGCCGCCCAGCAGACCGCCGATTGGGGCACGCCGCTTGGCCCCGGTCAGACGCTGGCGATCCGCATCTACCAGCTCTCGAACCGCCTCGGCCGCGGCACGCCCGCGACTGTGACCCTCTTGTTCTGAAGGGACGACCCATGTCCGACACCACGACCCATCTGGGACTGCCGTATCTGCTGGCGGCTCAGGCGCAGAAGCATGTCACCCACAATGAGGCCCTGCGCCTCTTGGACGCCATGGTGCAGCTGTCGGTGCTCGACCGCACGCGCACCGCGCCGCCAGCGAGCCCCGCCGATGGGGACCGGCATCTGGTGGCCTCGGGAGCCACCGGCCTCTGGGCCGGTTGGGACCTGAACATCGCCTTCTGGATCGATGGCGCGTGGATCCGCCTCGTGCCGCGCCCCGGTTGGATCACTTGGATCGCGGCCGAGGGGCTGTTCCTCGTCTGGACCGGCGCGGCCTGGGAGGTGGTGGGCGAGCCCCGCGACGTGTCCGATGCGGTGTTCAGCCTGGTGAACGATGCGGATCCCACGAAGAAGGCCACCTTCTCGCTGGCAGGGATCAGCGCAGGGACCACCCGCAGCTTCACCCTGCCGAACACCTCCTCGGAGCTGGCGATCCTGGCGGGCACCCAGACCTTCACCGGCAACAAGACCTTCTCGGGCTCACTGACCGCCTCAGGCACGGTCACGGTCGCCGCCGCGACCGCAACCATCGGCACGGCGACGGGCACCGCGACCTATGGGCTGGGCACCGGCGCGACGACGACCGGGGTCACAAAGACCGTGAACATCGGAGTCGGCGGCGCGTCCGGATCGACCACCGTCGTCAACATCGGCTCGGCCACCGCCGGGGCCGGGGGCACGACCGTCATCAACACGCCGATGGTCACCTTCGCCAATGCCGTCACGCAGGTCGGCATGCCCCAGGCCAACCTGACTGCGCAGCTGCTCGGCCTCGGCGGGGCAACGGCAGACAGTTACAATCGGGTTTCGGTCAACACCCCAGCGCTCCTGTTCAACAACGCCGGGGCCGGGATCGAGGCCACGGTCAACAAAGCGGCGGCCGGGAACGATGCGGCCTTTGCCTTCAAGACGGGCTTTTCCGCCCGCGCGCTGATCGGCCTTCTCGGCAGTGACGACTTCAGCTTCAAGGTCAGCCCGGATGGCTCGACCTTCTTTGATGCGATCCGGATCGACCGCACCAGCGGCCAGGTGGAACTGCCGCAGCCCACGGTCCTGCCGGGACTGGCCGCCGCCCCGCCTCCGCCGCCCGCAGGCAAGGCCGCCATCTACGCCCGCAGCCGCGCCGGGGCGCCGTGGATCGACGTGATGCGTCCCTCCGGCCGCGACTTCCCGCTGCAACCCCACTTCGGGGTGAACCGCATCGCCAACTGGTCGCCCTCTACCGGCACCACGATCAACAGCGAAGGCCTGCCGATCACCTCGGTCGGCACCGTTTCCACGCCCGCACTGGCCGCAACGAACCTCGCCACCTCCATGCGACGCTGGCGACTGACCTCGGCGGCAGTCGTTGACTCAGTGGCGGATCAGCGCTCCGCAGGCTGGGCCTGCTGGCGCGGCAATGCGGCGGGGCTTGGCGGCTGGACCTTTGTCACGCGGCTGTCGCTGACGACCCTGCAGGCGACCGGGATGGGGTTCTTCGGTCTCTACGGATCCACGGCCGCGCTGGCGACGACGTTGACCTTGGCCGCCGTGGTGAACTGCATCGGCATCGGCTTCCAGCGCGGCACGCACACCCGATGGCAGCTGGTCGCGAACGATGGAACCGGGGCCCCGACGCAGACCGACATGGGGGCGAGCTTCGCCATCGCCACCGGCGGCGTGCTGACCCTCTACATCGCCGCCCCGCCGAATGGCAGCTCCGTCTGGGTGCGGGTCGTCGACGAGGTCTCCGGCGCAGTCTTCGAACAGGAGATCAGCGCCGATCTGCCCGCCGCAACCCAGTTCCTGTCGCCGCGGCTCTTCCTCAACACCGGCGCAACGGCCGCCGCCGTCGCCTATGACTGCGCCGGGGTCTATGTCGAGACGGACTTTTGATCTGCAGGCATGAACGCCAGCGTGTGTGAATGCCGGGCCGGGCGGCATCGCATCGGGAAGCGCCAGACGCCTCGACCGGAGCGACACGCCCGGCCCGGATCACAGGTTCACAGATTCAAAGAGCGGCAGGGATTCGCTGCGCCGGAATGGTGGCACGGCAATGCCACATCTGTCCCGTGCGGCGATGGGCACAATTGTGCACCCTGCACCTTCTAGGCTTCACCGATGCCAGCAGTGACAAGTTGTGAACTTGTCGCGCCAAGCAGCTCAGTCAATTGCAGCCGATTCAGCCCCAATACCCACGACCAGACCATTGGATTGCTGCTCGCTGCAGCGGCGGGGCAAGCAGCGCGAGCAGCACCCCGACAGCGTGCAGGGATCTCGGCCGGCGTAGTGCTGGCGCTGCTGACCGGCATCATCATCAAGTTCAAGATCTTCGACGGCGGCCGGGAGTCGCGCTCAGTCCCCGGCCGACGACTGGCGCCGGAGAGATCCCCGGCGCCGATTGCTCAACGGCTCATCCGCCGTAGACGATGCCATTCGGACGATCGCCGACCGGCACCGTGCTCACCACTTCCTGCCTCTCGACGTCGATGATCGACACGCTGTCATCGGCGATGTTGGTCACGAACACCAAGGCACCGTCCGCCGATGCCGAGACGCCATGTGCGCCGCCACCGGTGGTGAGGGTTTTCACCACCTGACCCGTCGCGGTGTCGATCACGGACACGGTGTCGTTCGGCTCCGCGTCGGTGCCCTGGTTGGCCACATAGACATAGGCTCCGTCCGGGGTCGCGAACATCTGGATCGGATTCGGCCCGACATCGATCCTGTCCGTCACCTCGCGGGTAGAGGTGTCGATGACCGCCACACGGTTTTCGTCCCGAAGCGAGACGTAGACCTGAGCGCCCGAAGGCGTGAAGCCGACCTGGACCGGCGCTGCGCCCACCGGAATGCGCGCAACCTCGGAGAGCGCCTGCGTGTCGATGACGGACACGGATCCGTCCTCGACATTGGCCACATAGAGCTCGGTTTCATCCGGGCTAAGCCGCAGGCCGTGCGGATAGTCGCCCGTCGCAATGCGCCCGATGACCTCGGCCTTTTCGAGATCAACCACCGCGATCTCGTCGCCGCCCGACAGCGCGACAAACGCGCGCCCCAGCCGGTCCGCAACAACATGCGCCGGGTGGGAGCCCACGGCGACGGTCGCCTTGGGCGCGGCGATGTTCTGCGGATCGAAAATGACCAGCAGACCCTCGGCCGCGCCTTCCGCGCCATGCCCGTGCCCGTCCGCGCCATGATCTCCGCCGGCAGCAGGCTCGCCAACCGCCAACAGCAGCTTGCCATCGGGGGTCAGATCGACGTTGTGAGGAGCGACCGGGATCGAGACGGTGTCGACCGCTCCGGTGCCGAGGTCGATGGCGCTGATCGAGTTGCCGCCTTCATTGGCGGAATAGACGGTTCCACCTGTCTGACCCAAGGGTGCCGACGCCTCGCCGGCATTCGCCGTCAGCCAGGCCTGCATTTCGGCGATCTCGCGCTCCTGCGCCGCGATGATCTGGGCGGCCCATTCTTTCGTTTGCGGATCGTCCCCATATTGCTGGACGATCCTGGCCATGTCGATCGCACCCAGATGATGCGGGATCATGCCCCGGACGAAGGCGACATCCGGATCGTCGGCCATGACGCCGTCCATCATCGGTCCGTGCATCGCATCCATGGCCTCGATATTGGCCCGAGTGAAGTCGGGAAGGCTTTCATTCGCCGGAGCCGCCTCGGCGTGCGGCGTGGCCATCATCCCGCCCTGCATCATCTGCTGCATCGCGCCCATGCATTCAGGAGTCATGGCCTGCATAATGGCCCGGCACTGCTCGGGCATCATCCCTTGCATGCCGGTCATGCCCTGCATGTGGGGCATGTGGCCTGTGGGAGGCGTCGGCGCGGGCACCTGCTCCGCCTGTGCGGGCGGGGTTGCCGGGTGGTGGGTGTCATGCTCGGCCTGAGCGAAGGCAGCGCCCGCCAGGCCGGAGAGGATGCTGGCGCAAAGGGCGATTACGGTTCGATTCATTGATTTCATCCTTTGGTTCCGAGAGCCCCGGCCCGGATTCGCGGACGCGGTTCTCCGTTCTGTTCGTCGGTTTCTCGGGTTGGCGCGGGGCGGCCGGAGACATCTCGGGATCTCCCGACAATTCCCGGCGCTCACGCCGCGATCAGACGGGGCGGCTTCAGGATTCCTGCGGGGGATCGCCCGCAGAAGTTACGGCGCAGACAGAGAAAAACCTCACTACTTGCGGATACGCCCAACGCCGGCGGCTCGACGGGAACGGCGGCGATCAGACAGGCTTGGCAGCAGTCCACCAGACTGACGCCGCTGTCAGCACTGACGCAGCCAGCAGTTGAACCAGCGCCATGGTCAACCAGCATGTGATGCTGGGTGCAGTGGCCTGCCGTGGCGGCGCTCTGTTGCTGGTGGATGGCGTGTCCGGCTGGGCCGGCATGTGCCGGCGCCTGCAGAACCAGGGCGCCGATGGCAAGCAGCAGGATGCAGACTGCAACCTGGCGCAATCGGCCATACCCCGCCCGAAAAGCAACTCGTGCACGCTCGCTCATGCGCCACCTGCCTTCTCGGTGCCCCGCGAGACCGATGCGTTGCCGCGTTCCCGCCGCGCGCCACCAGCCGTGACGAGACCGCTCCGCTGACGGAGGCAAGTCGCCTCGGCCAGGTGCTGCTTTCGATCATGCGCAAGCTGGGCGGTCATGTCGGGCCTGCCTGTGTCAGATTTCCCGTGAACCGAGGAAGCGCCCGAAGCTGCGGGTGGTCTGGCCGAACAGGAACGCTTCGTAGGGTTCGGGATCCACGCCCGGAAAATCCATGCCAGGCGAACCGGCGGGCATGCCGGGAACGGCCAGCCCTGTCGCCTCGGGCCGCTCGGACAGAAGGCGGCGGATTGCTTCGGCGGGGACATGGCCCTCGACCACATAGCCGCCCACCTCGGCGGTGTGGCACGATGCCAGATCGGCCGGCACGCCGAGGCGTTGCTTGAGGCTGTCCATGTCGGCGGACTCCACCACCCGCACAGGGAACCCCGCCGCCTCGATATGCGCGACCCAGCCGTCACAGCAGCCGCAGGACGGATCCTTGCTGACGCTCACCAGCGGCAGCGCTTCGGCATGTCCCCGCCCCGGCATCGACATCAGCAAGGGCAGCACTCCGACAGCGGCCAGAATGGTGCGCCGGCTAATGTTGTGATCGTTTCTCATCGTCAAACCTCGTTTCATGGATTGCATTGTCTCGCCGTCACGGTCGGGGCGCGACGCACGAAGGGGTGAGCAGGTACGCATCTGCCGCGGCACGACGTCGGCATGTGCGTGCGCGGGTTCGGCTGTTGATGCCGCACGGCGATCACAGCTTCACCCTCCGCAGCCGGGCGGCATTGGCGATCACGCTGACCGAGGACAGCGCCATGGCGGCAGCGGCGATGATCGGCGACAGCAGGATGCCTAAGAACGGATAGAGCACCCCCGCCGCGACCGGCACGCCAAGCGCGTTGTAGATGAAGGCGAAGAACAGGTTCTGGCGAATGTTGCCCATGACCGCTTCCGACAGCCGGCGGGCGCGGACGATACCGTTGAGATCGCCCTTGAGCAGGGTGACGCCAGCGCTTTCCATCGCCACATCGGTGCCGGTGCCCATGGCGATGCCGACATCGGCGGCAGCCAGCGCCGGCGCGTCGTTGACGCCGTCGCCGGCCATCGCCACCACCTCGCCCGCCGCCTTGTGCCGCGCGACGACCGCGCTTTTCTGATCGGGGAGAACCTCGGCTTCGATTTCGTCGATGCCGAGCCGGCGGGCGACGGCCTTCGCCGTCGTCCAGTTGTCCCCCGTCAGCATGACCACACGGATGCCTTGCGCCTTGAGCGCGGCCAGCGCCTCGGGCGTCGAGGGCTTGACTGGATCGGCGATGGCAAAGATTGCCGCGACGCGACCATCGACGCCCATGAAGATCGCGGTCGCCCCGTCCTCGCGCAGCCGGTCGGCCTCATCGGCCAGCGGCGCGACATCGACCCCATGTTCGGCGAGGAATTTTGCGTTGCCAAGCGCGATGCGCTTGCCCTCGACCGTGCCATAGGCGCCCTTGCCGGTGGGCGAATCGAAATCCGCGACCGGCGCGGCCGCGATCCCGCGTTCGTCCGCCGCGCGAACGATGGCAAGCGCGAGGGGATGCTCGCTCGCGCGTTCGACGCTGGCGGCAAGGCGCAGCGCCTCACCTTCGGTAAAGCCCGCCGCCGGCACGATGGCGGTGACGGCGGGCCGGCCCTCGGTCAAGGTTCCGGTCTTGTCGACGATGATGGTGTTGACCTTCTCCATGTGCTCCAGCGCCTCGGCGTTCTTGATCAGCACCCCCGCCTGCGCGCCGCGCCCGACGCCCACCATGATCGACATCGGCGTCGCCAGCCCCAGCGCGCAGGGGCAGGCAATGATCAGGACCGAGACCGCCGCGATGAGACCGAAGGAGAAGCGCGGCTCCGGCCCCCAGATCGACCAGGCGACGAAGGCGAGGATGGCGACCAGGATCACCGCCGGCACGAACCAGCCGGAGACCTGATCGGCGAGGCGCTGGATCGGTGCGCGGCTTCGCTGCGCCTCGGCGACGAGCTGGACGATCTGCGACAGCATGGTGTCGCGGCCGACCTTCTTCGCCTCGATCACCAGCGCGCCCGACTGGTTCATGGTGCCGCCGATGACCTTGGCGCCGACCTCCTTGGTCACCGGCATCGACTCGCCCGTCACCATCGATTCATCGACGGCGCTGCGGCCCTCCAGCACCTCGCCATCGACGGGCACTTTCTCGCCGGGACGCACCCGCAGGCGGTCGCCGACCTGCACACTGTCGAGCTGAACTTCCTCCTCGGTGCCGTCGTCACGAATGATCCGGGCGGTCTTGGGGGCAAGGTCCAGGAGCGCGCGGATCGCGCCGCTGGTGCTCTCGCGCGCGCGCAGTTCCAGCACCTGCCCGAGCAGGACTAGGACGGTGATGACCGCCGCCGCCTCGAAATAGACCGCGACCGAGCCGTCGTGCTCTCGGAAGGCGTCGGGAAAGATGCCGGGCGCCAGCGTGGCGACGACGCTGTAGATCCACGCCGCCCCGGTGCCCATGGCGATCAGGGTGAACATGTTGAGGCTGCGGTTGACCAGCGACTGCCAGCCGCGCTGGAAGAACGGCCAACCAGCCCATAGCACGACCGGCGTTGCGAGGATCAGTTGCAACCAGTTCGAGGTCAGTTGGCCGATATAGTGAGTCAGGCCAAGAAAATGGCCGCCCATTTCGAGGATCACCACTGGAATCGTCAGCGCCAGCCCGATCCAGAACCGGCGCGTCATGTCGATCAGTTCCTCATTGGGTCCGGCCTCCAGGCTGACCAGCACCGGCTCCAGCGCCATGCCGCAGATCGGGCATGACCCCGGTCCGACCTGGCGGATCTCGGGGTGCATCGGGCAGGTGTAGATCGTCCCCTCCGGAACCGGCTCGGCCTTCTCGGTCGCCGGTTCCGGATCCAGATAGCGGTCCGGGTCTGCCAAGAACTTCGTTCGGCATCCGGCCGAGCAGAAGTAATAGGGCCGGCCGCCATGCTCGGCCTTGTGCGCGGTCGTGTGGGGATCGACCATCATGCCGCAGACCGGGTCCTTGACCTTGTGGGCTGTGTCCGGCGCGGCGGCCGCATGGTCTTGCGCGTGATCGTGCACATGCCCGTGGGTCGAACGAGCGTGCGCATGTTTCTGGTGATCGTGTTCGGTCTTGCTGGTCATTTCCACGCCTCCTCGGCGTTTCATCCTGAGCTTGCGTTTCACCTGTTCTGCGCTTTCCAACCGCTGGAAGGTCAAGAGGCGATCGGGAAGCTTGAAATATTGCCCGTTGCAGGTTCTCCGCCGAGGGGCGCTGACATGCGGCGCCCTCGGCCTTGCGCGGTCATGTGCTGACCGCGAACTCGGTCATCATGCCGCTGGCCAGATGCGGCATGTGGTGGCAGTGCAGCATCCAGCGTGCCGCCTCGCCTGCGTCGAGCGCGATATCGACCATCGACATCGGCGGCACATAAACGGTGTCGCGCCGGGCACCCGCGACGCGCCGTCCGTTCAGGCCGACGACCTGGAACACATGGCCGTGCAGGTGCATCGGGTGCCCCATCATCGACATGTTGTGGAAGGACAGCACCACCCGCTCGCCCGACTTCGCAGTGACCCGCCTGTGCTCACCCCAGGTGGCGCCGTTGATCGTCCAGACATAGGGCTGCATCTGGCCATCCAGCATCAGTATCTGGCTGCGATCGACCGGACGCTCGGTCAGCGGATCGGCAGCCATCAGCCGCGACTCCTGTGCCAGATCGGTGTCAAAGGCGGGGGTATCGGTGTCGGCGAGGCTCTCGACGCGCCGAACTGCGGCCCCCGGCGTAGCGAGGATCAGGCCGGTGCGTTCGCGTGCGCCTTCCCTCAGCGCCAGAATCGGCCAGGCGCCGCCTTCGGCTGGCAAGTCGATGTCGAGGTCCAGGCGCTGCCCCATGGCAAGACCGAAGCGATTGCCCGCGACGGGCTGCACCGGATGCCCGTCCACGGCGATCAGCCGCGCCCGGGCGGCGCCGGTGTCGATCCAGAACACCGTCGCGGCGGCGGCGTTGATGACGCGCAGCCGTACCCTCCCGCCGCGCTCCACCGCCACCACCTCCGGGTCGGCAAGCGTGCGGTCATTGGCGAGATAGGCGTCCCAGTCGTAATCGTTCAGGTCCATGGCCATGCCGCCTATCGCCATGCCGCCCATGGAGCCGTGGTCCATCCGCTGCATCGCGCCCATGCCCATCATGCCGGACCCCATGGCCTGCATCCCGTCGCCGTGCCCCCCGTGGCTGCCGCCACCGCCGGCGCCGATCTCCACCAGCACCTCCTCGGGGGTCTTGAACGAGAAATCGTGCAGGAACAGCACGACCTCCTGCCGGTCGGCGGTCAGATCCTCGGGAGCGCGCACGATCAGTGGAGCGGCCAGCAGTTGCATTTCCTGCAGCGGAACATGACTGTGCATCCAGAAGGTGCCGGGCAGCGGGGCGAAATCGAAGGACCGCGTCTCACCCGGCGCGATGAGCGGCAGCGGCATGTCGGGCACGCCATCCTGGGCATTGGGCGGGATCTGCCCGTGCCAATGGATTATGGTCGGGACGTCGAGATCATTCTTCAGATCGACCCGGAACCGCTGGCCGGGATCGAGGGTCAGCCCCTGACCGCCGGGGCCGGCAAGGCCGAAGACCGTGGCCGCCCGCCCGCCGATGTCGAGCGTCCTGCGGGTTGCGGTCAAGGCGAGTGGGGCCGCCTCGGCATAGGCGGCACGGGGAAGATGGGCGGCTGCCAGCACGGCAGCACCTGCGGCCAGAAAGCCGCGACGGGTAAGATTGTTCATGTTCGTCTCCTCGGGACTGCCGTCCCGCATGTCAGGTCCGATGGGCCGCCGCGGGCGAGGGCCCGGGGCGAGATCAAAGGAGACGGATCTTGGGAGGTCGTTCGTTCAGGCCCGGACCCTGCCCGGGAGCATCCATGTCAACCGGCAGGGTATGGGCGGCGCGCGGGCGATCCTCGATTGCCGCGTCCGGAACAGACGCGATGACGCCGGGTACACCGGCACAGGCCATGGCACAGGCGGCGGCATCGCTGGTGCCGCAATCCGATCCCGTTCCGCAATCGGCGCTGCCGGTATCTGGCTTCACCATCATGTGGCTGTCATGGGCGGCCGCCATCGTGCCATCCAGCATCGTGCGCGCCGCATGCGCCGCCGTCATCGCCGTGACGACGGCGAAGGACAGGACGACGAGAAGGGCGACGATGCGACCAAACATGCGACGAAGATAGGAAGACCGGTCGCAATTGTCCATTGCCGCCAATGCCGCAGGCTTGCGCCCACATGAACGAAATCGTGATGATCGTGATCCATGACGGAAGATTCGGAGGAGCGATTGCGCGGGATTTCCAGAACACATCTGGTATTTGTGATGGCAGTATCGCTCTCCCTTGCGCTCCTGTTCATCTGGCAATTCGGCAAGAAGCACGCGACAAGCGCTGACTCCACCAGGACGATCGAGGCCGGGCGCGGACTCTATGCCGATCACTGTGCATCGTGCCACGGGGCATCGCTGGAAGGACAGCCGGACTGGCAATCCCCGCTGCCCTCCGGCCGCCTGCCTGCACCACCACACGATGCCAGCGGCCACACCTGGCATCACCCCGACGAACTTCTGTTCCGCATCGTGAAGGAAGGCACCGCCGCTGTCGTCGGGGGCGGCTATGAAAGCGACATGCCCGGGTTTGCCCGTGTGCTGAGCGATGCGGAAATCCGGGCGGTTCTTGCCTTCATCAGGAGCACCTGGCCCGAACGTGAGCGTCGATATCAGAGTGAAGTTTCACGCCGGGACTGAAGGTCCGGGAGCAACGGCCCGGCAATATGGTCAGCGGGCTGACGCACTGATGGTTCCAAATGGAGTCGCTCTGGCGGATGCCCTCGGCGTCAAAGCCGTCAAGCTTTCTGCGGCTCGCTCTCGAACCACGGATCACGCCGCATCGCGCGTGTAGGAGGTAACGATGCCGCCGAGCTGGCGCCGGCAGCAGATCGGGCCGTCACGGGCGGGGCGGAAATCGACCTGAAGCACGTTGTTGCCGATCTCGCGCCCGCGATGCGGGCGCTCGACATTGTAATGGCGCACCCAGGTGCGCAGGATATAGTCGAGCTGCGACCGGCTGAAGCAGACGAAGAAATCCAGGCATTCGCGCTTGATGGTGCCGATGAAGGATTCCGCGAAGGCATTGGCGTTCGGCGCCCGGTGCGGGATCTGGATGACCCGGGCAGCTTCCGACGCCCAGACGGCATCGAAGCTGGCGCTGAACTTGGTGTCGGCGTCGCGGATCAGGAAATCCGGCGTGATCTCTTGGTCCGCGCACCACATCAGCGTATTGCGGGCCTGCTGGGTTACCCATACCGAGTCGGGGGCGTAGGTCGGGGTGCTGCAGAACACGCGGCGGCTGCCGAGATGGATGAAGATCAGCACATAGGCCGTCAGCGGCCCGCGGGCGGTAAGCACAGTCTTGGTGAAGAAGTCGCAGGCCACCATGCTTTCCATATGCGCCCTGACGAAGGTGGTCCACGGCAGGGCCGGCTTCTTCTTCCGCTTCTCGGGGCTGGGGTGGATGCCCGCCTCATCGAGGATGCGCTTGACCGAGTTGGCGCCGGCATAGAGCCCGAGCTTTTTCAGCTCCCCGGCGATCCGCTTGTAGCCCCAGAGGAGATTTTCCGAGCCGATGCGAATGACGACGTCGCGCAGCTCCTGCGTCAGGCGCGGCCTGCCCACGGCCTTGAAGGCGCGCCCATCACGCATCTGGGCAAGCCAGCGCTTGTAGGTCGCGGGCCTGGCCACCTCCATAAGCCCGTCGATATCGTGTCCGCACTCCGCCCCGATGCGCAGCAGCTCGGATTTCTCGGCGGGCGACAGGATGATCCTTTGCGCCGGGATGCGGGCCCGGAGAATATGGATCTGGGCCTTGAGCAGCCGCATCTGCGCGTTGTGCCGCGGCATGAAGAACCGGGCCAGGAAGACCAGAAGGAGGGAAAACGTCGAATTCATCTTGCCGGGCTCCACCACGGCGCTTAAAAAATTGCCGTCATGTCAATGCGATGAGACGTGCCTACATTTTGGCACCCCTCTCAGGAAGGCCAAAAACGCGCGGGACGGGTGATGGCCGTCGTGAATCCACGGCGCGCCGCAGCGGGCAGGTCAGTCGATCTCTCCATGAAGCCATAATAGCCCCGATCATCCGTTTCGCTGCCAGTCGCGCCTGAACCAGATGACCATTCAAACCATCACCAGCGTCATATAAAACAATGGCTTATATGGCAGAGAAGGTTCGACGTCAGACCCATCCCCTCCGCCATTTATTTTCCGACTCTGCGCCATTTCGGCGAGCCGCAGAATTCCGCGATTTCCCAAAAGACAGTCAACCTGAAACAAGGTTGGCATCGCGCAAGGTGTTGTCCGTCGTCTCACTGGACGCTGTCCGCCGGAAACGCCGAGATAAGTCGTCTCCTCCCCCTTCCGGAACACCGAATCCCCGAAAGCTGAAACTTCCCTCGCCCGGCCCAATCTGATCCGGTCCTAAACTATTTATCTTTTCAGGTTCGATGGCCGAAACATTTGGATCCGGAACGCCGTGCGGCGTCGATCCGGATCAGCCTCGGCGCATGCCCTCATCGGGAAGCACGGCGTCGGGCTGTAGAGAAAACAGGCCTCACTACCGCACTTCCGGATCGACCGCCAGGCCATCGCCACATCGGTGAGCGCCCTGACGGTCGGACGGCGTGCGACCCTCGACTGGCCGGCGCGGGACTCTCCGTGACCGGCTACCCGATCGGCATCGGAGGCGCCGGAAGGGTGCGCCAGCGGGATGGCCGCAATCAGGCGCTCCAGGGCCGTCAGCGGTTCCGGAACACGGGCTTGCGCTTGGCCTCGAAGGCCGCCATTCCTTCCTTTCGATCCTCGGTGGCGAAGGTGGCGTAGAGCAGGCGGCGCTCCAGGTGGACGCCCTCTGCGAGGTGCGTCTCGAAGGCCTTGTTGACGGCCTCCTTGGCGAGCATGATGATCGGCCGGGACGACCGGGCGATCCGGGCTGCCATCCGCACCGCCTCGTCGACCTGCGAGCCGTCCGCCACCACCCTGGCCACCAGCCCCGCCGCGCACGCCTCCTCGGCGGTGAGCACGCGGCCGGTCAGGATCATGTCCATGGCAAGCGCCTTGCCGACGGCGCGGGTCAGCCGCTGGGTCCCGCCGGCGCCGGGGATGATGCCGATGCCCGTTTCGGGCAACGAGAAGCGGGCGCATTCGGCGGCGACGATGATGTCGCACATCATGGCCAGTTCGCAACCGCCGCCGACGGCATGGCCCGAGACCGCGGCGATCGTCGGCTTGCGCGCACTGGCGATGCGCTCCCAGTGGCGGGTGATGAACTGCTCCTGGAACACGTCCATGAAGGACTTGTCCCGGATCTCCTTGATGTCTGCTCCGGCCGCGAAGGCCCGTTCAGAGCCGGTGACGACGATCGCCCCCACGGCGTCGTCCTCTTCCCAGGCATCGACCGTTTCGGCGATCTCTCGGGTAAGCCGTTCGTTGAGGGCGTTCAGCGCCTCGGGCCGATTGAGGGTGATGATGCCTACGCCGTCCTCGATGCGGGTTACAATGGTGGGGCTGCTCATGGCGTGTTCTGTCCTCTGGAAGGCTTGGCGACCTGGCCGGGCGAGCCCGTCTGCGCGCTGGCCTCGCCCCGACTTATATCAATATATTTACTTTAAGATATCAAGCTAGAGATCGGCTGTGCGATTTTAGGACTGATTATAAGCTATTTTTTGTCGTTGTTTCGCTCGTTCGCGGATTGCCATTAGATTATAAAGTAAATATATTTATATAAAATAGGAGGAGACCCAATGCCGCTCGATCCCGAAACACGGACCCAACTCGTGGCGACCATTCGCCGGTTCGTCGACGAGCGCCTGATCCCCCGCGAGGCCGAAGTGGCCGAGACCGACGCGATGCCGGCCGACATCGTCGCGGCCATGCGCGAGATGGGACTGTTCGGCCTGTCGATCGCGGAGGACTACGGCGGACTCGGTCTGTCGATGGAAGAGGAGGCGCTGGTCGTCTTCGAGCTCGGGCGTGCCGCGCCCGCCTTCCGCTCCATGTTCGCGACCAACGTCGGCATCGGCAGCCAGGGGGTCGCGATCGACGGAACGTCCGAGCAGAAGGCGAGGTACCTGCCGCGCCTGGCCAGCGGCGAACTGATCGGCTCCTTCGCGCTGACCGAGCCCGAAGTCGGCTCCGATGCCGGCAGCGTGCGCACCACGGCGCGCCGGGACGGCGACAGTTACGTGCTGAACGGCACCAAACGCTTCATCACCAATGCGCCGCATGCGGGCCTGTTCACGGTGATGGCGCGCACGAATCCCGACATCAAGGGGGCAGGCGGCGTCTCCGCCTTCGCTGTCGAGGCGGGCGTGCCGGGCCTCGGGCTCGGCAAGCCGGAGCGCAAGATGGGTCAGCAGGGCGCCCATGTCTGCGACGTCATCTTCGACAATTGCCGGATCCCTGCTGATGCCCTGATCGGCGGCGTCGAAGGGCAGGGCTTCAAGACCGCGATGAAGGTGCTGGACAAGGGACGGCTGCATATCGCGGCCGCCTGCACCGGGCTGGCGGAGCGGATCATCGACGACATGCTGGCCTATGCGGTCGGCCGCACGCAGTTCGGCAGGCCCATCGCCGAGTTCCAGCTGCTGCAGGCGATGTTTGCCGACAGCAAGGCCGACGCCCTTGCGGCGCGCGCCCTGGTGCTCGACGCCGCGCGCCGGCGCGATGCCGGCGAGGACGTCTCGATGGCGGCGGCCTGTGCGAAGATGTTCGCATCGGAGATGGTCGGGCGGGTCGCCGACCGCAATGTTCAGGTGCACGGCGGAGCGGGCTACATCAGGGACTATCGCGCCGAGCAGCTGTTCCGGGACGCCCGGCTGTTCCGCATCTACGAGGGCACGACGCAGATCCAGCAGACCATCATCGCCAAGGCGCTGATCGCCGAGGCGCGGGCGAAGACGGGCCAGCGAGACCGACCTTGACGCGGGCCTGACCCGGTACGGCGGGCTCAGTCCTCGCCGCCCTGCGCCTCGTCCACGGCGCGCAGGTTTTGTCGCAGCCGGTCCAGATAGTGCAGGGCGTGGATCATATCGTTGGTCGACAGGTCGCGCATGGCGTCGGCATAGAAGCCGGCGATGTCCTCCTGCATGTCCGCCCAGCGCTGCCAGCCGGCCTTGGTGAGTCGGATCAGGCGCGACCGGTTGTCGTTCTCGTCCACCACCCGCTCGACCAGTCCGCGGGACTCGAGTCGCGACAGCACGCCGGTCAGGTTCTGCCGGCTGACCATGAGCAGAGCCGCCAGATCGCGTACGGCGATGCCGTTCACCCAGCGGTCGCGCACCAGCGCGCCCAGGATCGCCCATTGCTGCGTCGTCACGTCGTGCCGCTCCAGCGCCCTGGTGCCGGTCTTGTTGAGCAGGTTGGCGCATTGGTAGAGCCGGAACGCAAGCCGGTTGCTCAGTCCGTGGGCCAGGGCGTCGTTCGTGACAACTGGTTTCTTCATACCTGCAATCTCTGCCGTTCGAATGCCTGCGTCAAGGCCGGATCCGACGGGCGACTCGAGGCATATAAGTAAATAGATTGACATATATTGAAACCCGCTGTACGAAGAGTTAAGACGCTTCGCGAAACAATCGGGGCATCATCGTATCCTGGAAGAAAGAATATTTCGATTCCGGGGCCGGGAACGGCTGACCGGACGGATCGGGAGCTGTGCGTGAACGGACTTAAAGGTAAAGTAATTGTCGTAACGGGGGGAGGTGGCGGAATCGGGTCCGCGACCTGCTGCCGTTTTGCCGAGGAGGGTGCGCGGGTCGTCGTCTGCGATATTGCCGAAGACGCGGCTGCGGCCGTCGTCGAGCGGATCGCGGCGGCGGGTGGCGAGGCGCTGGCCCTGCCGGTGGACCTGACCGACTTCGAGGCCACGTCCGCTGCGGTGGCGCGGGTCGAGGCCGAGTTCGGCGCCGTCGACGTGCTGGTCAACAATGTCGGCTGGGACCTGTTCGTGCCGTTCCTGAAGTCGCAGCCGGACTTCTGGACGAAGCTGATCGACATCAATCTGCGCGCCGTCCTGAACATCACTCATCCGGTGCTGGCGCGAATGGCAGAGCGCCGCTGCGGCCGGATCGTTTCGATCGCGTCGGACGCCGGCCGCGTCGGTTCGTCGGGCGAGTCCGTCTATGCGGCCTGCAAGGCGGGCGTGATCGCCTTTTCCAAGACGCTGGCGCGCGAGCATGCGCGACAGGGTATCACCTTCAACGTGGTCTGCCCCGGCGTCACCGAGACCGACATGCTGGAAAGCTTCATGGACGCCTCGGGCAACAAGGAGAGGCTGCGCGAGGCCTTCACCAAAGCGGTCCCCATGGGCCGCATGGGCAAGCCCGAGGATCTGCCGGGCGCCATCCTGTTCTTCGCCTCCGATGACGCCGCCTTCATCACCGGCCAGGTGATCTCGGTCTCCGGCGGCCTGACCATGCACGGGTAAGACGATGACCTACGAAGACATCCTCTACGACGTGAAGGATGGGGTGGCGACCATCACCATCAACCGTCCCGACAAGTACAACGCCTTTCGCGGCCGGACCTGTGAGGAACTGATCCACGCCTTCAACAGGGCCGGCTGGGACAAGAGGATCGGCGTGATCGTCCTGACCGGCGCCGGCGACAAGGCCTTCTGCACCGGCGGGGACCAGTCGGCGCACGAGGGACAGTACGACGGCCGCGGCACCATCGGCCTGCCGATGGAAGATCTGCATTCCATCATCCGCGACGTGCCGAAACCGGTGATCGCCAAGGTGCGCGGCTTCGCCGTCGGCGGCGGCAACGTGCTGTGCACCATCTGCGACTTCACCATCGCGGGGGAGAGCGCCCAGTTCGGCCAAGTCGGCCCGAAGGTCGGTTCGGTCGATCCGGGCTACGGGACCGCCTTCCTCGCCCGCGTGGTGGGGGAGAAGAAGGCGCGCGAGATCTGGTACCTGTGCCGCCGCTACAAGGCGCAGGAGGCCCTCGCCATGGGCCTCGTCAACGCGGTCGTACCCGACGACCGGCTCGACGCCGAGGTCGAGGCCTGGTGCGCCGAGATCATGGAGAAGTCGCCGACAGCGATCGCCATCGCCAAGCGCAGCTTCAACGCGGACACCGAGCATCAGCGCGGGATCGCCGGTTTGGGCATGTATGCCCTCAGTCTCTACTACGACACCGACGAATCCAGGGAAGGCGGCATTGCGTTCAAGGAGAAGCGCAAGCCGAATTTCCGCAAATTCACGCGCTGAACTGCGCACATCGTCAACAAGCATCATCTGGGAGGAAAACATGCTTGCAAGAAACCTGATCGGCGCATCCGCGCTGGCGATCGCGGCGGCCCTTGCCGGGTCCGCTCACGCCGAGGGCAAGGCCCTCAAGGTCGGCTACGTGACCGGTCTGACCGGCGCCTGTGCGCCGATCTCGGAGGACGGCCTGAACGGCGCCAAGCTTGCCGTCAAGGACCTGAACGCCGCCGGCGGAATCCTCGGCCGTCCGGTCGAACTGGTCGTGCGCGACAGCCAGACCAAGCCGGAGGAAGGCGGCAAACAGGCGCGCGAACTGGCGGCCGCCGAAGGCATCGAGATGCTGACCGGGGTGTGCTCCTCGGCGGTGCTGTTGGCGGTCAATGCCGTAGCGGCAGAATTCAAGATCCCGCATGTCGCGATGATCGGCTCGACGCAGAAGGCCAACATCGAGGCGTTCAACCCCTACTTCGTCCAGACCCAGGCCAACGCCACCATGGAGGCCTTTGCCGCCGCCGAATATGTGGCGAAGAAGACGGACTGGAAGCGCATCACGCCGATGGGCTTCGACTACGAATGGGGCCATACCTCGGTCGACGCCTTCACGTCGCGGCTCAAGGAGCTTCGCCCCGACATCGAGATCGCCGCTCCGGTGTTCACCAAGGTCGGCGAGGCCAACATGGGCCCCTACATCACGGCGGCGCTCGCCAACCAGCCCGACGCGATCTTCGCGGCCGTCTTCGGCGGCGGCCTGGTCAGCCTGATCAAGCAGGGCCAGAGCTTCGGCATGTTCCAGAAGTCCAACCTGGTCACGCTGCTGACCGTCGACACGCTCCAGTCGATGGGCGACGCCATGCCCAAGGAGAAGGTATACGGCATCGGCCGCGCGCCCTTCTTCGCGCTTGATCAGGGAGCGGAGCTGTCGGCCTTCATCGAGGACTACCGCGCCGCCTACAACGAGTACCCGACCGACTGGGCCATCAACGGCTACGACGCGATGATGTTCTATGCCCAGGCCGCCAAAGCGGCGGGCAGCGCCGAGGCCGATCCGGTGATGGCCGCGTTCGCCGGCTCGAGCTTCGACGGGCTGAAGGCCAAGGGTCTGACCATGCGCCCCTTCGACGGGCAGATGAATGCGCCCGCCTATGTCGGCGAGGTCAATTTCGATCCGGCCTACCCGTTCCCGACGATGAAGAACGTCGAGAAGTTCGACGGCGCCGCGCTGATGTTCAGCGAAGAGACCATCCAGGCCATGCGCGACGCCGCGAAGTAGGGCCATGTAAGGGAGCGGCATGCCTCCGGGGAGCGGGTCTCCCCGGGGGCTGGCCGGCACGCATCCATGATCTGGGTTCAGCTCGTCAACGGCCTGATGGAGGGCATGATGCTCTTCCTCATCGCCTCCGGCCTGACGCTCATCTTCGGCGTCTCGCGCATCGTGAACTTCGCTCACGGCTCGCTCTACATGCTGGGCGCGTTCCTAACCTACGCGCTGGTGCCGGTGATCGCGCCGGGAACGGTAGCCGGCTTCTTCGCCGCCGTGATCCTGGCCGGGATCGGCGTGGCGGCGATCGGGACCGCCTTCGAGGTCCTGGCGCTGCGACGTGTCTATGGCGCCGACAGCCTGATGCAGCTGATCATCACGATCGCGCTGGTATTCGTCATCCGCGACGTGGTGCGCTGGATCTGGGGGGCGAACAGCCTGTCGGTGCCGATGCCGGATGCCCTGATGGGGGCGCTCGTCATCGGCGACACCTACTTTCCCGTCTTTCCCTTCGTGATCTTCGCCGCCGGCCTCGCCGTGGTCGCGGCGATGATCGGCGTCATCCGCTTCACCCGCACAGGCATCCTGCTGCGCGCCGCCACCGACGACCGGGGCATGGCCGCACTGCTCGGCATCAACGAGCGGATGATCTTCACCGCCGTCTTCGCAGCCGGGTCCTTCCTTGCGGGCATCGCGGGCGGCATGGCCGCGCCCTGGGGCGACGTCAACTACCTGCTCGACACCACCGTTATAGTATCCGCCTTCATCGTCTGCGTGATCGGCGGTCTCGGCAACCTCTACGGGGCGCTGGCCGGAGCCATGCTGGTGGGGATCACCAAGGCCGTCGGAGTGCTTTATTTCCCGCGCCTGTCGATGGTGCTGATCTTCCTGATCATGGCGGTCGTGCTGGTCGCCCGATCGCTCGGTCGGCAAGGAGGCCCCGCACGATGACCGCAGCCGTTCGCATGACGCCCGCACGCTGGACCCTGCTCGTTCTGGCCCTGATCGGTGCCGAAGCCGCGAACCGGTTCGGTGGCGCGGGTCTGTCCCTCGCCCTGTCCGAAATGCTGATCCTCGCGCTGTTCGCCTCCAGCCTCAATCTGCTGATGACTTACGGCCACATGGTGAGCTTCGGTCATGCGGCCTATTTCGGCCTCGGCGCCTACGGCTTCACGCTGGCGGTAACCCGGGCGGGCGTTCCCGTAGAGGCTGCGCTCGTTCTCGGCCCGCTCGTCGCCACCCTGGGCGGGATCGTCTTCGGCGCGCTGTGCGTACGGCTCACCGAGATCTACTTCGCCATGCTGACGCTCGCCTGCGCGCAGATCACCTACACGGTGCTGTTCCAGTGGTACGGCTTCACCGGCGGCGACACGGGGATCACCGGCTTCATGCCGGCCCGCTTCGGCTTGTCGGAGGCGAATTTCACCAGCCTCGTGCTGGCCGTGCTGGTGGTCGGCCTCGCGATCCTGGCGCGAATCATAAACTCGCCGCTCGGCCTGTCGATCCGCTCGGTCGGCCAGGACCGCTGGCGGGCGGAGGCGCTCGGCCTGGCGCCACGTCGGGTGCAACTCACGGTCTTCGCCATATCGGCCTTTTTCGCCGGCGTCGCCGGCACGCTCTACGCCGTGTTTCAGGGCGCCGCCTTTCCCGACTACGCCGGGCTCGGCTTCACCCTGGATGCGCTCATCATGGTGGTGATCGGCGGCCTGCGCAGCTTCTGGGGCGGTGTCGTGGGCGCGATCGTGTTCAGCCAGTTGCGTCACTGGGCGCCCCTGGTGACCAACCACTGGGGGCTCGCGCTCGGGCTCATCCTGCTGGCGATCGTCATCCTGCTGCCGCACGGACTGACCTCGCTCGCCGAGCGGCTCGGCCTCCGGCAGCCGCGCGGGGGACGGCAATGACGGCCGCCGGGTTCCTGCTGAGCGCGCGCGGCGTGCGCAAGGCCTTCGGCAGTTTCGTTGCGCTGAACAGCGTCGATTTCGACCTGCCGCGCGGCGAACGCCATGCGCTGATCGGCCCAAACGGCGCGGGCAAGTCGACGTTCATCGCCTGCATCGCCGGGCAGTTGCCGGGCGTCGAGGGTTCCATCCTGTTTAAGGACCGGGAAGTGGCGCGGCTGATGCCGGCGGACCTGGCGCGCAGGGGCATCGGGCGGACGTTCCAGATCTCCCGTGCGTTCCTGCACATGACCGTCCTCGAGAACATGGCGTCGGCCTTCGTCATCACCTCGGGGCGCTGGGCAAGCCTGTCGCGCTCCGTGCTGAAGGAGGCCGAAGACCGCGCGCTGGCGATGCTGGGCACCATCGGCCTGTCGGATCGCCTGGAGACCCCTGTCGCCGACCTTAGCCTGGGCGACCGCAAGCGCCTGGAGTTCGGCATGGCGCTCGCCGGGGATCCGGAGCTCCTGCTGCTCGACGAGCCGACCGCAGGCATGTCGATCAAGGAACGCCATCATCTGATGGACCTGGTGGCGGCGCGGGTGGACGAGACCGGCAAGACGCTGCTTTTCGTCGAACACGACATTGACGTGGTCCTGAGAACGGCGCAGCGGGTGACGGTGATGGTGCGCGGAGCGGTCCTGGCGGTTGGCAGTCCGCAGGAGATCGCTGCCAACGAGGAGGTTCAGACAGTCTATCTCGGGGGGCATTCCTGATGCTGAGGCTCTGCGGTCTTCACGCGTCCTACGGCAAGTCGGAAGCCCTGCACGGCATCGACCTGCAGATCGGACCTGGCGAGGTGGTCTGCCTGATCGGCCGCAACGGCGTCGGCAAGTCCTCGACCATGAAGGCGATCGTGCGCGACCAGATCACCGTCACGGCCGGAACGGTGGAATTCGACGGCGCCTCCCTCGACGGGCTGCGGCCGCACGAGATCGTGCGTCTCGGCGTCGGCTACGTGCCCGAGGATCGGCGCGTCTTCGCCTCGCTGTCGGTGCTTGAGAACCTGCGCGTGCCCGGTCCGGTGGAGGCGCGCGCGATGTGGACGCTCGAGCGGGTCTTCGCGCTGTTTCCGCAGCTGTCCGAATACCGCCACCGCCGGGCCGGCGTGATGTCCGGCGGCGAGCAGCAGATGCTGTCGATCGCGCGCGCGCTCCTGACCCAGCCGAAGCTGCTGCTCCTCGACGAGCCGCACGAGGGCCTGGCCCCGAAGGTCGCCGAGGAGGTGGTGGACGCCATCGTCGCGCTGAAGCGCGAGGGGGTATCGATGATGATCTCCGAGCAGGCGCTGAACACGATCCGGCGCTGTGCCGACCGGCTCTACGTGGTCGATCGCGGGCGGACGGTCTGGGACGGAACGGTCGACGCCTTCTACGACCATCCCGACATCGCAAGAAAATACCTGATGGTCCAGTAGGGGCCGGAGACTGGCGCAATGGCAAAGACGATCTTCGATACCGACGAGATGGACGCGATCCGCGACCTGGCCCGCAGGTTCGCCAGGGACCGCGTCGCGCCCGGCTACCTCGCCCGCGAAAGGGCGGGCGTCATGGACATGGCGCTGGTGAAGGAGATGGGCGGCCTCGGCCTCATCGCGCCGGAACTGTCGGAAGAGTTCGGCGGCATGGGCGCCGACTATCTCTATTCCGGCGCCATCATCGAGGAGATCGGCAAGGCCGACTTCACCTTCGGCTACGTGCCGCTGCTGGCGTCTCTGAACGGCCATATCCTGGCGACCTTCGCCAGGAGGGAGATCGCCCGCGACTGGCTGGTCAAGCTCACCGCCGGCGAATTGATCCTGGCTATCGCCCTGACGGAGCCGAAGGGGGGCTCGGACGCGGCGGCCCTCGGGCTGAAGATGGAGCGCGATGGCGCCTACTACGTGCTGAACGGGGAAAAGACCTCGATCTCGGCCAACCAGATGGCCAAGGGCGTCGTCACCTTCGCCCGCACCGGCCGGCCCGAGGACCGCGCCCGCGGCGTTTCGGCCCTTCTGGTACCGCTCGACCTGCCAGGCATCACCACGTCGAAATTCTCCAACATGGGGCAGAATTCCATCGGCCACGGCTCGATCTGGTTCGACAATGTCCGCGTGCCGACCGAGTACCTGCTTGGCGAGGAGGGCAAGGGCTTCGCCCAGGTGATGCAGGGCTTCGACTTCTCGCGTTCGCTGATCGGGTTGCAGGCGCTGGGCGCCGCGCGCCAGAGCCTCGACGAGACCTGGGCCTATATCGGCGAGCGCAAGGCCTTCGGCAAACCGCTGGCCGCCTTTCAGGGGATCACGCACCAACTGGCCGATTTCGACACTCGGATCGAGGCTGCCCGCCTGATGAGCCTGAACGCGTTATGGCTGAAGGACCGGGGGCTGCCGCACACGGCAGAGGCGGCGATGACCAAGTGGTGGCCGCCGCTGCTGGCCTACGAGGCGATTCACGCCTGCCTGCTGATCCATGGCCATGCCGGCTACAGCGACACGCTGCCCTTCCAGCAGCGGCTGCGCGACGTGCTCGGCCTGCAGATCGGCGACGGCACGGCGCATATCATGAAGAACATCATCGCCCGCGAGCGCGCGGGTCGGGAGGCGGTGGGCGCCTGAGCGGGCGCGCACCGGGACGCTGGGAGGAGCCAATGAAATTCGACGCCATCCTGATCGAACCGCGCATCAGGGCCATGACCGAGGCCGGCCACTGGCGCGACAAGACGGCCGACGACCATTTCGACGCCTGCCTGGCCGCCGATCCCGACGCCCTCGCGCTCAGCGCGCTGAGCGTCGCGACGGGCGAGCGGCACGACCTGACCTGGACCGAACTGGACCTGCTTGCCGACCGCGCCGCAATCGGGCTGCGCCGGCTCGGCGTCGGTCGCAACGACGTGGTCACCTGCCAGTTGCCCAACGGCTGGCAGTTCGTCGCCACGTATCTCGGGTGCTCGCGCATCGGCGCGGTGTTCAATCCGGTCATGCACATCTTTCGCGAGCACGAACTGCTGTTCATGCTGCGCCACGGGGAATCGAAGGTCTTCGTGGTGCCAAAGGTCTTCCGCGGCTTCGACCACGAGGCCATGGCCGAACGGATGAGGCCGGATCTTCCCGACCTGCGGCGCGTCGTCGTCGCCAGCGGCGAGGGCCCCAACAGTTTCGAGACACTGCTGTGCAACCCGGCCTTCGACGCCGAACGCTCGACGATCCGCCCGGACAGCCGGCTTGGCCCCAACGACGTCTGCCAGCTCATCTACACCTCGGGGACGACGGGCGAGCCCAAGGGCGTAATGCACACCGCGAATACAATGTATTCCAATCTTGCCGCCTTCTCCGACCGGCTCGGGCTGACCGGGCAGGACACCGTGCTCATGTTCTCGCCGATGGCGCATCAGACCGGCTTCATGTACGGCCTGCTGCTGCCGCTGATGTTGCGCTCGCGCTTCATCGTGATGGACGTCTGGGATCGGCTGCAGGCCGCGAAAGTGATCGAAACGGACAAGGTCGGCTTCACCATGGCTTCGACCCCGTTCCTGATCGACCTGTCGGGTGCGGTCGAGGACAGCGGCGCCGACACATCGAGCCTGCGCGTCTTCCTGTGCGCCGGCACGGCGATCCCGGGGCCTGTGGTGGAGCGGGCGCAACGGGTGCTCGGGGCCAAGGTGATCTCGGCCTGGGGCATGACCGAGAACGGCGCCGTGACGGTGGTGCGACCGTCCGATCCCGACAGCCGGTCTATCGACAGCGACGGCCTGCCGCTGCCGGGGATGGAGATCCAGATCCGCGACAGGAACGGGCGTCCCGCCGGACCGGGCGTGGAGGGGGAACTGTTCGTCCGCGGCTGCTCGAACTTCGGCGGCTACCTCAAGCGACCGCATCTCAACAACGTCGATGCCGAGGGCTGGTTCGATACCGGAGATATCGCCCGAGCCGATGCCGAGGGCTACATCCGCATCTGTGGTCGCTCGAAGGACATCATCATCCGCGGTGCCGAGAACATTCCGGTGATCGAGGTCGAGGCGATCCTGTTCAAGCATCCTGCGGTCCAGAGCGTCGCGATCGTCGGTTATCCCGACGAGCGCCTGGGCGAACGCGCCTGCGCCTTCGTCGTGCCCAAGCCCGGCCAGACGCTGACCTTCGAGGACATGCAGGCCTTCCTGAAGTCCCACCATCTGGCCATCCAGTACTGGCCCGAGCGGCTGGAGATCCGCGACGCGCTACCCGCCACGGCTTCCGGCAAGATCCAGAAATTCGCGCTGCGCAAAATGCTGCGCGAGGAGGTCGGGACCTCATGAGGCTTGCCGGGCGCATCGCCGCGGTCAGCGGGGCGGGCGGCCCGATGGGCCGCGCCGTCACGGCCAGGCTCGTCGCCGAGGGAGTCGCCGGTCTTGCCCTGACGGACATTTCGGCCGGCCGGCTCGCCGAGGCCGTGGCGGCGATCGAGACCGAACGGCCGGACCTGCCCGTCGCGGCCAGGCGTGCAGACGTAACCCGCGCCGATGAGGCCGCGGCCTTTGCGTCGGCGGCGCTCAAGGGCCTCGGTCGCATCGACCTGCTCGTCAATCTGGTCGGCGGCCTTCGCTCGGCACGCCTCTACACGCCGTTCCTCGACATGACCGAGGACCAGTGGCGCGCTACTTTCGACCTGAACCTGATGGGTGGTTTCCACCTGATCCGCGCCTTCGCGCCGGGCATGCTGGAGCGGCGCTGGGGCAGGATCGTCAACGTCACCAGCATCGTCTTCGGCGGTGAGGCCGGACAGGCCGACTATGCGGCGGCCAAGGCCGCGGTCGCGTCGCTCACCCGCAGTCTGGCAGCCGAATTCGCGCCCCATGTGACGGTCAACAGCGTGGCGCCGGGGTTGACCCGGACCTCGGTGACCCGCAACATGCCCGACGCCGAGCGCGACCGCCTCGTCGGGCTGGCCATGAACCGGCGCATGGCCGAGCCGGAAGAAACCGCGGATGCCGTCGCCTATTTCCTGAACGACGGAGCGCGCTTCCTCACGGGCGAGATGCTGTCGGTCTCGGGCGGGATCCGCCCCCACCTTTGACAGCTGTTCCAGTCTCCGCCGCAATGCGTGAACTTCACGCGCACCGCGTGAACGGCACGCTCTGACGCCCCTTTTGACCGGCGCTGGCCGGCGACGCCAGGCGACCTCCTTGAAATCAAGGCTATTTTTTGATTGTGCGGCGCAGGAGGCGCATTGGCATGCGATTTGCGACAAGGTTCCTGTCCCTCATAACATGCTTGTCCAAGAACAGGCGCACCGAAATCGTCGGACCTTCCGGAGGAAGACATGGGAACAAAACGACTCCTCGCATTCGCCTCGGCACTCGCCGTCGCCGCGCCGCTGTCGCTGGCGCACGCATCCGAAATCCGTGTCGGCTTCACGCTCGATGCCGACACGCTCGATCCCGCAAACCATCGAAAGCGCGAGACCGAGACCATCATTCGCAACATGTATGACGGCATACTCACTCGCGATGGCGACATGAAGGTGGTGCCGGAACTCGCCGAAAGCTGGACCCAGGTCTCGCCGACGGTCTACGAGTTCAAGCTGCGCAAGGGCGTCAAGTTCCACGACGGCTCTGACATGACCGCCGAGGACGTCAAGTTCACCCTCGACCGCATCACCGTCGAGGGCGCCATGGAGGGCCAGACCAGCCCGCGCAAGAGCCTGCTCGGCCCGGTCACGGGCGTCGAGATCGTCGACGCCGACACCATCCGCATCAATCTCGGCGAGCCCTGGCCGATCCTGCCGGCGATGCTGCCGTTCCAGGAGGTCGTCTCCAAGGCCTTCGTCGAGAAGGTCGGCACCGACGGCATGGCAACCCAGGTCAACGGCACCGGTCCGTTCAAGCTGGTCGACTGGCGTAAGGGCGATTCCATCATCATGGAACGCTTCGAGGACTATTATGGCGGCGCCACGGACATCCCGCCGGTCGGCAAGGCCTGCGTCGACCGGGTGATCTTCAAGGTCATTCCGGAGAACGCCTCGCGTGTCGCCGCCCTGCTCGCCGGCGACGTCGACATCGTCAACGAACTGCCGGCCCATTCGATCGCCCAGGTGAAGAACAATGCCGCCACGGACGTCATGACCGTCAACGGCACGCGCAGCTTCTTCATCGCCCTCAACAACGAGAGCGAGATCTTCGAGGACGTGCGTGTTCGCCGCGCGGCGATGCATGCCATCGACAAGAAGCTGATCATCGACAAGATCCTGGCGGGCAACGCCGCACCGATCAGCGGCATCCTCAGCCCCGACGCCTTCGGCCACAACAAGGACCTGCCGGACTATGGCTACGACCCGGACAAGGCCAAGGCGCTGCTGGCCGAGGCCGGCTATCCGAATGGCGTCGACGTCGAACTCGACACCGAGGGTGCCTTCAAGGACATCGCCGAGGCGGTTGGCTCTCTGCTGACCAAGGTCGGCATCCGCACCAAGGTCGTGGTCGGCGAAGGCTCGCAGCTGTCCTCCAAGTGGCGGACCAAGGGCGAACCGAAGACCGGCGACATGTTCTTCACGTCGTGGGGCAACGGCTCGCTGGATCCGTTCGACATCTTCGTGCCGACGCACCGCACCGCAGACCGCGGCAACTCGGCCGGCTACGCCAATCCGGAGCTCGACAGGATCCTCGACGAGGCCGGCGTGGAGTTGGATCAGGCCAAGCGGGAAGCGCTCTACAACCAGGCAGAGGCGATCGTCAACGCCGACCTGCCGTACCTGTACCTGTGGGTGCCGCAGGACGTCTACGGCGTGTCCAAGCGCTTGAGCGGCTGGAAGCCGAGCGCCGACAGCCGCATCAACCTGCACGACGCCTGCGTCAACTGACAGCCTGATCCACCGGGACGCGACCCATGCCCATCGGCAAGTTCCTCGAACGCCTGTTCCAGCTCGTGCCGGTGCTGCTCGGCGTCAGCGTGATCGTCTTTCTGATGATGGCGCTGACGCCGGGCGACCCGGTGGACATCATGATCGGCGACCAGCAGATCTCCGAGGCGGAGGAGCAGATCCTGCGCCGCGACCTCGGTCTCGACCAGCCTCTTATCCAGCGGTTCGCGACGTTCCTCGGCAACGCCGCGACCGGCAACTTCGGCCTCAGCTTCTACCACCGCCGGCCGGTCATCGACGTCATCGCCGAGCGCTTGCCGGCGACGATCGAGCTCAGCCTTGTCGCCCTGCTGCTTGCGCTGGTGACGGCCATTCCCCTCGGCGTGCTCGCTGCGGTGAAGAAGAACACGATCTTCGACCGGCTGGCGACCGTCGGCTCCCTGCTCGGCGTGTCGCTGCCCGGCTTCTGGTTCGGCATCCTGCTCCTGATGCTGTTCGCGGTGCACCTGCAGATCCTGCCGGTGTCCGGCCGCATCGGCTTCACCAGCGAAGTCAGTCCGATCACCCATTTCCTCTTGATCGACACGCTGCTGCACGGCCGGCCGGACGCCTTCCTCGACGCCCTGTCCCACATCATCCTGCCCGCGCTGACGCTCGGCCTGCCGATGACCGCGATCCTCATGCGTGTCACCCGCACCTCGATGCTGGAGGTCATGCGCCAGGACTACGTCACCTTCGCCGAGGCCAAGGGCCTCAGCCGCAAGCGGATCCTGTTCCGCCACGCGCTCAAGAACGCCCTGATCCCGACCGTGTCGGTCGCCGCCATCGAGACGGGCTCGCTGCTCGGCGGCAACATGATCGTCGAGACCGTGTTCGGCTGGCCAGGCCTCGGCCGGCTCGTGGTGGAAAGCATCTTCGTGCGCAACTACCCGCTCGTGCAGGCAGCGGTGCTGTTCTACGCGGTCACCTACGTGCTGCTGAACTTCGTCGCCGACCTTCTCTACACGCTGCTCAATCCGAGGGTGAAGCTATGAGCGCTGTCACCGATGACGCCCTCCCGGCGGCGGAGCGCAACGGCCAGGATTCTCCGTTCCTGCGCAACCTGCACAATTTCGCCCGCAACCGGTTGGCGGTCGTGGCCGCCGTGCTGGTCCTGGTGTTCGTCGTCATGGCGGTGTTCGCGCCGCTGATCGCGCCGCAGGATCCGAACGAGACGGACCTGTTCCGCCGTCTGCAGCCGCCGGTGTGGATGGAGGGCGGCGAATGGGCCTATCCGCTCGGCTGCGACGGCCTCGGCCGCGACATCCTCTCGCGCATCATCTATGGCGCACGCATCTCGATCTTCATCGGCACGGCGGTCATTCTGGTCGCCACCTCGATCGGGCTGATCGCTGGCCTTGCCGCCGGTTACCTGCGTGGCTGGGTCGACATCGCGATCTCCCGCCTCGTCGACATCCTGCTCGGCTTTCCCTACCTGATCTTCGCCATCGGCCTGATGGCGATGATGGGGCCGGGCCTGCAGAACATCATCCTGGCGCTCGCCTACAAGGAGTGGGTGATCCCCTGCCGGGTGGTGCGCGGCGAGACGCTCGCGGCGCGCGAGGTCGAATATGTCGAGGCCGCCCGGGCGCTCGGCGCCTCGCGCGGGCACATCATGCTGCGCGAGATCATGCCTAACATCCTGTCGCCGGTGATCGTCGTCTCCACCATCCGCATGGCACACGTGATCATCCTGGAGGCGAGCCTGTCGTTCCTCGGCCTCGGCGTGCAGCCGCCGACCGCTTCCTGGGGCTCGATGGTGTCGGACGGCCGTGCCTTCATCCTGGAAGCCTGGTGGGTCAGCACCTTCCCCGGCCTGGCGATCCTCGTTCTGGTGCTGGCCATCAACGTCGCCAGCCAGGGCCTGCGCGACGCCTTCGACCCGAGGTTCCACGAATGAGCCAGGCGAACCTGACCCCCCTTCTGGAAGTGCAGGGCCTGAGGACCGCCTTCCCGACGAGAAACGGCACCGTCCGCGCGGTTGACGGCGTCGACCTCGAGGTCCGGCCGGGCGAATGCCTCGGCGTGGTCGGCGAATCCGGCTCCGGCAAGAGCGTGACCTTCGCCTCGGTGATGGGCCTGGTGCGCAGCCCGGGCTTCATCGAGGCGGGCTCGATCCGCTTCGCCGGCCGCGACCTGACACGGCTCAGCGTCCCGGAGATGCGCCAGCTGCGCGGCCGCGACATCGCCATGACCATGCAGGATGCGCTGACCGCCCTCAATCCGGCGCTGACCGTCGGCGAGCAGATCGCCGAAGTGCTCCATGCCCATGCGCCGGACCTGCCTGCCGGTCGCTTCGCCCGGCGCAGGGCGGTGCGCGACAGGTCGATCGAGATGATGCGCCTGGTCGGCATTCCGTCTCCGGAAAGCCGACTCGGCAACTATCCGCACGAGTTCTCCGGCGGCATGCGCCAGCGCATAATGATCGCCATCGCGCTCGCCTGCCGGCCGAAGCTGCTGATCGCCGACGAGCCGACGACCGCGCTCGACGTCACCATCCAGGCGCAGGTGCTGGAACTGATCGCCGACATCCGGCGCGAACTCGGCATGAGCGTGGTGCTGATCACGCATGATCTCGGGGTGGTCGCCGAGCACTGCGACCGCGTGATGGTCATGTATGCCGGCCAGGTGGTGGAAACGGGCCCGACGGTCCAGGTGATCACCGACCCGCGCCATCCCTATACCCAGGGCCTGCTGCGCTCGATCCCGCGCCTGTCCATGCGCGGCCAGCGCATCCAGCCGATCGAGGGCCAGGTGCCGGAACTGATCGATCTGCCGCCGCAGTGCCGGTTCTATTCCCGCTGCCCGCAGCGCCTGGACACCTGCCGGCAGGTCGTCGCCATGCGAGCCGCCGGCCCGGCCCGGCAGGCGCGCTGCATCCGCGTCGGGGAGGAGATGCAATGAGCCGCCAGAGCCCCGCCGATCCGCTGGTTCGGGTTGACAGCCTCGTCAAGCACTACGACACCCGCCGCGGCCTCGTCGGCCGGCTGACCGGGCGCCCCGGCGTTCTGGTCCAGGCGCTCAACGACGTCAGCTTCACCGTGCGACGCGGCGAAACGCTCGGCCTGATCGGCGAGAGCGGCTGCGGCAAGTCGACGCTCGGCCGCGCCGTGCTGCGCCTGCACGAGCCGACTGCCGGGCGCGTGACATTCGACGGCACCGACGTCACCGGCCTCGGCCACGCCGATCTCAAGGCCATGCGTCAGCGCATGCAGATCGTGTTCCAGGACCCCTATGCCTCGCTCAACCCGCGCCGCACGGTGGCGGAGATCGTCGGCCTGTCGCTCAAGCTGCACGGCCTCACGCGCGACCGGCGCGAACTGCGAGACCGGGTCGCGGCGATCATCGAGAACGTCGGCCTCAAGACCACCCATCTCGACCGCTATCCGCATCAGTTCTCCGGCGGCCAGCGCCAGCGCATCGGCATCGCCAGGGCGCTGATTCTCAACCCGGACTTCATCGTCTGCGACGAGCCGGTTTCGGCGCTGGACGTGTCGATCCAGGCCCAGATCATCCAGTTGCTTGCCGACCTCAAGCGGGAAATGGGCTTGACCTACCTGTTCATCTCGCACGACATCTCGGTGATCGGCTACGTCAGCGACCGCGTCGCGGTGATGTATCTCGGCGAGATCGTAGAGATGGGGCCGGTCGAGGCGGTACTCGAACGCCCGCGCCACCCTTACACCCAGAGCCTCCTGTCGGCGGTGCCGCAGGTCGACAAGCCGGGACCGCGTACACACGTCCGGCTCAAGGGCGACCTGCCGTCGCCGCTGAACCCGCCGCCGGGCTGCAAGTTCCACACCCGCTGCCCGCTGGCGACCGACGTCTGCCGCACCGCCGCACCCGAGACGCGCACCGTCGGCGACGGCCACACCGTCTCCTGCCATCTGGTGACCGACGATGTCCGTCTGGCGTCCTGAGCCCGCCGCGCCTATCCGCCTGTCGGGCGATGCCCGACAGCGCGGCCTCGGTCAGGCCCTCCTCGGCGGGGCGCCCGCCGAAGCCGTGCGCAGGGCGACCGAAGCCCGCGTCGAGGCGGCCCGGCGCGACGGCCTGATCGACGCCGACGGCTTGGCGTTCGTCGAGCGCCAGCGCGCCTGCACGGCAGAAGTGGATCCCGATGCGCTTGCCGAGGTCGCCGGCATCGCCGAGGGTTTCGGCATCGCCGAGGAGATCCTGTTTACCCATCTCCACCTCGGCATCCTGCGCGACCTGAAGTCCTGCCGCGAGGCAGCCGGCGATGGCTGCAGCGCCTGGGCGGTCGGCGACGGACCGGACGGGCCGCTGGTGGTCAAGAACCGCGACTTCCTCGGCACCCATCTCGGCGTGCAGCGGGTGTTCCGTCACGACGACCCGGCCTGGCGCGCCGGCCCGGTGCTGTGCGTCGGCAGCCTCGGCAGCCCGGGCGCCTATTCCAGTGGCATGAACGCGCAGGGGCTTGCCCTCGTCGACACCCAGGTCGGCACCGGCGACCACGGCCCGGGCTGGCTGCGCTACTTCCTGATGACCCGGATCCTGGCCGACTGCCGCAGCGTCGACGAGGCGATCGCCCTGATCCGCGGCAGCCGCCATGCCGGCGGCGGCACCCTCGTGCTTGCGGACGCCTCGGGCGCGACCGCCGCGGTGGAACTCGGCCATAGCCGGGTCGTCGTCGACACCGGCGGGACACGCTTCCGGACCAACCATTTCGTTTCCGACGCGCTTGCCGGCGCGACGCTGAAGGATGACGGCGACCGCATCTCGGGCAATTCGCTCGCACGCTTCGCCGTGCTGTCCGTCCGCCTGCCCGGCCGTGTCTGGTCCGCGGCGGAAGCGGCCCGCCTGATGGCCAGTCATGCCCCGGACGGCGGGGATGGTTCGCTATGCCAGCACCCGGGCGTGGGCGACGCCTCGACCATCTCCTCCTCGGTCTTTGCCTGCGCGGCCCGAAGCCTCTATTTTGCCGAAGGAAATCCCTGCGGGGGCGTCTGGAGGCGGTACGATCTCGTGCCCTGATCCCAAGCGCCGGCCGGGACTGTGGCGAGGGAGCGCATGGCCTATTATCAGGGCGAACTGATCGGCGACCATCCGAGCATCCAGGACGTGCGGCGGCTGATCGGGCGCGTCGCCGCCAGTCCGACGCGCACCGTGCTGATCTACGGCGAGACCGGCACAGGTAAGGGGCTGGTGGCGCGCATGCTGCACGAGCAGTCGACGCGCGCCCGCAACGAATTCGTCGACGTCAACTGCGCCGCCATCCCCTCCAGCCTGCTGGAATCGGAACTGTTCGGCCACGAACGCGGCGCCTTCACCGGGGCGACGACCAAGAAGGCCGGCCTGGTCGAGGCAGCCAACCGCGGCACCATCTTCCTCGACGAGATCCGCGAGATGGATCTGATGCTGCAGGCCAAGCTCTTGAGCCTGCTCGACACCCAGCGCTTCCGCCGGGTCGGCGCAGTGCATCCGATCGAGGTCGACGTGCGCTTCATCGCCGCCACCAACAAGATCCTGCTGTCCGAGGTCTCCGCCGGCCGGTTCCGCGAGGACCTCTACTACCGGCTTCAGGTTATCTCGATCAACATTCCGCCCCTGCGCGAACGCGGCGAGGACGTGCTGATCCTCACCGAGCATTTCATGCGCAAGCTGAATGCCCGCTACGACCGCTCGATCACCGGCCTCAGCGAGGAGGTGGAGAACATCTTCCGTCGCTACCCCTGGCCCGGCAATGTGCGCGAGCTGGAAAATCTGCTTGAGCGCATCTTCATACTCGAGGACGAGAACCGGATCGTGGCGCGCCACATCCCGGATCGCATCCTGCGCACGGTGCGCGCGGGCACGGCGAGGGTGGCGCCGCCGCCCGGCACGGCCCAGCCGGTGCTTCCCAGTGCCGAGGAGGCCGAGTGTGGCGACTTCCATCAGGCGACAGTCGCGTTCCAGCGCCGCCTGGTCGTCCGGGCGCTGGCCAGGGCCGACGGCAACGTCGCCCAGGCGGCGACCGCACTCGGGCTCAGCCGCCATGCGCTGCGCCACCAGATGATGAAGCTCGGCCTCCAGGGAAGCTGACGCGCGGGATGCGCGCAAGGTCGCGCGCAATTCACGCAGAGCTTCGGAAGAGCGTAGTCATGCGCCATTTTTCCTTTCATTCTCAATCACTCGGCACGCCTCTCCGTTCTGGCATGGCGAATGCATTGAAGCCGGACAACCGGCCTTTCAAGGGTCGCGCCCGGTTCCAGGAGAGGAATTCATGGACTCGCTCAAGATCATCTGTCCGAACGGCCATCTCGGCTTCGCGCCGTTGAAGGTGGACAGCTTCCGCCTCGGCGTCGCCGCAAACCCAGACTTCATCGCGGCAGACTCGGGTAGCGACGACATCGGTCCGGTGCCGCTCGGCAACGACACCTGCGCCAGCCCGCGCGCCTGGCAAGAGCACGACCTCGAAGTGATGCTGCTCGCAGCGCGGGAGACCGGCAAGCCGATGATCATTGGCTCTGCCGGCGACACCGGTACCAACAGCCGTGTCGACATGTATGTCGAAATCATCCGCGAGCTGGCCAAGAAGCACGACCTGGCGCCGTTCAAGCTTGGCTGGTTCTACTCCGAGGTCGACAAGGAAAAGGTGCGCGCCAAGATGCGCTCGGGCTCGCCGATCCGCGGTCTCGATGCCCGCCCCGACCTGGACGAGGCCGAACTCGACGCGACAAGCCGCATCGTCGCCATGGCCGGGGTACACCCCTTCATGAAGCTGCTCGAGGACGGCTGTGACGTGATCATCGGCGGCCGTTCCTCCGACAGCGCCATCTTCGCCGCCGCCGCCCTGTCGAAAGGCTATCCGGAAGCCGAATCCTACTATCTCGGCAAGGTGCTCGAATGCGCCTCCTTCTGCGCCGAACCCTATGGCGCCAAGGAAACGGTGATGGGCACGATCACCCGGGATTGGGTGGAGGTCACGGCGATGAACCCGGCGCAGCGCTGCACCATCGCCTCGGTCGCCGGCCACGCCATGTACGAACGCTCCAACCCGTTCCACGAATATGTCGCCGGCGGCCTACTCGACATGACCAACTGCCACTACGAGCAGGTGGCCGAGAAGACCACCCGTGTGACCGGCATGACGTTCGTTCCGGCGGAGGAATTCCGCGTCAAGCTGGAAGGCTCCGGCAAGCTCGGCGAGCGCTTTGTCGGCATGGCCGGCATCCGCGACCCTTACACCGTCGCCCATGTCGACGAGGTGATCGAATGGGCGCGCACCCAGGTGCGCGAGCGCTTCGGAGATAGCGGCTATGAGCTGCACTACAACGTCTTCGGCCGCAACGGCATCATGGGCGACATGGAGCCGCTCAAGGACAAGCCGGCGCACGAACTGCTGATCGTCGTCCAGGGCGTAGCGCCGACCCGCGAGATGGCCGAGGAACTGACCATGACCGGCACCCGCCAACTGTTCTACGCCCGCCTGCCGGACGTCAAGGGCACCGCTGGCGGTGTCTCCTTCGTCTTCGACGAGGTCATGCCGGCAAGCCCCGGCTACCGTTGGACCCTCAACCACACTATGGCGGTCGACGACCCGCTCGAGCTATTCCCGACGCATTCCGAAATCGTCGGCGTCCAGGTCCTGGAGAACGCATGATGGCCACGAAGAAGCTTTCCGACCTTGCCAAGACCATCCGGTCGAAAAATGCCGGCACCGACAAGATCACCTTCGACGTGATCTTCCGCGAGCGCGATACCTACGAGATGGTCAAGCGCTCAAGGGCGCTCACCCGCGAGACGATGGCAGACCTGTTCAAGATCTCCGGCAATCGGATCACCGATTTCGTCGAGTACGATCCGGCCAACGCGATCAAGTTCACCATTCTGCGGGATCGCCCGAGCGGCAGCCCGGGCGATCCGGATATCTTCGGCGCTCAGCAGTACGCGCCGCTGCTCGACGTGGAGGTGCCGATAGAGGCCTGAGGCACCTCCGGTTCCGGCCGGCCGGCAGAGCCGGTCCGGACTGCGTCCTTGCCGCTGGCCGGCGAGGTCGCTTGCCTTGCGGACTGCTCCGATCCCGGAGCAGTCCGTTTTTCTTTTCCGCAGGGACAAGAGGCAAGCCGTTCCTTGGGTTGGTTCGTGATCGCGAGGGCCGGTTCTTGCCGTCTGGCGCTACTCCGCCGCCTGACGGCAAGACCGGCAGGTTGCGCTGGACGCTGACCAGGTGCTCGCGCATGGCGCGATGGGCGGCGTCCGGATTGCGGCCGCCAGGTCAACGAAGGGCTTGCCTGGCTCGAGCGCAAGGTCGACTACTATGCCCCTCGCGCCACTGACCGCCACCCCAGGACAACACATCCAGCCAAGACCGCCCCAAACCAAGGAGACTATCCGTGGACTATGTCATTCCGCCGGCCGCACCGGCCTACCTGCCCATCCGGGGATCGAAAGCGGTGTTTCCCGTCCATCGCATCTATTGCGTCGGGCGCAACTATGCCGCCCATGCGATCGAAATGGGTGGCGACCCGGACCGCGAGCCGCCGTTCTTCTTCCAGAAGAACCCGGACAACCTCGTCATCTGCGGCGCCGACTTCCCCTATCCGTCCAGCTCCAACGACGTCCACCACGAGATCGAACTGGTTGTCGCGCTGTCGAAGGGCGGCACCGACATCCCCCTCGACAAGGCGATGGACTGCGTCTTCGGTTATGGCGTCGGCCTCGACATGACCCGGCGCGACCTTCAGGACGGCTGCAAGAAGATGGGCCGGCCGTGGGAGATCGGCAAGGCGTTCGAGAAGTCCGCCCCCTGTTCCGACCTGGTGCCGGCGGCCGAAATCGGCCACCCGGAAGCCGGCGCGATCTGGCTCGACGTCAACGGCAGCCGGCGCCAGGAAGGCGACCTCAACCAGCTGATCTGGAAGGTACCGGAAATGATCTCCTACCTGTCGGAGCTGTTCGAGCTGAAGGCCGGCGACCTGATCATGACCGGCACCCCGGCGGGCGTCGGTCCTGTATCGCGGGGCGACCTGCTGACGGGCCATGTCGCTGGCGTCGGCGAGCTGACCTGCAGGGTCGTCTGACCGGCGCGCGTGGCCGGATCGCCTGAACCGGCTCGCCTGATTGGCCGCCCGTCCGCTGCGGCTGTCTCAGCGTTCCAGAGGCACGACGTCGACGCGCTGTTCGCTCGTCTGACCGCCGGCGGTGCGCAGCACGCCCTTGACCGGCGCGACGTCGGCGTAATCGCGGCCGCGGGCGACGACGATATGATCGGCCGCCGCCCACAGGGCGTTGGTCGGGTCGTATTCGACCCAGCCGACGTCAACGCCGGCCCAGGCACGCACCCAGGCGTGCATGGCATCGGCGCCCTCCAGGCGTGCCTCGCCGGGCGGCGGGATCGTGCGCAGGAAGCCGCTGACGTAGCCGGCGGGAATGCCGAGCGCGCGCAGGCAGGAGATCATCACATGGGTGAAGTCCTGGCAGACGCCGTGGCGGTTCTCGAAGGCCTCGAGCGGCGGCGTGTCGACCGTGGTCGCCTCGGCGTCGAATCGCATGTCGCCGTGCAGCGCGCGGCCGACCGCCTCGATGGCGGCGAGCGCCGTCATGCCCGGCTTCGCGGTCGCCATGGCATAGGCGTGGAACGCCGGCGCCGGCGTGATGCGCGGCGAGGCGCCGAGGAAATGCACCGGCGCGGTCGGCTCCAGCGTGCGCACTGCCTCGATCTCGGCGGCGAGCTGGTCGAGCCGCGGCGAGATGTCGAGCGCCGGCTCGGCCCCGGTCCGCTCCATGCGCGCCTGCAGGGCGAAGATGATCTCCGTGTGCGGCGCCCTGTAGCTGATCGTGGTCACCGCGTTGCCGAAGAAATCACGCCGCTCGACGAGTTCGTCCGGCTTCGGGTCGATGCCTATGCTGGCGGCGATCACGCGCTGCTCGCCCGGCAGGCTCGCCGGCATCAGGCGCAGGGCGTGGCGGCCGGCCGCCGCCGAGCGGGCGTAGGTGTATTCGATGGTCAGGCCGACGTCGTAGAGCACCCTTGCACCCCTATATCACGTAGGTTTCGGTGATGCCGTCCGACAGTGCGGCGATGCGTCGGGCGAGGTCGCCGAACGCGTCGGTGTCGAGGCTCTCGGGCGTTGCTACGGCGAGATTGGTGTGGGTCTGCAGCATGGCGCGCGCCAGCGGCGTCATCTGGCCGTGCCGGGCGCCGCCGGGCAGCACGCCGATGTGGGTCTGCATCTCGGTCAGCTGATAGAGGATCGCGCGCGGGTTGAGCGCGTCGAGGGCCAGCAGGTCGACCACCGTTGCGCGGTTGGTCGCCACGGCGTAGCGCCGGCGCAGGCTCATGACGCTGTCGCCGACCTCGACGGCGAGGTCGAGGGCGCCGTCCGGCGCCTCCGGATCAGCGAAGCGTGCAAGCAGATGGGCCATCGCAAGCGCGCGCTCGAGCGAGCGCCCGATGCCGAGGAAGCGCCAGCCGGTGAAGCGGTACATGTTTTCGTGCACCAGGCCTGAGAAGCCGGTGATCTTGCGCAGCAGCACGCCCATGGCGCGCGCCGCGTCGTCGCCAGGCGCCACCGTCCGCTTCATCTCGCGCGCGGTCTTGGCCAGGTCGGTCAGCGCCATCCAGCCATCGACGGAGAAGCGGTCGCGCACCTTGCCGGCGCTGGCGACGGCGCTGTCGAGCATCGCCGAAAGGCCGGCCGGGATGCCCTCCGACGGGTCGACGCCGATCGCGGTCAGGTGCTCGCAGATGTGGCGGGGCAGCGGCGCGTCCGCATCGGCGGTCTCGGCGAGGCGGGCGTGATAGGCGCGCAACAGGCGGAAATGACCCTCGGCGCGCTCGACGTAGCGGCCGAGCCAGTAGAGGTTGTCCGCCGCCCGGCTCGGCAGCACGCCGGGCTGGCTGCGCAGGTAGGGCTCGCGTTCGGGCGGCAGCATGCTCGGCGTGTCGACCGGCCGCTCGCCGATGATCCACACGTCGGCCGCCGAGCCGCCCGCCTGCATGGCGATCGCCGCCGGGTCCTTGGATCGGCCGATACGGGCGAAGCCGCCCGGCATCACCTGCCAGCCCTCGGCGGTGCGGGTCAGGAACACGCGCAGGCTCATCGGCCGCGGGCGCAGGCTGCCGTCGACATAGGCGGGCGTGGTCGACAGCGTCACCACTTCCTGGCCGACCAGATCGCCGGCGCTCTGCTCGAGCCAGGCGGCGAGCGAGGCCGGCGAGGCCTTGCGGAAGGTGCCGCCGACCGCTTCCGTGTCGTGCGGGTCAAAGGGCAGGCTGGTCGCCAGCGCGTTGCCGATCATCATGCGCTCGGCATGGGCCGCGACGAAGGCCCGTGCGGCGGGATCGCCGCACCACCACGTGGCGATGTTGGGCAGGAGCAGCGGCTCGCCGCGCAGCGCCTCGCAGATGCGCGGCAGGAAGGCGAGCAGGGCGCGCGTCTCCAGCACGCCGGCGCCGAGCGCATTGACCAGCGTCACGCTGCCCTGACGAACTGCCTCGACAAGACCGGGCGTACCGAGTTGCGAGCCCTCCCTCAGTTCCAGCGGGTCGGTCCAGTCGGCATCGATGCGCCGCCACAGCACACTGATCGGACGCAGGCCCGACACCGTGCGCACCATCAGCTCGCCGTTGTCCACCGTCAGGTCCTCACCCTCCAGCAGCATGAAGCCGAGGTAGCGGGCGATGTAGGCGTGCTCGAAATAGGTGTCGTTGAGCGGGCCCGGGGTCAGGATGCCGACGCGGCTGTCGCTCGGCCCGCGCAACGCGAGCAGGGCATCCCGGAAACTGCGGAAGAAGCCCGCGAGCCGGTGCACGTTGGCCTTGGCGAAGATGTCGGAGAAGACCCGGCTGGTGGCGACACGGTTCTCCAGCGCGAAGCCGGCCCCGGAGGGAGCCTGGGTGCGGTCGCCAAGCACCCACCACGTGCCGTCCGGCCCGCGACCGATCTCGAAGGCGAGGAAATGCAGGAAGCGGCCGGAGCGGGGCGTCACACCGACCAGAGGACGCAGCCATTCAGGGCTCTTGGCGATCAGCCCGGCGGGCAGGTGGCCCTGGGCGACCAGCCGGTTGGCGCCGTAGAGGTCGGCGACGACATCCTCCAGCAGGTCGGCGCGCTGGACGAGGCCGGCGGCGATGGCGCGCCATTCGCGCTCGTCGATCAGCACGGGCACATGGCTCAGCGGCCAGTCGCGCTCGCCGGTGGCGTCCTCGCCATATTGGCGGAAGAAAACCCCGGCGTCGCGCAGATACTGGTCGCCGCGGGAGAATCGGCGGGCGAGCTCGTCCGGCGCAAGGCCCGCGAACTGGCGGATGAAGCCGGCCCAAACCGGACGCACCGCTCCGGAGGCGTCGAGCAGTTCGTCGGCGACGCCGCTCGGGGGACGATAGCCGGCCAAAACGTCCACCGTCGGGTCTTTGCGGGGCGCCTTGTCGATATTCATGCGGTCACAGTCCTGCCGGCCTCCTGAGGTCCAGCGTCATCGGGAATTCCGCATGCGGGAGCTCCATGGCCGGCTCGTAGAGACCGGGAGTGTGCCCGTGCGGCTCGAAACGGGCAAGCCGTCGCGCCTCCGCCTCGTAGCCGTTGACCGGGAAGGTGTCGTAGCTGCGTCCGCCCGGGTGGGCGACGTGATAGACGCAGCCCCCGAGCGCCCGTCCGGTCCAGGTGTCGAAGATGTCGAGGGTGAGCGGCGTGTGCACGGGAATGACCGGGTGCAGGGCCATCGCCGGCTGCCAGGCCTTGTAGCGCACCGCGCCGACGGAGACACCGCCGGTGCGGGTCTTCTGCAGCGGCACCCGGCGGCGATTGCAGGTGACGACGTAGCGGTCCGGATCGGTGGTGGTGAGCTTGACCTGCAGCCGTTCGGTCGAACTGTCGGTGTAGCGCACCGTGCCGCCGATGGCGCCGGTCTCGCCGAGCACGTGCCAGGGCTCCAGCGCCTGACGCAGGTCCAGATGCACGCCGTCGACCTCGATCTCGCCGCAGAAGGGAAACCGGAACTCGGCCTGGGCCTCGAACCAGTCGGGCCTGAGGTCGAAGCCATGCTGTGCGAGGTCGCGCAGCACGTCGAGGAAATCCTCCCAGACGAAATGCGGCAGCATGAAGCGGTCGTGCAGGACGGTGCCCCAGCGGGTCAGGTTGCCGGGCAGCGGCTGTTGCCACAGGCGGGCGATCAGGGCACGGATCAGCACCTGCTGGGCGAGGCTCATGCGCGGATGCGGCGGCATCTCGAAGCCGCGAAACTCGACCAGGCCGAGGCGACCGGTCGGCCCGTCTGGCGAGTAGAGCTTGTCGATGCAGATTTCGGCCCGGTGGGTGTTGCCGGTGACGTCGGTCAGCAGGTTGCGCAGCAGCCGGTCGACCAGCCACGGGAACGGCGCGTCGCCCTGACCCGGATGGGGGATCTGGGCGAGCGCGATCTCCAGTTCGTACAGGCTGTCGTGGCGCGCCTCGTCGATGCGCGGCGCCTGGCTGGTCGGACCGATGAACAGGCCGGAGAAGAGATAGGACAGGCTCGGGTGGCGCTGCCAGTGCAGGATCAGGCTGCGCAGCAGGTCCGGGCGACGCAGGAACGGGCTGTCCAGCGGCGTCGCGCCGCCGACCACCACGTGGTTGCCGCCGCCGGTGCCGGTGTGGCGGCCGTCGATCATGAACTTGTCGGCGCCCAGGCGCGACAGGCGCGCCTCCTCGTAGATCGCTTCCGTTGTGGCGACGCACTCCTCCCAGCTTGCGGCCGGATGGATGTTGACCTCGATGACACCAGGATCCGGAGCGACGCGGATGACGTTCATGCGCGGATCCGGCGGCGGTGCGTAGCCCTCGATGTGGATCGGCAGGTCCATGGCGCGGGCCGCCGCTTCGGCCGCCGCGATCAGCTCCAGATAGTCCTCGATGCGCTCCACCGGCGGCATGAACACGCACAGGCGGCCGTCGCGCGGCTCCACCGACATCGCCGTGCGCACCGCGCCGCCGTCTTCGCCGAGGTCCTGCTCCTGGCGTTCCTGCACGGCCTCCGCAGCGGTGAAGCGGGCGACGTGCTGGCTGCGGGCGCCGAATTCGGTCTGCTCGAAATCGGGCAGCGGCCCGCGCGGCACCGTCGGATCGGCGGTGTTGGTGTAGGGATAGGCCGCCGGCGGGATGTGCGGCAGTGACTCCAGCGGCAGGCGGAAGCCGACCGGGCTGTCGCCGGGGATGAGGAACAGGTGGCCGCGTCGCGTCGGCCAGCGCTCCGAGCGCCAGCGCGCGCCGTCGGCCTGCGCCTGCCAGCGCTGGATCGGCAGCACGTAGCCGGCCGGCGTGTCGAGGCCGCGGCCGAACACCCGCGCGATGCGGCTGCGCTCCTCCGGATCCTTCAGTTTCGAGTTCTCCGGCGTGACGTTGTCGGGCAGGGCGCTCTCCTTGAGGATCCATTCGGCCGGATCCTCGTAGGCCGGCACGACGCAGTGCGACGATACCTCCAGGTTGGCCGCGATGGCATGCAGCAACGCCTCGGCCTCCTTCGGTCCTGCGCCGGTGTCGTCGCCCTCCTCGGCGATCAGCGACGGATCGATCCAGATCGGCTTGCCGTCGCGCCGCCAGTAGAGCGAGAAGGTCCAGCGCGGCAGGCTCTCGCCTGGATACCACTTGCCCTGGCCGTAGTGCAGGAAGCCGCCCGGGGCGAAGCGGTTGCGCAGGCGCCGGATCAGCGTGTCGGCGAGCGCGCGCTTGGCCGGTCCGACGGCGTCCGTGTTCCATTCCGCGGATTCGAAATCGTCGATGGAGACGAAGGTCGGCTCGCCGCCCATGGTCAGGCGCACGTCGCCGGCATCGAGCGCCTCGTCGACCTTGCGGCCGAGCGCGTTGAGCGCCTCCCAGGCCTCGTCGGAAAAGGGCTTGGTGATGCGTGGGTGCTCGGCGACGCGCGCCACCTTCATGTCGAACCGGAAATCGACATTGGCGGCGCTGGCCATGCCGGAAATCGGCGCGGCGTTGCGGTAGTGCGGCGTGGCGGCGAGCGGGATGTGGCTTTCGCCCGCGAGCAGGCCCGAGGTCGGGTCGAGCCCGATCCAGCCGGCGCCGGGCAGGAACACCTCGGCCCAGGCGTGCAGGTCGGTGAAGTCGTGATCCGTGCCGGCGGGCCCGTCGAGGGCGACGATGTCCGGCTTCAACTGGATCAGATAGCCGGAGACGAAGCGGGCGGCCAGGCCGAGATGGCGCAGGGTCTGGACCAGCAGCCAGCTGGAATCCCGGCACGAACCGGTGCCCCTCTCGAAGCTTTCCTCCGGCGTCTGGACGCCGGGCTCCATGCGGATGACATAGCCGATCGCGCGCGCCACGCGGGCATTGACATCGACCACGAGGTCGACGGTGCGCCGGCGCTCGCGCGGGAGGCTGTCGAGGAACGCCTGGAAGCGCGGTCCGGCCGGCTCGGTGCGGCGATAGATCGACAGGTCTTCGACGAGATCCGCGGTGTAGTCGAACGGCCAGTGCTCCGCCTCGGCCTCCACGAAGAAGTCGAACGGGTTGTAGACCTGCATGTCGGCGACGAGGTCGACCTCGATCTTCAGTTCGGTCACCGGTTCGGGAAAGACGAAGCGGGCCAGCCAGTTTCCGTAAGGGTCCTGTTGGTGGTTCACGAAATGGCCGGACGGCGTCACCTTCAGCGAATGGGACAGGACGCGCGTGCGGCTGTGCGGCGCCGGGCGCAGCCGGATCACCTGAGGCCCGAGCGTGACGGGCCGGTCGTAGCGATAGTGCGTCAGGTGATGGATGCTGGCGAGGATCGTCATGGGTGCGGAGCGTCCGGGGGGTCTCGGGGACCACCAGCGTTTCACGAAACGGCACCCGTCACCAAGCCTAATTCTTGGGCGAAAGCCTCAGCCGCGTGCGGCGGCGCCGCCAGCCAGCCAGCCGAAGGCGATGGCCGTCAGCAGTCCGTTGCCGGACAGGTAGCCGGAGACCTCCGGACCCGACACGCCGCAGGCTGCGCCGCCGCCGGCAAAGAGGTTCGGGAACGGCGCGCCATCGCGGTCGAGCACGCGGGCGTCGGCGCCGATCGTCAGTCCGCCCTGGGTATGGAACAGGGCGCCGGTGACCTTGACCGCGTGATACGGCGGCACGAGGCCGGGTTTGCCGGTGAAGTCGCGCCCGAACGCGTCCGTGCCCGCGCCACGCTGGAGGCCGGAGATCTCGTCCAGCGTCAGCGCCAGCGCCGCCTCGGGCAGGCCGGTCGCCCGCGCCAGGCCGGCGACGTCGTCGGCGCTCTTCACCGCGCCGGCCCCGACCGCCTCCTGATAGTCCGGAAAGCCGAGGGCGAAGCGGTGGATGCGCTCGTCGTAGACGTTCCAGGCAATGCCGCCGGGCTGCTTGAGCACATGCACCGCCTGTTCCGAATAGCCGCCGTGTTCGTTGGAGAACCGCTGGCCTTGGGCGTTGACCTGGATGCCGCCTTCCATCATCAGCGCCCAGGAGATGAGGATGCCGTGCGGATGGGCCAGCGAGCCGTGGCCCTGGTAGCCGGTAAGGTGCTTGAGCCCGGCGCCGATCGCCTCCCCCCATAAAAGGGCGTCGCCGGTGTTGCCCTCGTGGCCGTAGTAGAGCCCGTCGGCGATCTCCGGGATGTGGCGGCGCACGAGGTCCCGGCTGCCGCCGAAACCGTTGCAGGCGAGCACCAGCGCCCTGCAGCCGATGATCTCGCGCGCGCCGCCGGGCCGGGTAACCTCGACCGCCGTCACCCGGCGGCCGTCGTCGATAAAGAGGCCGCAGGCGCGGGCGTCGGTGACGATTGGAACGTCGGCCCGCTCCGCCGCGGCGATGAGGCGGGCGAGCAGCGCCGCGCCGGTCTTTTCCGGCACCGCGTGCATGCGGTGGCGCGAATGGCCCGGATAGAGGAAATCGTCGAGCACGATCCAGTCAATGCCCTGCGTATCGGCGAGCCATTCCAGCGCCGGGCCGATGCTGCGCGCGGCAAGGCCGGCCAGCGCCGCGTCGGACAGGCCTTTCGACTTGGCCATGATGTCGGCCGTAAACCGTGCGGCCGTGTCGTCGTCGACGCCGATGGCGCGCTGGAAGTGCGTCGCCGGAGCTGGCACGAAGCCCGACGACATGGAGGTCGAGCCGGTCGGCGAGGCGTCGCGCTCCAGCACGATCACCTCCGCGCCCTGCGCCCGCGCCCTGAGCGCGGCGACCAGCCCGCAGGCGCCGGCACCGACGACCACGACGTCGGCCTCGGCGTCGAGCCGAGGAGGGGCGTCGAACGTGACCGATGGGTCGGTGCTCATGCTAGCGCCCCGCCACCAGCGCTTCGGCCTCGGCGCAGGTCATCACCCTGGAGACGGTGCCGAGGTCGCCGATCGCCCGGTCGTGGGTCTCCTGCGAGAACGCCGCGCAGCCGTCGGACAGCACGATGGTCCTGAAATCGCGCACATGGGCATCGCGTACCGTCGAGGCGACGCCGCCGTTGGTGACGATCCCGCAGACCATCAGCGTGTCGATGCCGGCCTTTCTCAGCACCCATTCGAGCCGGGTCATGTAGAAGGCCGAATAGGCGACCTTTTCGACGCTGAGATCCGCCGGCTGCAACTCGTCGACCAGCCGGTGTCCCCAGGCGCCGGGACAGAAGTCGCCCTTGCCCAGGAACGGACGCAGTTCCTTCAGGTGCGGCGAGATGAAGGGCTCGCCGCCCTTGCCCGGCACCAGCGTGAACTGGGTCGAGACGATCCAGCCGCCGGCCGCGCGCAGCGCATTGGCGACCGGCAGCACCCGGGCCGGCAGCGCCGCGATGGCGGCGCTGGTCTGGCCGCCGCGGGCATAGGCGCCGTCGGGATGCAGGAAGTCGTTCTGCAGGTCGACGATGACGAGCCCGGTGCGGGCGGGGTTGATTGCCTTGAAATCCATGGCTCACGCCACCGGGGTGATGACGAGGTTGCCGAAGGCGTCGACGCGTGCCGTCAGGCCCGGATCGACGAAGATCGTCGTGTCGGGCTGCTCGAGCAGCGCCGGCCCGGCGATCACCGCACCAACCTCCAGGTCCAGCCGCTCGTAGACGCCGGCCTCGTGCGTCCGGCCGTCGGCATGGACCGTGCGCGTGCCGAGGCGGCAGGCCTCCGCCGGCTTGCCGTCGACGGGGGCAAACAGCCGCATGTCGAGCGAGGGCCGCCGGCCGATGACCGCGATGCGGTAGTTCATGACCCGCATCGGGATATTGTCGAGCAGGCGGCCGTAGGCGGCGCGATAGGCCGCCTCGAAGGCGGCACGGATCGCTTCGCGGGTCAGTCCCGAGGCCGGGACCTCGATCGGCACGGTGACCGTGTGGGTCTGGCCCAGATAGAGCATGTCGAGCTCGACCAGCCGGTCGATGCCGGCGAAGGCGACACCGGCGGTTTCCAGCAGCGCCTGCGTCTCGTCCGCGGCCGCGGCGATGTCTGCTCCGAGCGTCGCCGCGTCGATCTGGTCGAGCAGCCGGTTGACGGTCTGCACTCGGTCGTGGCGCATGTCGGCGACGACGCAGCCGAGCGCCGAGGTAACGCCCGGAAAGCGCGGCACCAGCGCCGAGCCAAGGCCGACCTCCTTGATCAGCGCGCCGGTATGCAGCGCGCCGCCGCCGCCGAACGGCATGGCCGCGAACTTCGCCGGGTCGTGGCCCTTCTCGATCGACACCAGGCGGATGGCGCCGGCCATCTTGGCGTTGGCGAGCTTGAGGATCGCTTCCGCCGCCTCTTCGACGCCGAGTCCGAGCGGCTCGGCGATATGGGTCTTGATCGCCTGCCGCGCCGCCTCGACGTCGAGGCGGGCGAGCTTGCCGCCGATCGGCCGGTCCGGATTGATGCGGCCGAGCACCAGGTTGGCGTCGGTCACCGTCGGGCGCGTGTTGCCGAGGCCGTAGCAGACCGGGCCGGGATCGGAGCCCGCCGACTCGGGACCGACCTGCAGCAGCCCAGATCGGTCGACCGCCGCGATCGAGCCGCCGCCGGCGCCGATGGTGGTGATCTCGATCATCGGCGTACGCACGACCATGCCGAAGTCGATGGCGGTCTGCGCGGCCAGCGCCGCCTCGCCGCCGGCGACCAGCGAGACGTCGAAAGAGGTGCCGCCCATGTCGCAGGTGATGATGTTGGGGAAGCCCGCCGCACCGGCGATGGCGGTCGCCGCGATGACGCCGGCCGCCGGTCCCGACAGCGCCGTGCGCACCGGGTAGCGCTTGGCCGTCTCCACCGACATGACGCCGCCGTTCGACTGCACGATCAGGATGTCGCCGGCAAAGCCCTTGTCGGCCAGGCCCGTCTCCAGCCGGTCGAGATAGGACGACACGACCGGCTGGAGATAGGCGTTGAGCGTCGCCGTCGACAGCCGCTCGAACTCGCGGATCTCGGGCAGGATCTCGGTCGCCGCCGTGACATAGGCGTTCGGCCACACCGAGCGCACCGCCTCGACGGCGATCCTCTCGTTGTCGTTGTTGGCGTAGCCGTTGATGAAGAACACGCACACCGCCTCGCAGCCGGCCTCGGCCAGCGCCCTTGCCTGCGCCTTCACCTCGTCCGCCTCGACGACCCTGAGCACCGAGCCGTCGGCGAGCACCCGCTCGCCGACCTCGACCCGGTCGGGCCGCTCGACCACCGGCGTGAAGCTGCCCTTCAGGCCCCAGGTCGTCGGCCGGTCGCGGCGGCGCATCTCGAGCACGTCGCGGAAGCCTTCGGTGGTGATGATGCCGGTGCGCGCGCCCTTGCGCTCCAGCAGCGCGTTGGTGCCGACCGTGGTGCCGTGCACGACCGTGCGGATGTCGGCGAAGTCGGCGACCTTGCGAGCGATGCCCTCGACGAAGCCTTTCGACTGGTCGCCGCGGGTCGAGGGAATCTTGGTCGTCACGACGGTGCCGCTTGCCTCGTCGAGGACGAAGATGTCGGTGAAGGTGCCGCCTACGTCGACGCCGATCACATATGCAGGCCTGGTCATTCGGCTGCCTCCTTGCGGCGCAGACCCGTGGTCGCGCGCGTGTCCACCTTGCCGTCGGCGTCGAGGACGACGCCGTAGTCGCGTTCCGCGCTGTGCCGGCTGACGAAGCCCAGCCGCACGTCCTGCGCGACCCGGTCCGGATCGCGGGCGAAGGGATCGCCGTAGCCGCCGCCGCCGGGCGTCTCCAGCCTGAGCTTCTGGCCGCGGGCGATCTTCACCCCGACGATCTTCGACACCATCGGCGGCTCGTGCTCGCCGTCGGCCTGCTCGTAGCGGAACACGTTGCGGGCTGCCGGCCTGCCGCCGACGACGCCCGCCGGAGCGAACTTGCCGCGCTCGCCGAACAGGAACACGTCGGCGTTCTGCTCCAGCAGCTCGATCTCGTAGACCGCGCCGAGGCCGCCGCGGAACGCGCCCGGTCCGCCCGAATCCGGCCGCAGCGCCCACTGGGTGAAACGTACCGGATAGGCCGCCTCCAGGATCTCCAGCGGCGGAATGGTTGCCGTCGAGATCGGCGCGTTGCCATGGTTGAGGCCGTCGCCGGCGCCGTGGGCGCCGTGACCGCCGCCGAAGAAGGAGAACATCACCCAGCGCTGGCCGTTGGCGCGGTGGCCGGCGAGCGACAGAGCGTTGATCGTGCCGTAGGCGCAGGCCATCGCCTCCTCCGGCGCGATCTGGGCAATCGCCTGGAACACGACGTCGATCAGGCGCATGATCGTCTCGGTGTAGCCGCCGACCGGCTTGGGCGCCTTGACCGACAGCAGCGAGCCCTCGTCGATGCGGAACGCGACCGGCTCCAGCACGCCGGCATTGGCCGGCACGTCGCCGAAGATGTGCTTCAGCGCCACGTAGCAGGCGGCGATGGTCGTCGCGCGCGAGATGTTGACCGGGCCCATGCAGGCCGGCGAGGAGCGGCTGAAGTCCATCACCATGCGGTCGCCGTCGATGGTCAGGTCCAGCGCGATCTTCAGCGGCTCGTCGCTGTTGCCGTCGTTGTCGAGGAAGTCCTCGGCCGACACGGTGCCCGACGGCAGGCTGGCGATCTGGGCGCGCATCATCTGCGCCGCGCGGCTGCGCAGCTCGCTCAGGCATTCGGCCAGCGTCGCGTCGCCGTATTCGTCGAGCAGCGCGGCCATGCGCCTCTCGCCCAGGTCGAGCGCGTTGATCTGGCCGTTCAGGTCGCCGTAGAGAGACAGCGGCAGGCGCGAGTTGGCCGACAGGATGTCGACCACGTCCTGACGGAACGCGCCGCGGTCGTAGAGCTTGACCGGCGGGATCAGCATGCCTTCCTGGAAACATTCGGTGGCGGCCGGGTTGTAGTTGCCCGGCACGTTGCCGCCGACGTCGTGCCAGTGGCCGACCGAGGCGAGGTAGCAGAACACCTTGCCGCCGCGGAACACCGGCTTGACCAGCCGGAAGTCGGACAGATGCGTACCGCCGGCATAGGGATCGTTGAAGATCCACACATCGCCCTCATGGACGCCGCCCTGTGCCGCGGCCTTGTCGATCACCGCTTTTACCGCGAAGGCCATGACGCCGACGAAGATCGGCAGGCCTGACTTGCCCTGCACCAGCGTTTCGCCGGTGACCGCGTCGTAGATGCCGTGCGAGGCGTCGTGCGCTTCGGCGATGATCGGGTTGAAGGCGGAGCGGAACAGGGTCGCGTCCATCTCGTCGGCGATCTGCTCCAGGCGTCCCTTGAGGATGGCCAGGGTTACGGGATCGATGGCCATCAAGCGGCTCCCTCGTCGTAGGCGCGGCCCCTGGCGAGCATCTCGGGCGTGCCGATGACGTCGTTGAGGCCGGCGAAGTCGAACATGCGGTCGCGGAACGCCTCGTTGGAGCCGTTCTTGAGCAGGTTGGCGTAGTAGTCGCGGGCGGTCGCGGCGATCGCCCGCACGATTCCGCCCGGGAAGATGACGAAGCTGAAGCCGTAGCTTTCCAGCCCGTCGGCATCGACGATCGGAGTCTTGCCGCCCTCGACCATGTTGGCCATCAGCGGCACCCGCCCGGCGAAGCGGCGGACGATCTCCCTGATCTGGTCGAGCGACTGCGGCGCTTCGATGAACAGCATGTCGGCGCCCGCCTCCAGATAGGCCTCCGCCCGGTCGAGCGCGGCATCGAAGCCCTCGACCGCGATGGCGTCGGTGCGGCCGATGATGAGCGTGTCCGCGCTTTCGCGTGCATCGCAGGCGGCCTTGATCTTGCCGGCCATCTCGGCCGTCGAGACCAGTGACTTGCCGTCGAGATGCCCGCAGCGTTTGGGCATTGTCTGGTCTTCCAGTTGCAGGGCGTTGGCGCCCATGCGTTCGAACACGCGCACCGTGCGCTGCACGTTGAGCGCATTGCCGAAGCCGTTGTCGGCATCGACCACGATCGGCAGCGCGATCCGGTCGCGCAGGGCGGCCACCGTGTCGGCGACCTCGCTCATGGCGACGAGGCCGATGTCCGGCCGGCCGAAGCGGGTGTAGGCGATCGAGGCGCCGGACAGATAGACCGCCTCGGCACCGGCCTGTTCGGCGATCAGCCCGGTCAGGGAATCGTAGACGCCGGGGGCGAGCAGGATCCTGTCCTCGCCCAGTCGTTGTTTCAGGCGCATCGGCCGTGCTCCTTGTCGCGTTCAGCCGCGAATCGTTTCTTGAGATGGGGAACCAGGCCGCCATCGGCGAGCATGGCCTTAAGGTTGTCCGGCAGGCGTTCCAGACGGATCGTGCGCTCTTTAGCCGGCAAATTCAGAAGCCCTGCGTCGATGTCCAGAGACGCCACATCGCCGTCGCCGATGCCGTCGATGCTGTGTGCGACCAGCACCGGCAGGCCGAGGTTGATGGCATTGCGATAGAAGATGCCGGCGAAGGACAGGGCGACGACGCCGGCGACGCCGAGATGCTTCAGCGCTTCGGCCGCCTGCTCGCGCGAGGAACCCATGCCGAAGTTGGTGCCGGCGACGACGATGTCGCCGGGGCGCACCGACGATGCGAAGTCAGGCCGCACGCCCTCCAGGCAGTGGGCGGCCAGCTCCGCGATGCCGCCCTTCATGTAGAGGCCCGGCGCCAGCTGGTCGGTGTCGATGTCGTTGCCGAACAGGAAGATCCGTCCGCTCATGCCCGTCTCCCGTCGCTGTCGAGGAACGCGCGCGGGTCGGCGATGCGGCCGGCGACGGCGGAGGCGGCGACCGTCAGCGGCGAGCCGAGCCAGACCTTCGACGAGGCGGCACCCATGCGGCCCTTGAAGTTGCGTGCGGTGGAGGAGATGCAGGTGACGTCCTCGCCGAGCCGGTGCTGGCCGTAGCCTGCGCAGATGCCGCAGGCATTCGGCAGGAACCTGGCGCCGGCCTCCTCCAGGACCGTGAGGATGCCGTCGCGCGCCGCCCGCTCCTGGTCGCGCAGCGAGGCCGGCGCGACCATCAGATCCACGCCGGATGCCACCTTGCGGCCCTGGAGGATGCGCGCGGCGTTCTTCAGGTCCTCGTACTTGGCGCCGGTGCAGGCGCCGACATAGGCGACGTCGATGGCCGTGTCGGCCGCGTCCGTCACCGGGCCGCTGTTGGCCGGCGAATGCGGCGCGGCGACCTGCGGCTCCAGGGCGCCGGCGTCGAAGGCGTGATGGGCCATCAGCGGCGCGCCCGGATCGGTCTTCAGCCAGGTCCAGTCGTCCGGCGACAGGACCACGCCGGCCGCCTCCAGGTACGCCGCGGTGGTCGCGTCCGGGGCGATCAGGCCGGCCTGGCCGCCGAGTTCGGCCGCCATGTTGGACAGCGTCATGCGCTCCTGCATGGACAGGGCGGCGATCGCCTCGCCGGTATATTCGACCGCCTGGTAGCGGCCGCCGTCCATGCCGAGCCGGCCGCACAGGGCCAGCATGATGTCCTTGGCCGTGACGCCGTCGGCGAGCCGCCCACGCCACTCGATCAGGATCGTCTCGGGCACCTTCAGCCAGATCTCGCCGGTGGCGAGCACGCCGGCCATCTCGGTGGCGCCGACGCCGAACATGTAGGCGCCGAAGGCGCCGCCGGTCGGCGAATGGCTGTCGCCGCCGACCACCAGCATGCCCGGGTTCAGGTGGCCGCGCTCGGGCAGCACGACGTGGCAGATGCCCTCGCCGTCGTGGAAGGCGACCTTGCGCTCCTTCGCCCATTGCCGGGTCAGATCGAGGATGCGCGCGCCCTCGTCCGTATCGCCGGGGACGAAGTGGTCGGAGATAAGCACGACCTTGTCCGCGTCCCACAGGCCGACGCCGAGCTCCCTCAGGATCGGCTCGACGCGGCGCGGACCGCCGCTGTCGTGGATCATGGCGAGGTCGACCGTCGCGGTGACGATCTCGCCCGGCGTCACGTGGTCGCGTCCGGCGGCGCGCGCCAGGATCTTCTGCGCCAGGGTGGTCGAGGTCGCCAGGGTGGTCGGGATCGTCGCAGCCATCATGCCAGTCCCAGGTAGGAGCGTCGCAGTTCGGGATCGTCCATCAGCTCCGCCGTGCTGCCGGACAGGCGGATCTCGCCGTTTTCGACCACGAAGGCACGCGCGGCGATCTCCATCGACTGCAGCACGTTCTGTTCGACCAGCAGGATTGGCAAGCCCTCCCGGTTCAGCGTCCCGATCAGGTCGAACATCTCCTCGACCAGGAGCGGCGACAGGCCGATGGACGGCTCGTCGAGGATCAGCAGTTCCGGCTCGGCCATCAGGCCCCGGCCGATGGCGAGCATCTGCTGCTCGCCGCCCGACAGGGTTCCCGCCTTCTGGCGGAAGCGTTCCTTCAGGCGCGGGAAGGTGGCGGTGACCTTGTCGAGGTTCTGCGCCCGGTTGGCCTTGCCGCGGCGGTAGGAGCCGAGTTCCAGGTTCTCGCGCACCGTCAGGTTGGGGAAGATGTGGCGGCCTTCCGGCACGTGGATCAGGCCGCGGTCGACCACCGCTTCGGGCGTCAGGCCGTGGATCGGCTGGCCCTTGAACAGGATCTCGCCCGACCAGGGCCGGATCAGGCCGGAGATGACCGAGCTGATCGTGGTCTTGCCGACGCCGTTGGAGCCGAGCAGGGCGACGATCTCGCCGGCGCGGATGTCGAAGCTGACGCCGCGCAGCACCTCGACGGCGCCATAGCCGCCGCGCAGGTTCTTGACCTCAAGCATGACGGGCCTCCTCGCGGGCCATGCGCTCGGCCATGCCCTTGCCGAGATAGGCCTCGATGACCTGAGGATCGCGGACCACGTCCCGGGGCGCGCCCTCGGCGATCAGTTGGCCCTGGTTGAGCACCCAGGTGTGTTCGGACAGGCTCATCACCGCCTGCATCACGTGCTCGATCAGCAGGATGGTGATGCCCTCGTCGCGGATGGCGCGGATCACCGGGATGACGTCACGGATCTCGGACGGGTTCAGGCCGGCCAGCACCTCGTCGAACAGGATCAGCTTGGGATCGGTCGCGAGCGCGCGCGCCACCTCCAGCCGCTTGCGCCCGGCGACCGTCAGCGAGGCGGCGTCCTGGTCGAGCCGGTCGCCGAGGCCGACCTTGTGGGCGACGGCCTCGGCCTTGGCCAGCGCGTCGCGGCGCGAGCGGATGTGCAGGTGGGCGCCGACGGCGATGTTCTCGCGCACGCTCTGGCCCGCGAAAGGCTGCACGATCTGGAACGTGCGGATCATGCCGAGCGCGGCGATCTCCTGCGGCGGGCGCGCGGTGATGTCCTTGCCGAGGAAGGCGATCGAGCCTTCGTCGGGCTGGTAGAAGCCGGTGATCAGCGCGAACAGCGTCGTCTTGCCGGCGCCGTTCGGGCCGATCAGCGAGGTGATCTTGCCCTGCGGCACGCTCATGGTGACGTTGTTGGACGCCTTCAGGCCGCCGAAGCTCTTCGACACGCCGCGGACTTCGAGCATGGCCTCAGGCATGGCCGGTCTCCTTGCGCCTGGCGGAGAAGCGGCGGGCGAGCGGGGCGATCAGCCCGGCAAGGCCGCGCGGCACGAACAGCACCATCAGGATCAGGATCGTGCCGTAGAGCACCAGGCTGATGCCCGGCAGGTCGCCGATCAGCTCGCGAGTGACCTCCGACAGTAGATGCAGCGCGGCAGCGCCGAGCAGCGGCCCGAACAGCGTGCCCATGCCGCCGATGATCGGCACCAGCAGGCTTTCCACCGAGATCGCCGGGCCGTAGGCGAGCGCCGGGTCGAGATAGAGGAAATACTGGGCGTAGAACACGCCGGCGAGACCGGAGAACAGGCCCGACAGCATGATCGCCCGCATCTTGACCGCGAACGGGTCGACGCCGAGGGCGCGCGCCGCGTCCTCGTTGTCGCGCACAGCCATCAGCCGCGCGCCGAAGCGCGAATGGCCGATCCACCAGGCGACCAGGAAGGCGGCCAGCGCCATCGCCCAGATCAGCCAGAAGTAGCCGGTCTTGGAGGCGAACTGCAGGTTGGTTGCGCTCTGGTTCAGCGGGATCAGGATGCCGACGCCTGCGCCGGTGAACGGCACCGAGTTGGCGAGGATCCTGAGCACCTCGGCGAAGGCGAGGGTGACGAGAGCGAAATAAGACCCGCGCAGGCCGTAGCGGAAGGTGGCGAAGCCGATGAAGGCGGCGACCGCGACGGCGACGGCGCCGCCGGCGGCCAGTCCGAGCCACGGGTTGAGCCCGAACTGCACCTGCAGCACGGCGACCGTGTAGGCGCCGGTGCCGAAGAAGGCGGCGTGGCCGAAGGAGAACTGTCCGCCGTAGCCGCCGAGGATGTTCCAGGCCTGGCCGAGCAGGGCGGCATAGAGCGTCATGATGACGATGTTGAGGGTCGCCTCGGACGCGATCAGGAGCGGTGCGGCGGCGAGCGCGGCGAAGACGAGGGCGAGGACGGCGAGCTGTCGCATGAGGCTACACCTTGTGTCCGAGCAGGCCGGTCGGCCGGAAGATGAGGACCAGGATGAAGATCAGGAAGATGCCGATCTGCCCCAGGCTCTCGCCGAGGAACAACCCGCCGAGCGCCTCGACCACACCGATGATCAGCCCGCCGACCAGAGCGCCGACGAAGGAGCCCATGCCGCCGAGCACGACGATGGTGAAGGCGATCAGCACGAAGCCGTGGCCGACCTGCGGGGTGACGTAGTAGCTCGGCAGCAGCAGGCAGGCGGCGACGCCGAGGCAGCCGACACCGAGACCGAAGCTCATGGCATAGACGTGCTCGGTGTTGATGCCGACCAGCTTGGCGCCCTTGCGCTCCTTGGCGAGCGCGCGGATGGCGCGGCCGAGGTCGGTCTTGGCCATCAGTCCCCACAGCAGTGCCGCGGTGACCAGCGCGCCGAAGAAGGCGACCACCTTGGGCAGCGGCAGGAAGGCGCCGAGCACCTCGACGATCTCGAAGGAATAGGGCGTGTCGACCGTGCGCGTATCGGAGCGGAACGCGAACAGCGCCAGGTTCTCGATCACGATCGACAGGCCGAGGGTGACCAGCAGGATGTTCTCGTCGCGGCCGTGGCCGGCGCGGGTGATGATCCCGCGCTGCAGCGCGTAGCCGAGCGCGAACAGCGCCGGCGGCACGATCAGCAGCGCCACGTAGGGGTCGATGCCGAACCGGGCGTTGAGGAAATAGACGGCGTAGAGGCCGATCATCAGCAGCGCCCCGTGGGCGAAGTTGATGATGTGCAGAACGCCGTAGATGAGCGTCAGGCCGAGCGCGACGAGCGCGTAGAGGGCGCCCGTCGTCAGCCCGTTGAGCAGGGAGGGAAGGATGATCGCCAGGTCGGGCATAGCGGTCCGGCTTTCTGGTCTGGAAGGGAGGCGCCGGGCGGAACGCTCCGCCCGGCGCGGGCCGATGACGATGGGGCCTTGTTCTTATCCGTTCATCGGGAAAACGGGCATGGCCGAGGCGAATTCCTGCGGGAAGATCACCTCGATCTCGCCCTTGAGCACCTGCGTGTTGACCGCCTTGGCGCCCATGTTCTGGCCGTTGATCATCTGCGTCGGGCCGTAGGGCATGAACGACATGTCGAGGGTGGAGTTCGCCAGAGCCTCGTTGACCGCCGCCTTGTCCGTGCTGCCGGCCCGCTCGACGGCGTCGGCATAGGCGAGCACCGCGTTGTAGGTCAGGAACACCTCGTAGGTGTAGAACAGGCCCTTGGCCTCGGCTGCCGCCTTGCGCGCCAGCGCCACCTCGGACTTCGGGTTGAACCAGTGGTTGCAGTCCATGATGAATTCGGCCGCTTCCGGGAATTCCTTGACGAACTGGTAGTTCGACGCCGCGCCGCCGAGCACCGAATAGATGCCCTTGGCCTCGACGCGCTGCTGGCGCAGCGTGCGGGCGAACAGGACGTATTCGTTGTAGTAGTTGGCCGGGATGATCAGGTCCGGCTTCTTGGACTTGATCTGCAGCACGATGTTGGTGAAGTCGCGGGTCGGGTTGGCGTGCTTGATGACGTCGATCACCTCGATGCCCTTGCCCGGCAGTTCCTTGGCCAGCAGCTCCGCGGTGCCGGTGCCGAACAGCGACTCCTCGTGGATGATCATCGCCGTCTTGGCCGGCGAGTCGGTCAGCTGGTTGAGGCCGCCCAGGTTGTCGACCGCGAACTTGGCGATCGAGCCGTAGCCCGGCGCGAAGCGGAACGTGTTGGCCAGGCCGCGCTGGACGATCTGGTCGGAGACGCCGACGTCGACGATGTGCGGCGTGTTGGATTTGGCCGCCTCCTGGGAGGTCGCCAGCGAGATCGCCGACGAGTAGCCGGCGACGATGCCGTCGACGCCGGCCTCGACCATCTTGGTCACCTCGGCCGCGCCGAGGTCGGGTTTGCCCTGGCTGTCGCCGAGCACGGCCTCCAGCTTGGCGCCGCCAAGCGACTTGATGCCGCCGGCTGCGTTGATGTCGGCGATGGCCATCAGCGCGCCCTCGCGGCACTGGGTGCCGGAGAAGGCGACGAAGCCGGTCACCGGATGGATCAGGCCGAGCTTGACGGCCGCCGGCTGCGCCCTGAGCACGGCCGGAAACCCGGTCAGGCCGACGCCGAGCGCCGCGGCGCCGGTTGCAAGGAATTCACGGCGGCCGAGGCCGCGCACTTTCGTCTTTTCGGTCATCAAGACCTCCCGATTAGGACCCGATACAGGTCGGTGGTTTCCCGGTTTCCCATCTGATTGTTATCCTCCGCCGGCCGGGACCGGCGGAGGGCTTGTCGTCGCCCAGCGGGGGCCGTCTTGTTCGCGCACCCGCCGCATGGACATCTCGAAGTGGTAGAGGTCGGGCCGGTACAGGACCCGGATGTATTCGACCGGCCGGCCGCTGCGGTCGCGTACCACGCGGCGCACCTCGATCAGCGGCGCGCCGGCGTGAATCGACAGCGCGCCGGCGACCTCCGCGTCGGCCAGCGTCGCCGATATGGTCTGGCGCGCCGAGGCGACGTCGACGCCGGCCATCTCCAGCAGGTGCAGCAGCGGCTTGACGTTGAGGTCGTCGCGGTCGAACTGCCGGCCGATGTCGGCCGGCACGTAGGTGACGAGGAAGGACATCGGCTCGCCGTCGAGGCGGCGCACGCGGACTGCGCGCTGCACGTCGGTGCCCGCATCGATCTCCAGCGCATGGGCGATGTCCTCGCTGGCCGGCACGTAGCCGAAATCGAGCACCTGCGCCTCGGTCGACAGGCCCATCAGCGAGATGTTCTCCAGCCAGCCCTCGATCGACGAGGTCACCGCAGGCGCCGGCGGGCGCTTGACCACGCGCGTGCCGCGGCCGCGCTCGCGGATCACCAGGCCCGCGTCGGCCAGTTCGTTGAGCGCGCGCTTGGCGGTGATGCGTGAGACGCCGAATTCGGTGGTCAGGTCCAGTTCGCTCGGCACCAGGTCGCCGGCAGACAGTTCGCCGCCGTAGATGCGGTTGCGCAGGATCAGGAAGATCTGATGGTACAGCGGCACGCGGCCGGACGGATTGAGACGGCCGTGGGAGCGCGCCGCCTGCGCGTCGGCTTCCCGCTCCTGACCCGTATCTGCGTTCACGGCCATCCTCCGGGGCGTTGTGCCCGTTGTCTTTTTTGAATGGTATGTAATTATATCATTATGTCAATCTGAAATGATATAGACATAGACCATTTGGAGGAGTCGCCATGCCGATCGTTCGCGTCACCGTCATCGAGGGCTATGAGGACGAGGTGCGCCAGCGCCTCGCCCGCGCCCTGACCCAGGCGGTGCGCTCGACCATCGCCGCGCCCATCGACGCGATCACTGTCGCCATCGAGGAAGTGAAGCCCGCCAACTACATGCGCGGCGGCCGCACGCGCGTGCCGGGTCCGGCCCTGCCCGATCCGGCGGTGCTGGTGCGCGGTTTCCTGGAGGCGATGGAAGCGCGCGATCTGGCCCGCGCCTCCGGCTTCCTGGCGCCGGAATTCCGCATGACCTTTCCGGGCGGCGCCACGTTCTCGTCGCTGGAGGAACTGATCGCCTGGGCGAAACCGCGCTACCGCTTCGTGCGCAAGAGCTACGACCGGTTCGAAACGCTCGCCGGCGACAGCGGCAGCACGGTCTACTGCTACGGAACCCTTGCCGGCGAATGGCCGGACGGAACGGCCTTCTCCGGCATCCGCTTCATCGACCGCTTCGAACTCAGGGACGGGCTGATCGTCGGCCAGATGGTCTGGAACGACCTGGCCGAATCCGCCCGCTGACGCCTCCTGCCGCCGCCGTCATGGCGCGGGCGCGGGCCGTCTCGAGCCATGCGCGACCGGCGGCTGTGGCCACGGCCATCCTTCGGGGCGCCCGTCGGCGCGGGCGCTCCGAGACGATGACGGAGCGGGGGCAAGCGTCCTCCGCCTCCGCACTGCTAGAGCATATTCCGACCGGATCGAATCGATTCGGTCGATAAGAATATGCTCCAGTGGAGAAGCTGGAGCGATGTCTTTCCGGTCATGCGGTTCCACTTGACCGGAAAGCGCTGCTAGCCGTGGGCGACCATGACGTGGCGCACGGCGGTATAGTCCTCCAGCGCGTAGAGCGACATGTCCTTGCCGTAGCCGGACTGCTTCAGGCCGCCGTGCGGCATCTCGTTGACCAGCATGAAGTGGGTGTTGATCCACGTGCAGCCGTAGCGCAGGCGTGCGGCGGTCGCCATGGCGCGCGAGACGTCCTTCGTCCACACCGACGAGGCGAGGCCGTAGTCGGAATCGTTGGCCCAGGCGACCGCCTCGTCGACGTCCGAGAAGCGCGTCACCGACACGACCGGACCGAACACCTCGCGGCGGACGATCTCGTCGCTCTGCAGCGCGCCGGCGATCACCGTCGGCTGGAAGAAGAAGCCGTTGCCGTCGTGGGCCTTGCCGCCGGCGGTCGCCTCCATGTGGTTTTGCTGCAGCGCGCGCTCGACGAAGCTCGCCACCCGGTCGCGCTGGCGCTGCGAGATCAGCGGGCCGATCTCGTTCTCGCTATCGTCCTCGCGCGCAAACGCGATGGTCGAGACCGCCGAGGAGAGATCCGCGACCAGCTTTTCGTAGATCTTCGGCCCGGCGTAGATGCGGCAGGCGGCGGTGCAGTCCTGGCCGGCGTTGTAGTAGCCGAAGGCGCGCAGGCCGTTCACCACCGCATCGATGTCGGCGTCGTCGAACACGATCACCGGCGCCTTGCCGCCGAGTTCCAGATGCGTGCGCTTGACGCTCTTTGCCGCCGCCTGCAGCACCTTCTTGCCGGTCGCCACGTCGCCGGTGATCGACACCATGTTGACCTTCGGGTGGTTGATCAGCGCGTTGCCGACGCTCTCGCCGCGGCCGAGCACGACGTTGACGACGCCCTCGGGCAGCACGTCGGCCAGGATCCGCGCCATCTTGAGCGCGGTCAGCGGCGTCTGCTCGGACGGCTTGAACACGACCGTGTTGCCGCCGGCGATCGCCGGGGCGAGCTTCCAGGCCATCATCATGAGCGGATAGTTCCACGGCGCGATCGAGGCGACGATGCCGATCGGATCGCGCCGGATCATCGAGGTGAAGCCCTTCATGTACTCGCCGGCGGCGCTGCCGGGAATGCAGCGCACGGCGCCCGCGAAGAAGCGGTAGCAGTCGATGATCGCCGGCAGTTCGTCGTTCTTCACCGCGTTGATCGGCTTGCCGCAGTTGAGCGCCTCCAGCGCCGCGAAGCCGTCGGCCTCCGCCTCGATGCGTTCGGCGATCTTCAGCAGGTAGCCGGAGCGCTCGGCCGGCGTCGTCTGCGACCAGGTCGCGAAGGCCCTGTCGGCGGCATCCACAGCACGGTCGATCTGCGCGGCGGAGGCCTCGGCCAGATTGAGCACGGCCGCGCCGGTCTTCGGATTGAGGATCGTCTCCTCGGTTTCCGTGCCGGCCTCGAAGGCGGAGCCGATGAGCATGTGCGTTTCCATGGGGAACCTCCCTCTCAGGGTCATTTGCCGTGTCCGGCGATCCGGTCGCCGTCGCGGGTCAGGTAGTAGGCGGCCAGGATGGGCAGGAACGTGACGATCACGACGACCATGGCGACCACGTTGGTAACCGGCCTCTGGCGCGGGCGGACCAGTTCCTCCAGCATCCAGATCGGCAGGGTCGCCTGCTGGCCCGCGGTGAAGGTGGTGACGATCACCTCGTCGAAGGACAGGGCGAAGGCAAGCATGCCGCCGGCGAGCAGCGCCGTGCCGATGTTGGGCAGGATCACGTGCCGCAGGGTCTGGAAGCCGTTGGCGCCGAGGTCCATCGAGGCCTCGATCAGCGACCCCGACGTGCGCCGGAAGCGGGCGACGGCATTGTTGTAGACGACCACGACGCAGAACGTGGCGTGGCCCAGCACGATGGTCCAGAACGAGAACGGGATCTCGGCCAGGCTGAAGGCCGAGCGCAGCGCAATGCCGGTGATGATGCCCGGCAGGGCGATCGGCAGGATCACCAGCAGCGAGATGGTCTCGCGGCCGAAGAACTTCGTACGCGCCACCGCCGCCGCGCACAGGGACCCGAGCACCAGGGCGATCGCGGTCGAGGTCGTCGCGACGCGCACCGACAGGCCGAGTGCCTCCCACACGTCCGGCCGGTTCCAGGTCACCGCCAGCCATTTCGCGGTGAAGTCCGGTGGCGGCCACTGATAGCTCTTTTCCTCCGTGGTGAAGGCATAGACGAAGATCAGCAGGATCGGCAGGTGCAGGAACAGGAGCCCCGCCGCGGCGGCGATCTTCAGCGCCAGCGGCGCGCGGCTGGACTTGTCATGGCTAGCGCTCATAGTAGCGCCCTCCGCACGGCGGGCGCCGCCGCCGTCGCTTTCTTCTCCGTCGTCATCCCGGTCGTAGTGCAGCGGAGAGCCGGGATCGGGGAGCCGCAAACGACGTTCGGGCTCGCCGGTCCCGGATCAGCCTGCGGCTGTCCGGGATGACGATGGTGAGGGGGTCGGATGCGGATGGCTTCAACCTCAAAGGGCATTGAAGGCCCCCATGCGCTTGGCGCCCCACAGGTAGAAGCCCATGATGATGATCGGGACGACGGTGAAGGCGGCGGCGAGCGGGATGTTGCCGGCGATGCCCTGGTGGGCGTAGACGGCCTGGCCGATGAACAGGCGCGACGAGCCGACGATCTGTGGGATGATGTAGTCGCCGAGCGTCAGCGAGAAGGTGAAGATCGAGCCGGCGACCACGCCCGGCAGGGCGAGCGGCAGGATCACGTGGCGAAAGGTCTGGCGCGGAGCCCCGCCGAGGTCGGCCGAGGCTTCGATCAGGCTCCCGGGAACCCGTTCCAGCGACGCCTGGATGGGCAGGATCATGAACGGCAGCCAGACGTAGAGGAACACCAGGAAGGTGCCGGTGTAGCTGACCGACAGCGAGTTGCCGCCGATCAGCGGCAGCGCCAGCCAGGCCTCCAGCAGCCACGTCAGGTGCAGCTTGGCGAAGATCCAGTTGAGGATGCCCTCCTTGGCCAGGATCAGCTTCCAGGCGTAGACCTTGACCAGATAGCTCGACCACAGCGGCAGCATGACGCCGAGATAGAACAGCGCCTTCCAGCGCCCGGTGGCGTAGCGGGCGGCGTAATAGGCGATCGGGAAGGCGACCACCGCGGCGGCGAGCGTCACGACCGCCGCCATCAGCACGGTGCGCACGATGATGTCGAGATTGGCCGGATGCAGCAGCTCGCCATAGGTCTTCAGGGTGAATTCGTACTGGATCAGGCCCGAGAATTCGTCGATCGAGAAGAAGCTCTGCGCCAGCAGCGCGAACAGCGAGCCGAGATAGATGATGCCGAGCCACAGCACTGGCGGCAGCAGCAGCGTCAGCAGCAGCAGCGTCGGCCGGCGCCAGAACGCGTCGGAAGCTGCAGCGGCGAGGCCGGCGCGGCGCGGCAGGATGGCGGCAGCGTCGGCGGCGGTCATTCCTCCGCCTCCATCGGATGCAGGTCGTCCGGGTTCCAGCCGATGCGGACGATGCCACCCTCCTCGGGCAGCGGCTGGCCGGCCGGCACGATGGCGGTCAGGCGCTGATCGCCCGCCTGCAGCACCAGACGCGTCGAGGCTCCCAGGAATCCGGCGGAGATCAGGCGGGTTTCAAGCGCTTCTCCGGCGCCTATCCGGACCTTTTCCGGACGCAGGCTAGCCCAGGCCGGCGGCAGGCCGAGGCTCTCAAGGAAGGTGGGGGACAGGACGTTGGAAGAGCCAACGAAATCAGCGACGAAGCGGGTCTTCGGGCGTTGATAGATCTCCTGCGGCGTGCCCACCTGCATGATCCGGCCATGGTTGAAGACGGCGATGCGGTCGGCCATCGACAGCGCCTCGCCCTGGTCGTGGGTGACGAAGACGAAGGTGATTTTCAGTGTCTTTTGAAGGGCTTTGAGCTCTTCCTGCATCTGCTCGCGCAGCTTCAGGTCGAGCGCGCCGAGCGGTTCGTCGAGAAGCAGCACCCTGGGCTTGTTGACCAGTGCCCGAGCCAGCGCCACGCGCTGCCTCTGTCCTCCGGACAACGCGCTCGGGCGACGCTCGCCGTAGCCGGGAAGGCGAACCAGTTCAAGGGCTTGCTCGGCGGCCGCGTGACGCTCACGCTTCGCAATCCCCCGGATCATCAGCCCGTAGGCGACGTTGTCGCGCACGTTCATGTGCGGGAAAAGGGCATAGTCCTGGAACACCGTATTGACGTTGCGCCGGTACGGCGGCACGCCCTCGGCGGTCTCACCGAAGATTTCGATATGGCCCGACGTCGGCTGCTCGAAACCGGCGATCAGCCGCAGGCTGGTCGTCTTGCCCGAGCCGGACGGGCCGAGCATGGCAAAGAATTCGCCCTCCTCGATGTCCAGATCGATCCCGTCGACGGCCTTGACGGAGCCGTAGTGCCTTGAAACTTTTGAGAAACTTACTGCAGATCGCATGCCTGGCTCTTCCCGCGCCCGCCGCCGCGGCAGCGGGCGCAGTGTCAGTGTGCCGATCGGAGACGGACCTCAGCGGCCGCCGATGACGCCGATGTAGTCGGACACCCAGCGGTAATAGGGTACGCAGGTGCCCTGGCTCTCGCACTTCGACACCGGCGTGGTCCAGAACTTGATCTTCTCGAAGTCGTCCATGCCGTTTCTGGTGCAGCCCTCGGCCGTCTGCATGCCGCGCCCATCCGTGCAGGCGGCCGGAACGCTCGGGTTGGCGCCGAACCAGACCGACAGGTCGCTCTGCAGGTTGGACGACAGCGTGTGCTCCATCCACAGATAGGCGCAGGTCGGGTTGGCCGCCTCCGCATGCATCATGGTGGTGTCGGCCCAGCCGGTCGCGCCCTCCTCGGGAATCGTCGAGGCGATCGGCAACTTCTCGGCCTGCAGCAGGTTGACCTGGAACGGCCAGGACCCGGAGGCGACCACGCCTTCGTTCTTGAAGTCGTCGATCTGGATGAAGGCGTCGTGCCAGTAGCGCGACACCAGTTCGCGCTGCTGACGCAAGAGGTCGAGTGCGGCCTTGTACTGGTCCTCGTTGAGCTCGTAGGGGCTCTTGATGCCGAGTTCCGGCTTGTGCGCCATCAGGTAGTTGGCGGCATCCGCGATGTGGATCGGACCGTCATACGCCTGAACGCGGCCCTTGTTCGACTTGCCGTCGTCGAGGGTCATCTCCTCGAACACCACCTTCCAGCTCTTGGGCGCTTCCTTGAAGGCGTTGGTGTTGTACATGAGGACGTTCGGCCCCCACATGTAGGGTACGCCGTAGTGGACGCCGTCGACCGTGTGCCAGGGGGCGCTCTTCAGACGATCGTCGACATCCTTCCAGCTCGGCACCAGATCGACGTTGACCGGCTGGACGCGCTTGCCCGCGATCAGGCGCAGCGAGGCATCCCCGGAGGCGGTGACCAGATCGAAGCCGCCCTCGTTCATGAGGGCCACCATTTCGTCCGATGTGTTGGCGGTCTTGACCTGAACCTTGCAACCGCTCGCTGCCTCGAACGTGGTGACCCAGTCGAAGTTCTTGTCGGTCTCGCCCCGCTCGATGTAGCCCGGCCAGGCGACGATGTTGACCTGACCTTCGGGCGTCCCCAGCTCCTTGAGCATCTCGGCCGAGACGGCCGAAGCGGTCTGGGTCAGCGTCAGGGCCAGGACGGAGCAGCAGGTGAAGAGTGTTCTCATTTTTGCAACCTCCCCTCTGATGGAGTGCGTGAATACTGCTGATGGAACTTCCGACCGGCAGCTTGCGCGCAACCGGGTAGCGTTCGCAATTTCATTAATCAGAAAACAGATATCGGAATAACCGATACTTCAACGGTTGCGCAGCATCCTCTGCGCCTTCGCCACATTGATGAAATTGACGGTGGTTTCCTTGGGAGCCGATCCCCGGCGCCAGACGATGCCGACCTGGACCACTGGCAACGTGCCGGACACGTCGCGGGATTCGATCCGGTCGCCTTCGAGCGACCAGGGCCGATAGACCAGATCCGGCAGGATGGCGACCCCCGCGCCTGTCGCCACAAGGCTGCGCACCGCCTCGACTGAGCGAGTGCGGAACGCCACAGGCGGTCTGGATCCCAGCGCGCCGAGAAGCTTCCCGGTCGCCTCCTCGATCTCGTCCAGGGTCAGCATGATCAGCGGCTCGCCGGCAATGTCGGCCAGCGCGATGCTGTCGGCCTTTTCCAGCCGGTGGCCGAGCGGCAACCACAGCCGGTAGGGGGAAACCTCGAGAATCTCGGCCTGCAACGCCATGCGGTCGCGCAGGTTGGAGACGACCATGACGGCCACATCCAGCTCGCCGCCGATCAGCAGATGCTCCAGATAATCGCCGTTGTCCTCGCTGGCGGTCACCTCGACGGCCGGATAGGCGCGCCGGAACCGCGCCAGGATGTCGGAAAGAACGTAACCTGCGACCAGCGAGGTCACGCCGAGGTTGAGACGCCCGCCGACCGCGCTCGGCACGTCGGAAAAGGCGCGGCGCGCGTCCGAAACGCTGGCGAGAATTTCTGTGGCGTGACGGAGGAACTGATGACCCTTGTGGGTGATGGTCAGGCCGCGCGAATGGCGCTCGAACAGCGCCACGCCGAGATCGGACTCCAGGTCCTTGATCGCCTCGGTGACGGAAGACTGGGAGATCGAAAACGACTGCGCCGCCCCCGACACCGATCCTTTCTCGGCGGCGGCGACGAAATATTGAAGCTGGCGGATGGTGAAGGACATGCTCGGCGCGCACCGGATCGGCAGGAACGCAGCACTCAGCTGCGCGGCCATAGTGCCACCGCCAGGACGCCAAGGCTATCGCATCGCGACGACGTTCCGGATCAAACCCGTTCGAGCGCGCGGCGCATCTCGTGAACCTTGCCAGGAACCTCCTGCGCCTGAGCCTTGAGCATGTAGCCGATGTAGCGCTTGGATTCGATCGGATCGTAGCCGAGCCGCATCTTCAGCTTCTTGCGCAGCTTGGAGACATGGCTCTCGACGACGCACTCGTCGACTTCCTCGTTCATCAGGCCATAGACCGCGTTGTAGATCTGTGTCTTGGTGACCCTGCGGCCATGGTTCCTCGCCATATATTCCAGGATCCGGCGCTCGCGGCGGGGCAGTTCGAACACTTCGCCGCCAACGATGGGGTCGCGGCCGTCGAAGAAGACGCGAATGCGGCCGACGTCGAGATTGTCGGCCTCGGCCATGGTCCGGCGCCGGATGGCGCCAACACGGGCCAGGATCTCGCGGACATGGACCGGCTTGCGCAGAACGTCGTCGACGCCACAGGCGAACAGGTCGAGCGTCTGCTCGAGGCACGGCTTTTCCTCAAGGGCGATGATCGGCGTCTGGCCGCAGCGCGTGCGTATGATCGGCGGGAACCCCGGCCGCTCCTCGCAATCGCCAAGCAGAACCGCCTCGACCGAGGCCAGGTCGTCTTCGGAGGCCGCATTGATCCATTCGGCCAGTTCGGATGGCAGAAGCGCCATGCAGGCAAAGCCTTCGCGCTCAAATCCTGACGTGTAGCCGGAGGTCACGATCTCCCGGTCGTCCACGATTACAAACATAGTGCTCAGCCCCCAAATGCTTCTGCACCATACGTATTTCCACAATTCGCGCCCGTCAAACATGACCTTGGGTCACTTCCGGCGCCAATTGTAATCCTGGTTTTTGGCTGCTTAGTCGGGAGAGCAAACACTAAATCAAATTATAGTATGTCTCATAATCCTATAAATTCGCGAAAATCCTGTCGATGCAGTTAAAGGAATTCATAACAAAATGGATCTGTAAAATAAACGAAGCATGCCTTACGCGGTCGCAAGGCGCAACGATCGGAAACAAGCCGTCGGCGCCGTATCCCCAATTCCGGCAAGTCTGGTATGTCCACTTAACCTTCTTGGCTAACGAATGACATGACGGTTTCGACAGGCCGTCTGCCTTGGTTGCGGTAGCCCAGATGCGGGCGCTCTGTGTTGTAGTGGACGAGCCAGGCGTCGAGATCGGCCTGCAGGGCTTCGACGGTCTCGTAGAAAGTCTCGCGCATCTTCACCCGGAAGAACTCGTCCAGCACCGTGCCGTTGAAGCGCTCGACGAAGCCGTTGGTCTTTGGCGTCTTCACCTTCGTGCGGCGGTGCTCGATGCCATTGAGGTCGAGATAGAGCTCGTAAGGATGCCGGTCCGTCCCGCAGAACTCGCGGCCATTGTCGGTCAGCACGGCTTTCACCGGCAAATCGAGATGGCGGTAGAAGGGCAGCACGTCGTTGTGCAGTACTGCGACCGCCGCCTCGGGCTGCTTGGAGACGTGCAGGAAGCCGAAGGCGTAGCTGCCGAAGGTATCGACCACGGCGTGCAGATAGACCTTGCCGACGCCCTTGAGACTGCCCACGAAGAACGTGTCGGCCGACAGGAGCTCGCCCGGCGCGCTTGATTCCACGTGCCTTTCCCGGAAGCAGGGGTTCAGCTTCTCCAGGAAGGCGGCCTGTTCGGGCGTGATCTCGATGGCCGTCTCGGCGTTCTGTGCCTCCAGCGCCAGCCAGCGCTCGACCTTGGTGCCGAGGCCGCTTTCGTTGAGGATCTTCTGGATGGTGATCGACGACACCCGGACACCTTCCAGCGCCAGCATCGCCTCGTGCCGATTACAGCCATAGGCGGGATGCGCCAGCGCAAGCTCCTTGATCCTGTCCACCACCTCGGGCGCCGTCGTCTGCGGATGGCTCTTGTGGATCGGCGGCAGGTCCTTCAGCCCGTCGAACCCTTGCGTCTGAAACCGGCGCTTCCACTCGTAGAAGCTGGTCCGGTCCATGCCTCGCTGACGGCAGGCCTCGGCGACGTTGCCGAGTTCCCTCGCCAGCTCAAGCACGCTCAAACGCTGCTGCGCCACCTTGCTGGCGGCATCACGAGGCGAGGCCTGCCTTGCTGTTGATGATTGTCCCATGGGATCTTCCTCCTTTCCAACGATAGCACGGAAAGAAGGTTAAGTGCACATCTGGTAAACGGGATCTTGACGCCGCCGGGCACCCTCCGGTGCTGGCCCATGTCAGTCTCACATCGGGCCGACATGACTCCGGCATCCCTCCGACATCACGCCGACAGCGCCCGCGCCAGATCGGCAAACGGATCGCCCACCTGTGCCGATCTCGCGTCCTGCCGTAGGGCCTCGTAGATCCTCGGCACAAGGGTGCAGGCCTTGTCCAGGGCAGGATCGCTGCCGGGCTGGTAGCCGCCCATGAGTCGCAGGTCGCGCGTGTCCTCGAAGCGCGAGATCATCGCCTTGAGCCGGAGGATCAGTTCGCGTTCCTCCGCGCTCCACGCGTGCTGCGACAGGCGCGACACGGACTTCAGCACATCCACGGCCGGGTAGCGGCCGGCGTCGGCGATCGATCGGTCGAGCACGATGTGGCCGTCGAGCACGCCGCGCAGGGTATCGGCGACCGGATCGTTGTGGTCGTCGCCGTCGACCAGCACCGAGAAGATGCCGGTAATGGCCCCCTTGCCTTCTCCCCCCGGTCCGGCCCGCTCCAGCAGCCGCGTCAGATCGGAAAACACGCTGGGGGTATAGCCGCGGGCGACAGGCGGCTCGCCCGCCGCCATGGCGACGTCGCGCGCCGCATGGGCGAAGCGGGTGGCCGAATCGATGATGAGCAGCACCGATTGCCCGAGGTCGCGGAAATATTCTGCGACGCCCATCGCCGTCTTCGGCGCAAGGCGGCGCATCATGGCGCTCTCGTTGCCCGTGGCGACCACCACGACCGACCGCTCGCGGGCCTCACCGAGGACATCCTCGACAAACTCGCGCACCTCGCGTCCGCGTTCGCCGACCAGGCCGACGACGACCGTGTCGAAATCGCCCGAACCGGCCAGCATGGCGAGCAGGGTTGACTTGCCGACACCCGAGCCGGCGAAGATGCCGATGCGCTGCCCCACGCACAGGGGCGTGAACAGATCGATGACGCGGACGCCGGTCCGGACCGGCTTGCGGATCCGAGCGCGTTCGAGCGTGGCCGGCGGATCGCAGTCGGGCAGCATCGCCGCCGGCCCAGGCCGCAGCACGCCGCGATCGTCGGCGGGATGGCCAAGGGCATCGATGACGCGCCCCTTCCAGCTTTCGTGCGGATGGATGGTCAGGCTGCCCTTGCGAAACGCGCGGGCGCCGATTGCGATGTCGACATGGCTGTCGAACGGCTTGACCAGCACATCCTGTTCGTCGAGCCGGATGATCTCGCTGCGCCGCTCGCCGCCCTTGCCCGACAAAACCACGAGATCGCCGAGACAGACGGATCGCGACAGGCCGCAGATGCGGACTGAACCCGGCGTGACCTGGGTGACGCGACCGCCGATGCGGACGGGGTCGACTTCCTTGCGTGCGCCGGCCACCGCCAGCGCCAGACGATCAAGCCGGTTCATGGGCTCCGCGTTCCTGATGACGCTGGCGCAGGGTTTCCAGGACCTCGAGCGGCAGGCGGTTTGCCGGATGGGAGACGACGTTTTCGAGCGGATCGGTGTCCGAGGCGCGGGCGGAAACGCCGGCTGGCGCCGCATCGCCGGCCGGCGCCGACACGCGGGCAGGACCGTCCAGCCAGGCGAGCAGGTCGATGGGCGCACGGCGTGCGAGATCGGTGGCGGCCCCGACCGTGACGCCGAGCGGCCGGTCGGACACCGGCATCGCACCGGCGCCGTCTTCTGTCGCAAGACTGCTGCGCTCAACCGGGCCGGGGGCGGCGACCGGCGCCTGCGACAGGGGACCTGTTGCAGGCGCCGGCGCCTCGCCCGCCTGTGGCGCGACGGGCAGGGCTCCCGATTCGACCGCCTGTCCCACGGCGGTGTAGGCGAGCATGGCGGCCATGCCGATCGGGCCGCCGAGGGCCATGCCGTAGAGGGCATTGCCGGCATAGCGCGGGCCGTCGGCGATCCGGTCGCCGGTCACGGCGCGGTAGATGTCGCTGACGATCGGAATGTGCTGGAGCGGATTGACCAGGTCGACCAGGTCGGCGAAGCCGAACGAGGCTGCTGCTGTCCCGTCAGCGGCCGGCGTCCCGGCCGGCTTCGGGCGGGGCAGCGGCACCGGCCGGGGAGCTGCGGACGCCTGGTTGCCGACTTCTGCAACCGCAGTCACGATGCCTCTCCAAGGTCACGGATCGCCTGTTCCTGGGACCGGTCGCTGGCCTCGATCATGCTCGTCGCCCCCTCGAAGGCTCGGGTGATCATGATCAGCTTGGTCAGTTCCCGGATCGGGTTGATGTTCGCGCCTTCGACGTAGCCCTGGACCATGCCCGACGAGGTGAACTCCTGGATCGGCTCGGCCGGAATGTCGGGGATCACGCCGGAATTGTCGAACCGGGTCAGCTTGGCGCGCTCGTCGATGCGGAACAGGCCGAGCGCGCCCGCGACATCCTCGCCCTGGGTCACCGTGCCGTCGCGGCCGATGACCGGCATGCCGCCCTCCCGATCGAGCAGGATCGGCAGTCCGCCGGCGTCGAGCACGTCGTAGCCGTTGAGCGTCCGCAGCACGCCGTCGTTGTCCATCTTCATCCGCCCGTCGCGGGTGTAGACGACGCCGGCGCCGGTGCGGACGGCAAGCCAGCCGTCGCCCTCGACGGCAACGTCGAGCGGATTGTCGGTCCGCGTCAGGCCGCCGTGCTGGCGGGAAATGTACCGCTCGCCGGCGGTCGCGAAGCTGACCGGGTCGGCGCCGGCCTTAGACAGCACCTCGGCGAACTTGATCTCGTCGGCGCGGTAGCCGGCCGTGTTCATGTTGGCAACGTTGCGGGCGACCGTCTCGAGACGGTTCGACAGCGAGACCTGGGCCGAAAGGGCCACGTAGAGTGCAGATTGCATGGATCAGAGTCCGCCGAGTTTGAGGCCCTGGAGGCTGGTGAGAATGTCCTGGCCGACGCCGACCGTCGCCGACGAGCCCGACAAGATGAGATTGGGAACGGATGCCTGGGGCGGTCCCTTGGCCAGATCCCACATCGTGGTGAAGCGCTTCAGGAAGGCCTCCACGGCCTGCGGGTCCTTGAAGTCCTCGAGGTCGAGGCGCTTCTCGATGAAGGCCGCCTGCTTGTCGACGTCGGCCATGGCAAATTCGTCCGGCAGGCCGAGGGCGGCGTAGACGACCTGGGCCAGCGCCCGGTCGGCGAGAATGTCGTAGGCGCTGTCGATCGTCTCGGCCTTACGGGAAAAATAGAGCGCCAGCCGCACGCCCTCGTTGCTCTCGCCGTTCTGGATCTCCAGGGATTGGCGTACGTAGGCATCGACCACCCCCTGCTGGGCGCGCGTGAAGGCCGTCGCCGCATCGCCGTAGCGGGTGAAATTGAACGTCTCGGCGAACTGTCGGTAGCGATCGTCCGCCAGCTTGTTGGCGAAGGAATTGCGGTCGTCCGTACCCTCTTCCAGGACCTTGCGCATGAACGCCTTGGCGTAGTCCATGTCCTGGAGACCGAACGCCTTCATCGCATATTTGAACAGCCGGTCGTCGCCGAGGAAGTCGTCGATGCTCTTGGCCTTGCCGATGTTGGCCAGATAATACTCGCTCTCGCGCCTGACGGTCGGCTCCGACGCCACCGTGTCCAGCGAACGCGTCATGTTGGTCGAGACCATCTGATACTGCAGCAGGGTGCTGATCATCGAATGCATCCTCAACGGTTGCCAGGCGGCCGCTCCAGCCCGAACTCGCCCGATCCTCAAGCCCCATGCTTGCGCAGGGCTGACCTTCCGCCAGCCAGTTTCGGGCCAGCTTCGGGCAAGCCTCGCCACCTAGCCTGCCAGCATCGACTTTCCACACGCACCATGCAGGAGCTGGCAGGTGACAATCATACTGGGCCTGATCATCGCGGCGGTCTCGCTGATCGGCGGCTTCGCCGCCCTGGGCGGCAAGGTCGCCGTCCTCTGGCAACCCTGGGAACTGGTGATCATCATCGGCGTCGCCCTGGGCACATTCTTCGTTGCCAACCCCATGAAAGCGATCGTCGACACCCTGCGCTCGACGCGCGAGGCGGTGTTCAACGCGGTGCCGAAGAAGCGCGACTACCTCGACGTTCTGGCGCTGCTCTACGCCCTGATGCGCGAGTTGCGCGCCAAGGGCCGCAACGAGGTCGAGCCGCACATCGAGAACCCGCAGGAGTCCGAGATCTTTCGCAGCTTTCCGACGGTCTACCGCAACAGCGGCCTGTTGACCTTCGTCTGCGACTATTTCCGGCTGATCCTGGTCGGCAACGCGCGGGCACACGAGATCGAAGCGCTGATGGACGAGGAACTGCAGACCATCCATCGCGATCAGCTGAAGCCCTATTACGCGCTGAGCGCGCTGGCCGAGGCCCTGCCGGCGATCGGCATCGTCGCCGCGGTGCTCGGCGTGATCAAGGCGATGGGAGCGATCGACCAGTCGCCGCAGATCCTCGGTTCGCTGATCGGCGCCGCTCTGGTCGGTACCTTCGTCGGCATCTTCCTGTCCTATGCCCTCGTGGCGCCGGTCGCGCACAAGGTGAAGGGCGTGCGCGAGCATCGCCTACGTCCGTACATCATCGTCAAGCAGTCGCTGCTGGCGTTCATGAACGGCGCGCCCCCGCAGATCGCCCTGGAGCACGGTCGCAAGACCATCTCGGCCTACGACCGTCCGACCATCGACGAGGTCGAGAACGAGACCATGAACTCCGGCGGCGGTCTAGGCGAAACCGTCCAGGACATCCCGCAGAAGGGAGCGGCCTGATCCATGATCGAGACAGCCACGTCCATGGGCGCCGAGCGGGCCCAGATCACCGACCGGCTCCTTGACGCCGCCGGGATCTCCGTCGACCGCCTGCCGATGCTGCCGGTCCTTTTCGACCGGATGGCCCGCGTGTTCGCCGACGCCATGCGCCAGAAGTCGACCTCGCCGTCCTATATTTCGGTGAGCTGCATCGAGAACGAGCGGATCGGCGACGTCCTCGACGAGTACGAAGCCAACGCGCTGGTCGCGGTGCTCTATTCGCCCGAATGGGACACCCGTATGCTGGTCGGCTTCGACCGGGACTTCATCTTCACCATGATCGACGTCCTGTTCGGTGCCGATGGAACCGAACCGCCGATCGACGAGGAACGCTCGTTCTCCAACATCGAGACACGCATCGCGCGCTCGGTGTTCGAGGTGGCGGCAAAGGCCCTGCAGGAGTCGTTCAGCCCGATCGCGGAGACCACACTCAAGATCGAGCGGGTCGAGAGCCGGATGGACTTCGCCGTGGTCGGCCGCCGCAACAATCCGGCTGTCGTCGCGCGGCTCCTGCTGCAGGCGATCGGCCGTGGCGGCGAGATCTTCGTCGTCATGCCGCATTCGACGCTCAACCCGCTGCGCCAGCGCCTGTCGCAGGTGCTGTCGGGAGAAATGTCCGGCCGCGACAAGCAGTGGACGCAGCATTTCCAGACCGAGATCCAGCGCACCGAGGTGCGCCTCCAGGCCGTGCTCGAGGAGCGGGAACTGACCCTGGGCGAAATCGCCAACCTGCAGGTCGGACAGATCATCGAACTGCAGGCGACGCCACGCAGCCCGGTGAAACTGGAATGCAACCAACAACCGATCTTCAACTGTCTGCTCGGTCAGTTGGACGGCTCTTACACACTTCAGGTCGAGGACCTGATCCATCTGGAAAAGGACATCGTCGATGATCTCCTATCTCGTTGACGCCGCGTTGCTTATCGCGCTTGCCATCACAAGCCTGAAGACCGTCTCGATGTATCGGGAACTGCGGCGCCTCGGAGCCTATCACGCCGACTACCAGCGGATCTTCGACCAGACCGCGCTGGCGCTCGACGGCATCGAGGTGTCGATCCAGGAACTCAACGTGCGCGGATCGCAGGTGCTCAACGCCCTCGGCTCGCGCATGGACGATGCCCGCGACCTGATCGCCGAGATCGACGCCCTGACCCGCGAGGCCAAGCGTCAGCAGGCGATCCTGCGCGCAGAGCTGAAAAGTCTGTCCGCGGAAACGGCGCTCGGCCGGTCGGCCGAGCGCTTCCAGCCGAACGACGCCGACAAGCAGGCCGCCGCCAGCACTTCCGAAGGCGCCCAGCGACGCCCGCGCGGCGGCACCGGCGCGCATCCGCTGACCGCTGCGGCCGTCGTCGGGCCTGAACTGAAGATCCATCGGATTGACGATTTCTCCTCCGGACCGTTCCGGTCCGTCACGATGAACCGCAAGGATGACCTGCTATGAGCGACACGACCGAAACCTTCCACGATCACACCCCTGCCGGCAAGCAGACGATCAACGCCGCCGGTCCGGCCAATTTCGCGAAGATCGAGAGCGGCGGCCGCAAGGCCGCACGCATGGGTACCGAAGACCTCATCGGCGACGAGCGGAACCTCGACACTATCCTCGGCATCCCGGTCAACATCCAGGTCGTGCTCGGCTCGGCGACCATGCTGGTCGCCAACCTGCTCAAGCTCGGACGCGGCGCCGTCATCCCGCTCAACCATCGGGTCGGCGAACCGGTCGACATCGTCGTCAATGGCCGCGTGGTGGCACGTGGCGAGGTGGTGGTGGTCGAGGACGACAACTCGCGCTTCGGCGTCTCCCTGACCGAGATCATCAGTGCCCAGTCCACGACCCTGGATGCCTGAAAACGGACCGTCCGACATGACCGTCAATGCCAACCTCACGCCGATGCTGCCCGTTCGGGCCCTGTCCGGAACCGAGCGGGTCGCGGCCCTGCTGCTGGCGCTCGGAAAACCGAATTCGCGCCGTCTGCTGCAGCACTTCGACCAGGAAGAGATCCGGCGCATTACTGTGGCGGCCGCCCAGCTGGGCACCGTAGCGGCCGAAGAACTCGACAAACTGGCCGAGGAGTTCATCGCCCAGTTCGCCAACGGCACGACCTTGTTCGGCACTGCCGGCGAGGTCGAGAAGCTGCTCGAGGGCGTGCTGCCGGACGATCAGGTCGCCGACATCATGTCGGACGTGCTGGGCAACTCGAACCGCTCGATCTGGGACCGCATCGCCACCGTGTCGGAAACGGTGCTCGCCAACTATCTGGCCAAGGAGCATCCGCAGACCGCCGCGCTGATCCTGTCGAAGATCCGCCCCGGCGCGGCCGCCAAGGTTCTCGGGCAGATGCCGGCACCGCTGCGCAACCAACTCATGCGGCGGATGCTATCGATCAAGGCCATCGTGCAGGAGATCATGCGCGACGTCGAGAAGACCCTGCACGAGGACTTCATGCTGAACCTGTCGGGCACGATGGAGGCGGATTCCTACGCCCGCATGGCCGACATTCTCAACAAGATGGACCGCGACCACATGGAGGAAGCGCTCAGCAGCCTGACCGAGGCGCGGCCCAAGTCGGCGGAACTGCTGAAGGGCCTGCTGTTCACCTTCGACGACATCGTCAACCTGAACGCACGCACGCGGATGGCGATCTTCGACCAGATCCCGACCGACCGGATCGTCATGGCGCTGAAGGGCACCGAGCGAACCTTCCGGGAGGTGATCCTGTCCTCGCTCACCTCAAGGACCCGTCGCATCGTCGAACACGAACTGTCCGGTGGCGAGCCTGCGGGGCAGCGCGACGTGCTGCAGGCCCGCTCCTCGATCACCGACCTGGCCCTGGAAATGGCCGGTCGCGGCGAAATCGAGCTCAATCCGAAGCAGGAGGACAACGCCTACTTCAGCTAGGCGGTGCGACATGCGACCGGACCGAGGCCGCTAGACGGGAAAAGGCATGTCGGACCAACCTGACAAGGAAACGAAAACAGAAGAGCCGACCGAGAAGAAGATCCGGGACGCGATCGAGAAGGGCAACACCCCCACCTCCAAGGAGGCATCGGTCCTGGCAACCTTCCTGGCGATCCTGTTGATCGGCAGCTTCGCCACCGTCACGGGAGCGCGGCGCCTCGTTTCCGGCCTCTCGGGGCTGATCGACGATGCAGGAGGATTCACCCTTGGAAACGGCGCAGACGCCCTTCTCCTCACCCACGCGCTGGCCCTGGAGGCCGGACGCTTTCTCGCCCCGATCGTGGCGACGCTGGCCGTCGCCGGCCTTGCCGCGGCCTGGTTCCAGAACGCGCCGCGCATCGTCGGCCACCGCATCAAGCCCGATCCGTCGCGCCTGTCCCTGCTCAAGGGCTGGCAGCGCCTGTTCGGGATCCAGGGCGCCGTCGAATTCGGCAAGGCGCTGCTCAAGTTCGGCGCGATCAGTCTCATTGCCCTGCTGCTGCTCAGGGCCAACGAAGCCGGCCTGGTGAACGCCATGTTCAGCGACCCCAGCGCGCTTCCCGAGACGATTCTCCACCTGGCCATGCGATTGCTGTCGGGCATCTGCATCGCGACCATCGTTCTGGTCGCCTTCGACCTCGTCTGGGCCAGGGTGCACTGGCGGCAGAATCTGCGTATGACCCGGCAGGAGATCAAGGACGAGCACAAGCAGACGGAAGGCGACCCCCTGGTGAAAGCCCGCCAGCGCTCGCTCGCACGCGACAGGGCGCGCAACCGGATGATGGCGGCCGTTCCCAAGGCGACCCTCGTGATCGCCAATCCGACCCATTTCGCGGTCGCCCTGCGCTACGACCGTGACGAAACCGCTGCGCCGATCGTCGTCGCCAAGGGTCAGGACCTGATCGCGCTGAAGATCCGCCAGATCGCCGAGGACAACGACATCCCGGTCATAGAGAACCGGGAACTGGCCCGCTCGCTCTATGCAAGCACTGAAATCGACCGGATGATCCCGCCGCAATTCTATCGGATGGTTGCGGAGGTCATCTGTTACGTGTATTCGCGCAAGATGGAGAAAGTCGTGTGATGCACGAACTGTTTGAAGGCCATCTGATGCACAAGGGTTCCGCCAGTCAAACGCCACGCCTATCCGGCAGCGGACGGGCCCGTGAGGAAACCCTTGCGCAGGCCGTGCACGACGTCGCGTCGGAACTGCGCCTCGTCGATCCGACCGATTACATCGCCTTCGTGCGCACCGAGAAGCACGCCAACATCTCCGACCTGGTGAAGTCGTCGACCGAGCTCTATTTCAAGAACGAGACCCTGCGCTACGGCCTTGGCGCCAATATCGACCTGGATTGGGACACAACGCCGACCGTGCGCCTCGACCTAGAGTTCCGCAACAACGGCGTGTGGATCTACTTCGGTCTCGTGCTCCATGCGAAGGGGGCCGGTGTCGACATCTACCACATCGAGTTCGCCGATCCCTCCGAAGACCCGGAGGAGAACACCCGGCGTCTGATCGACGCGATCATGGACGCCCGCCTCAAGCCGTTGGCGAACTGAATGGCCCGGCCGGGCAGGTCCGCTCGGCCGAAACAGCCAAGCGACCCGAACTCAAGGCCAGCAGCGGAAAGACGCGCGTTGCCGTCGGGGCACCCGGCTGTGCCAGGCCGCTGGCGATACCGATGTCGGTGGTGACCGGTGGCGTTCGGTCGCCAGCGTTACCCCCTCCGGCACCGCCTGTCCGCAGCCGCGCCCGTTGCGTTCGGCGCTGGCCAGTTCGTCGTAAAAAAAGACCGCCGCTTCTAGAGCGGCGGTAAGTGGGTCGAGCCGTGGGCGGCTCTGGCCGACCGGGCGGGTCGGGCCGTGGGGAAGGCTTCCGGACAGGCCGGAAATTCACGGTCAGTGCGAGAGGACGTCCTCCTTGGCGAAATAGTTGAATTCTTCGACCAGGATCTCACGGATCACTGCCTCGCCGATCCGGGCGTTGACGGCATCGCGGACGCGCGTCTTGAGGTAATCAAGGTCGTAGCGCTCCAGCCTGCGGAAGTTCAGGCTTTCGTCCGCGTAAAGCAGTCGGAACGCCTCGTCGACGATGAACGGATGCGGCGGCACCGCCAGTGCCTTCAGCGTATCGGCATCAGCGGTGAAGACGAGCTGTGCGACCACATAGCCGCGCAACGCACCGTCCTCGAGTATCGGGACGTTGACCGGTCGGATCGTCTCATAGTCGATGCCGCCGAAAGATGCCTTCGCCTCGTTCTCGACGGTACGGGCCGTCGTCCACTGTACGGCGCCGTAGCTGGACGCCAGTGCGGTCGCTGTTACCCAGAGGCCCGCGAGAAACAACTTCATCATGGCAGGCACCCCGAACCCGGTCGGGAATAGGTGCCGTCGGAGTCCGCCTCCAGCATGGCCTTTGCGATCACGTCGGCGATTTCGCGCACTGCCGACATATGCGTCGACAGCAGCGCCATGTTCTCGTCCAACCGCATGCGCAACATGCCGAGCTGTTCGGACGTCCTGCGGTCCAGCCCTTCGGACGGAAGGCTTCGACGGGCGCGGTCGAGGTCGAGCAAGGCCTGGCTCTTGCGGTATTCGAACGATTTCAGGTCGATGCCGGCGCGCCGACGGAGCGCCTCGGTCTCGGCTTCGACGACCGCCTGCGCCCGCGCGATCGCGGCATGAAGGGGAGCCAGAACGGCCTCGGGGGGGGAAGGCAAGGAGAGCGGTTTTGCCGGAAGCTGCGTCATGGTCGCTCAGGTCCTGGTTTTCAATGTCGTTGACAGAATCTCGGCGATGCCGATGCCGCCTCGTGCGGCGATCTGCGTGCCGATCTGTTCGGCGAGCATGGATTTCCAGATGCCGCCAGCCGTTCCCGATCCGAAGACGGACTCGGCATCGTCGGGCAGCATCGATTCGACAAACTGTTGCAGCACCAGCGCCTCGAACTTCTGCACCGGCGATGCGGCGCGACCGGCCAGCGTCGTTTCGTTGTGCATGGCGACCCGGGCACTGGCAGCGCTGGACCGCAGATGGACCGGCACGGCGTCGCTCGACGCCTGCCCGAGCGTTTCGGAGAAGGATTCCGATCCCGGTCCCGCCGCATAGGCGAGGCGCTGCAACTTGTCAGCCGCGGCTCTCAGCGCTTGCGGGTCGGCTGCCCGGGCGACGTCGAGAACAAGATCGGTCGGCGGTGCGATCGCCATGGTTCGAGCCTCTCTTCAAGCGTCCACGGAACCGGATGCTAGCGGTTCCAGCTTGCCGGAGGCTTGCGCTCCGCTTCCAAGATGGCGTTCCAGGAGTTCTGTCAGCCGCCGGTTCTCGACGGCCTGACGCTCGAGCCGGGCGACGGTTTGCAGGCGCCGCTCGGTGACCTTCAGCATCCGGCCCTGGCGTGCCATCTCCGCCTCGACCTTCTCGCGCGCCGCCGTCAGCTGGGCCTGTTCCTCGGCGATGCTCTTCAGCCGTTGCGACGCGTTGCGGATGAAGCGGTCGTGGAGGGCGAGTTCGCCTTCCGACAGCGCCTTGAGGACCCGCTCCTGACGCTCCGCCAGTTGTTCGTCCTGGCGATCCAGATTGACCAGCATCCAGGCAGACAGCTGGTGGATTTGCCGCTGGAGCTTCAGGATGCGCCCGATCTCGGTGCTGCTCTTTGACATTTCTGCCTCAACCAAATTTCAGCCAGGTGACATAGCCGTCGAGGAAGACCGTCATGGCCTCGACGACGGCGACGAACAGGAAATACAGGCCACCCGCGATGACGAACGGCATGGCGATGAAATAGACCGGGATCTGCGGCGTCAGCTTGTTGGTCAGTCCGATCGCGAAGTTGACGACGACGCTGTAGACGATGAACGGGCTGCCGATGCGCAACGCCAGGACGAAGGTGGTCGCCAGTTGCTCGGTGAATTGCTCCAGCCCGCTTCTGAGGCTGATGGCGCCGCCGGGCGGGAGGGTCTCGTAGGAGGCGGCGAGACCGCGGAACACCTCCCAGTGGTGACCTGAAATGAAGATGAGGGCCGTCGCCGTCAGCGTCATGAGGCTCGCCAGCGGCGGCAGGGCGTCGGCTCCGTCGATGGCGACTCCCGGAATGTTGGACATGCCGATCGCCATCGCCACCAGCGTGCCGATGGTCTCCAGCGCTGCCATGAACGCGCGTCCGAGCAGGCCGATCAGCAGGCCGACGAACAGTTCGGCGACGATGAACCGCACGGTCGTCGCGAGACTCATGTCGGGCAGGGCTTCGGACATCACCGGCAGCAGCAGGGGCGCAAGGGCCAGCGTCGCCGCAACCGCCACCAGCAGGCGGATGCGCACCGCGATCCGGTCGCTGGAAAAGCCGGGAATGACCATCAGGCAGGCCCCAATGCGGCAGAACAACAGAAAGGTGGCCAGGACCGCCTGCGGGCCGAACTGGGTCAACAGCAGGCCGGCCCCGGTCACGACACGCTGCCGAGGGTGACGACATCGACGCCGCGCGCGATTTCGAGGTGCGACAGCACCGGCAGGGTCGGGAACATGCGCTCGACGATCATGCGCACATAGGGTCGGGCGTCAGGCGCGGCGACGATGGCGAAGCGCTTGCCGGCCTTCATGTGTGTCTTCACCGCCGTCGACATCTCGGAGCCGAATTGCTCCACCAACTGCGGCTCGATGTCGAACTCGATCACGTCTCCCTTGGCATCGCGCTTCAGGCTTTGGTGGAAGGCGAGATCCCAGCGGTTGCCGAGACGCAGGATGTTGAGCGGGCCGCCTTCGGCAAGGTCGCCGCAGATCTGCTGGGCGATGCGCATGCGCACGTGCTCGACCACCTGCTCGGACCGCCGCACGTGCGGCACGATTTCCGCGATCGCCTCGAGGATCAGGTGCAGGTTGCGGATCGAGACGCGCTCGGACAGCAGAAGCTTGAGGACCGCCTGCAGGCCGGAATAGGAGATGTGCGACGGGCAGATGTCGTCGATCAGCTTGCGATATTCGGGATCGAGGCGGTCGAACAGGTTGCGCATGTCCTTGTAGGACAGAAGCTGCGGCAGGTTGTTGCGGATCACCTCGCTCAGATGGGTCAGGATGACGGTGTTGTTGTCGGCGGGCGTCAGGCCTTCGCGCTTGAGCTCCTCGCGATAGGCCATCGGCACCCAGAAGGCGGGCAGGCCGAAGGCGGGCTCGCGGGTGGGGTCGCCGAGCACGGGCAGCTTCTGCTCTTCCGCGGGCATGACCAGGAGTTCGCCGACCCGCAGGTCCTGCGCCGCCACCACCGTGCCGTGAATGCGGATCTGGTAGCTCTTGGGATCGAGGGTCAAGCTGTCGGAGACGCGGATGTCGGGAACGACGAAGCCGTATTGCTCGGCGAACTTGCGCCGCATCTTGCCGACCCTGCGCGCCAGTTCGCCATGCGCGGCGAGCAGCTGCGCAGCGACCTGCTTGCCGAGGCACAGTTCGATCTCCGAGGTCTTCAGGGAGTCCTTGACCGAGTCGCGGCCGTCCGTTTTCGCCTTGGCCTCGGCGGCTTCGGCCTTGGCCTTCTCGGCCTGCCTCTGCTCTGCAAGGCGTCTGGGGATCGTATAGCCGATGAAGGCCATCAGCGCGCCGAGAAGCGCGAACGGAACCGTCGGCAGGCCGGGCATCAGGGCCAGCACCACCATCAGTAGTGCAGCGACGAACAGGGCGCGCGGATAGGCGCCGAGCTGTCCGAGCACGGCCTTGTCGGCCGAACCGCGGGTCCCGCCCTTGGAGACGAGCAGGCCGGCCGCCAGCGACACGATCAGCGCCGGGATCTGGGACACGAGGCCATCGCCCACCGACAGCTTGGTAAAGACGTCGGACGCTTCGGCGACGCTCATGTCGTAGCGGGTGACGCCGATGACGATGCCGCCGAGGATGTTGACCGCGGTGATGATCAGGCCGGCGATGGCATCGCCGCGAACGAACTTGGACGCGCCGTCCATGGCGCCGAAGAAGGTGCTTTCTTCCTCCAGTTCGCGGCGGCGGCGCTGCGCCTCCTTGTCGTTGATCAGGCCGGCGGACAGGTCCGCGTCGATGGCCATCTGCTTGCCGGGGATAGCGTCCAGGGTGAAGCGGGCGCCGACCTCGGCGATGCGAGTCGCGCCCTTGGTGATCACGAGGAAGTTCACCGTGATCAGGATCGCGAACACGATGAGGCCGATGACGAAGTCGCCGCTCATCACGAACTGCGAGAAGCCGTTGATGATGTGGCCGGCCGCGGTCAGCCCCTCGTGGCCGTTGGCCAGGATCACGCGCGTGGTGGCGATGTTGAGCGACAGGCGCAACATGGTCGCGATCAGCAGGATCGTCGGGAAGGAAGAGAAATCCAGAGGCTTCTGGATCCACAGCGCGACCATCAGGATCAGCACCGACAGGGCGATCGACAGGGCAAGGCCGATGTCAATCAGGAACGGGGGGATCGGCAGGAACAGGACAGCCAGGATCAGCACGATGCCGATGGCGAAGCCGATGTCGCGCCGGCTCTCCGGAGTGTCGGGGCCGATGGTGGATACAACTGTCTCGGACATGGGGTCTCCCGATTGGCGGCGCTCGCCGGGGAGAATGGGCCGCGAAGCTTGTGCGAACATGGTGCCCGCCGTCTCCGACGTCCGGGTTGATGGACGTCAATGTGCACAGCCGCGGCTGTGCGATAGTTTAAAGTTAGGAAGTGTCAATCACAGCATCCTGCGTACCAGAGGGGGAGAGGCCATGCGCGTCTTCGTCGGTCCGATCCGAGCCATAGCGATTCTGATCGGCATCGTTGCAGCCGGCGCGACGGTTCAGGTCCACGCCGCCGGCGACGCGCTCGTGCGCAACCTGACCAGCGGCCGGGATCACGCCTCCCTGCAGGACGCGCTGTCCGCTGCCCGCGGCGGCGACCGGCTGGAAGTCGAAGGCGGCCCCATTGTCGGCAACTTCGTCATTGACCGGCCGCTTACCCTGGTCGGCATTTCGGCAGGCGATGAGCCCCCGGTTCTTGACGGTGGCGGCAAGGGCACGGTGCTGACCATCACCTCGCCCAACGTAGCCGTCGAAAATATCGCCCTGACCCATTCAGGTACCACATCGAACCTGTTCTGGTTCTGGGGCGATGCGGGTGTCCATGTCAAAGCCGATGCCGTCAGCCTCCGCAAGCTGCATGTCTATGGCAACGACTGGGGCATCCTGATGTTCGGCGGCCGTGGATCGACCGTCGAAGACTCGCTCGTCGAAGACAATCTGCGCGAAGGGATTAAGGTGATGGGTGGCCGCGAACACCGCCTGAGCCGGAATACAGTCCTGCGCAACAGCAACGGCATTGTCGTTGATGTCCTGCATTCCATGCAGGAATCGCCTCTCGCCCGGCTGAACGATCCGAAAGCGGTGGCGGACCTCGCCGCCGACACGAAAAAAGCGCAACGGTCAGAAGATGTCATGATCGCTGACAATCATGTCCGCGGCAACGGCACCTTCGGAATTTCGGTCACGTGGCATAGCCGTCGGATCATTGTCGAGAACAACGACGTCCATCTGACCGGCATCGAACGCAAGCCCAACCTGGAAGCCATCGCCGCCGTGGAGCATACGATAACCGCTGGCCTGGCTGGCAAGTCGGAAGCCATAGTGAAGCGGGAGAATATCGGGACTGGGATCTACTTATTCTGTCTGGTCGAAGACAGCATTGTCCGCGGCAACGACAGTCACGACAATTTCGGCGCCGGGATCGGCCTCGACACGGTCGACCGAAACAGCGTTGTCTCCAACATCACCCGGACCAACCAAATTGGCGTCTACATTATAAGTTCGAACGAGAACGTGATTGAACGAAACCAGGTTACGGATAACACCGAGTTCGGCATTCGCATCGGCGGCGAAAATCCGCTGACGAAGGCTGCGGCCAATAACCTGGTCGCCCTCAACGACCTGACAGGCAACAAGGTCAACGCCTTCGATTCCTCCAGCCGGACCCTGACGGCAGATGATATGGCCGGCGTCATCGACGCACTGCCCTATCCTGAAGCGGTCAAGGAACAGCTGCGCCGAAACCCGGCGATGCGCACCGAAATCCTTAAAAGCTATCTTGCCGTTCTGAAACCGGCGTCGAACCGCTGGGACAACGGCACGCACGGAAACCGCCACGACGACTTCGACGAGGAGGCAGAGGGCTTCGCGGACCGCAACGGCGACGGCATATCGGAAGCGGCGAAGCCGATCCAGGGCGGCTCCAGCGTCGATCGCCATCCGTTGAGCGAAGCCCTGGTCGCCGACCTGCGCACAACACCCTGAACCGGGACGCGATGCCACCCGGCTTGCAAGGAGATCCTGAGATGCCGCGTCCTATCCTTTGGCTGGCTCGCCTGGTCGCAACAGGCTCCCTGGCGGGCGCCGCGGCGCTGCCGGCTGCCGCTGCCCCCTTGCCGCCGCTTGGCGCGGAACAGATTTGCGGGGTCGTGGAGGCCCATCACTGGCTCGCGCCGCTCACCCTCCCCGGCACGCCGGGCCTGTCCGGCAGTGCCGGCCGGACGCGGAGCTGGCCCGGTCGGGCCGTCGTCCTGCTCGGCGCGGTGAGCGGGCCGGAGTACGACCGGAGGGAGCAGATCAACCGCGTTCTCGCGACATCGGCCGACGGCCGGGTGCTGCAGCCCGGGCCGGGCCAGCTACTGCTGATCCTGCCGATGCAGGATCCCTCGCAGATCGAAGGTGCCGGACGACTGTGCGTTACCGGCTTTTCCGTTCGCGGCGACGAAGGCGGCACCTGGACCGGATACAGGGAGATCGAGCTGTCGCCGCGATGACCGCGGAGCGAGGCGGATCAGTAGTCGGCTGGCCTGAGGAACAACACCTCCAGGTCGCGCTCGGGATAGAAATCGGTTTGCGTCGCCTCGAAGGTCGTCGGTCCGACCTTGCGCACAGTGTCGGCGCAGAAGCTGACGAAATTTTTCGTCGAGCCCTTGTCGACCGTCAGGCGGAAGGTGCCGATCGTACCGCCCGCCCAGTTGCCGCCGGTCTTGAGCACATAGGCGATCCGGCTTTCGTAGAACGGCGGATAGTCGGCTCCGCGCGCACGCGTCTCACGCAGGATCGCGCGTTCAAACGCCTCGTCAAGGCAGTAACGCTCCCGGTAGTCGGCATGCGTCTCGCCCGAGAAGCGGCCATCCTGGAAGAAACTGACGCCGGCCGTGCCGCCGATGCTCGGCTTGTAGCGATGCTCGACCATGATCGAGCGACCCGCGGGGAACGTCATCCGCCACCAGTAGGTCGACCGGAGCGTCCAGGCCGGCGTCGGATGGTCCTTGACGCCGTCGCCGACGTCATAGCGGTCGTTGAAGACCAGTCCGCGGCTCTCCCAGTCCCTGAGCGTCGCCGGCGTCTGCGCCTTCAGCGCCTCGAAAGCCTCGTCCCCGAAGGGAAACAGGGGAACACCGTGACGCTTGAGCAGGTCGGTGACGTCGAGCCCGGCCGCATAGGCCTTCTGCTCGAGAGCGATGTCGACCGGCACGCCTTCGACGGTCGCGCTGAAGCCGAGGAAATTGTCGTTTGCCGTATCGGGCAACGCCGTGTCGCCATAGGGATTGTACTGGATCTCCGGCATCGGGAAGGCGACGATGGTGTCGACGTCGGCGTCGGTCGTGTTGCGGAACCGGTAGGCGACCTGGATCTCGTCGAGCGAGATGAAGAGATCCTCGCGGTCCATGGAGATCGCGTCGGTCCGCACGAGGACGAGACCACCGGTCTTCAGTTCGGCGATCGAATCGTTGGCCGCCGCCGGACCGGCGGCGAGGACAAGCACGGCAAGAGCAATGAGGCGGAACATGGCTGCGGTCTCCCGATGGCCGGTGTCGATGGCCGGCATGAACGGCTGCCGCCATCTTGCCACGCCGACCTCCCGGACGGAAAGCGGCCGTTCCGCCGCAGACCTAGAAGCCCGTCTCGATGCGCCCGTAGACCAGCGCCGTCAGCGCGTAGATCTGCGCGCCGATGAAGGGTCCGGCGATGACGATCATGACCAGGATCGCAACGATCTTGGGAATGAAGGTCAGCGTGACCTCCTGGACCTGCGTCAGCGCCTGCATGAGCGCAATGCCGATGCCGACCACCATGGCCGGCACGATCGCGGGGGCCGAGCCGACGATGATTGTCCAGATCGCGCTGCGCACGAGGTCGAGGGCGTCGGCTTCGTTCATGGTCAGGAGATCTTGACGCCGGGGCCGAGCAGGATGCCCTTGCCGTTGTCCAGCCCGAGCAGTGTGCCGTCGCTGTAGACCTCGACCGAGGTCACGACGCCGGTGGTGCCGATCGCATCCGTCGCGGTGCGTCCGATCAGGTCGTCGACCTGGCCGAAGGACATGTTGGTCAGCATGGCCTCCAGCTTGGTGTTGGTCTTCATCGCCTGCTCGACCTGCGAGAAGGTTGCCAGCTGCGCGAGCTGTTGGGTCGAGTCGACCGGGTCGGTCGGATCCTGGTTCTTCATCTGCGCCAGCATCAGTTGCAGGAAGGCGTTGTAGTCGAGCGTCAGCTGGTCGGTGGCGCTGACGGACGTCGTGGTCGCCGTCGTCGCCTGGGAAACGCTGGAAACGGTCATGGCACTCTCCCTCAGGCCGCTTCGGTTTCGGCAACGGCGGCGGTCTCGCCGCCGGACATGATCGCCGCCTCGAGCGGATAGAGGCCGCGGATCAGCTTCATCGCCTCGTAGGCGCGATCGGCCTCCACCAGGTCGACGACGTCGTCCAGTGCGGCCAGGATGTCGCGGTTGGCGAAGGTCCGCTGCGCGGAGCCGACCAGCATCAGATAGAGGTCGCGTGCCTGATCGGCCGAAGCCGGATCCATCAGCATGGACTGCAGCACGAAGTAGATCTGGCGCAGCGGGGTCGTGGTCTCATGCGGCTGCAGGACATGGTTCTCGAGGAGGAAGACCGCGTTGTTCATGAGTTCCAGACTCGTCTTGCGATCGACGCGCAACACCGCGCCGTTGATGTAGAGCCGTTCACCGGCCTTCAGGGCGATATGCATGGGATCAGCCTTTCAATCCGTCGCGGACCATCGCGTTGACGTCGATCAGCGCGTCCAGCGTTTCGGTCTCCCGCTGCCGGACCCGTTCGACCTCCTTGATCACCCAGATGCCGATCGAGATCAGGTCCGCCCGCAACGACGGCGGCAGTTCGTTGGCATCGTCGGCGAGGCTCTCGATGAAGAAGCTCCACAGCCGGCGGGTGTTGAAAATGGCCTCGACCGCTTCGCGGGACTTCAGGCCTTTCTCGCGGGCCCGTTCCAGTTGGGCGATCACGATGTCCATCGCCTGCCGCTCGTCGCTGCGCTGGTCGACGCAAAGGTCGTCGATCGTCTGGGCATAGGAAAAGCTGTACATGGAACCTCTCTCGTTGCTCCGGGAGCCGGCCGTGCGGACGGTCCGCGCAGGCCGGCCGTCACAGGTAGTTGAGGATGCTGAGCCGCTGGATCCGCGCGCTCACGGCATAGGTCGTCTCGAGCTGGGTGATCGCCGTGTTGAGCCGCACCGCGGTCTCCTCCGGGTTGACGTTCTCCAGCACGTTGATGCGCTGGTTGAGAATGCCGGCCTGGATCGCGAGGCGGTCGCTGGCGTTCGACACCCGTTCCTGGGCGATGCCCATCCTGCTCATCAGGTCGGTGACGCCGCCGATCGCCTCCCCGAGCAGGCCGATCGCCTTGTCGACGACCGCGCCGTAGGCGGCTTCTCCGAGCTGGCCGGTGCCGAGATCGGCCAGCATCGTGAAGACCGCGGCGAGCGTGCGGAACGCCGTCTCGTTTGCGCTGACCGAGATCCCGAGCGTCTCGCTCGCCGAGATCCGGCTGCTGACTGCGTCGTTGGAGGCACTCGACCAGTCCGCGCCCCAAGCGGGATCGTCGAACAGCGGCATGTAGAAGTTGGTCAGGAAGTCGTCCATATCCGCCGCGGAAATGGTCGACACTGCCGGATCGTCCTGGGAGAAGCCGAAGCGCGCCACGAAGGCGGCATCCACCGCAGCCTTGTTCGAGGCCGCCGGCGTTTCGAAATAGTTCGCCATCGGCGCGACGTCGGTGTTGAGCCCGGCGAACAGATAGTTGCCGTTGACCTGCGTGTTCAGCCGCGAGATCAGCAGGTCCAGTCCGCCCTGTCCCTCGCCCTTGGCCACGGAGGCGCTGCCGTCGCTGTCGCGCACGCCCACCAGAGTGGCCAGGAACGACTGCGCCGTGCCCAGCACGTCGCCAAGCGCGGCCTGGGTCACGTCCAGTCGGGAGGCGGCCAGGGCGTTGGTGTCGATGATCGCATTGAGCCGCGTGTGCTCGGAGCGCAGCGCGATCGCCTCGCCCGTCCGGCTGCCGAGATCGAGGCCGATATCCGCCTTGCGGCCGGTGGACATTTCGACCTGCAGCCTGGCCAGGTTGGCCGACTGCTTCATGAGCAGGCCGCGCGATGTGTCGGAAAGCGTGAATGTCGAGATGTAGGTCGTCTTCATGGCAGTCACCTCGCGGCGGTCAGGAGGTCTTCAAGCATTCTGTCGACGGCGGCGATCAGCTTTGCCGCCGCCGCATAGGCCCGCTCGATGTCGAGCAGCCGGGTCATTTCCTCGTCCAGATTGACGCCCGTCGCGTTCGACAGGGATTCGGCCGTGCGCGTCACGATGACCGCCTGGACCTCGAGGTTGCTGGTCGCGGTCTGCCGCTCGCGCTGCAGCCAGCTTGCCGAGGAACTGGCGAAGCCCTTCAACGTGTCGGTCGGATCCAGTTCCACGCCGCCGTCGAAGACCCTCGGCTGATTGAAGGCGTTGAGGAACTGCTGCAGGCGGTCGGAATAGCCGGCCAGGTCACCCGGATTGTAGTCGTAGTCCGGATTGAGTGGATCCGAGATGCCACCATCGCGCAGCAGGTCGAGATTGCCACCCTGGTCCGGATCGACGCTGGCGCTGATGCGGATGTCGCCGGCAAGGCCGGCAACCAGCGTGCTCGCTGCCGGGACCGCCGGCGCGCCGGCGTAAGTGAACAGGCCTGCCTGGTCCGGACCGCCGCCGCCACTCTGGTCGCTTTCGGCGAAGGCCTCGATGAGGCCGCGGGCGATCTCGTCGAGCTGGCTCTGATAGGTGACGGCAATGTCGTCGCGCAGTTCGCTGAGACCGTGCAGGCGGCCGCTGGAGATCGGCATGATGGCGTTTGCGCCGGTCACCGGCACGCCGTCGATATAGACAGCATTGCCGACCGTCGCTGCCGAATAGGTGTTTGTCGGCGTGAAGCTGACAGTACGGGCGGTGGTCTCGAACAGCGTCACGCCGCCGTCGGTGTAGACCACGACGCCGCCGTCGGAGCGGGTCAGCGTCGAGATGCCGATTTCCTCCGACAAGGAAAGCAGCACCCTGTCGCGGGCATCCAGGGCGTCGCTGACGTCAGCGCCCCCCTGGGTGCCCTTGACGATGATCGTGTTCAGCGATTCGAGCTGCGACAGCAGATTGTTGATCGTCTTGACCGACGACGCCATGTCGGCGTCGGCTTCCGCCCGCACGTTCTGGACCAGGGCTGTGTATTCGTTGAGCGTCGTGGCCATGTCCTTGGCCGCATCCAGCATCGTCTGGGCCAGGATCGCGTTGCCCGGGTCCGAGGCGTAGTTCTGGATCGAGATCTCCAGCTTGCCGAGGGCGGCCGCCGGCGACAGCTCGAGTTCCGTGTCCGAGACGGTCTGGTTCAGCTTGTCCAGGCCCTCGACGATCGCCTGCTGCGAGGTCGCCACCGAGGTCGCCCTGACGAGCGAGTTATACAGGGCCGAATCCGTGGTGCGGGCAATCCCGTCGACCCGGACGCCGCCGGTCTGGCCGCTCGCCGAGACCACCGTGCTCAGCACGACGGACTTGCGCGTGTAGCCCGGATCCTGCGCCCCGGCGATGTTGCGGGACACGGTCGCGGTCTCGGTCTGTCGGGCCGCAAGCGCGGACTGGGCGACCTGCAGGGCAACCGAAAGGCTCATGGCTGGGATCTCCCGTGCGCGGTGGCGGGCGCGTTAGCGGACCAGGTTGACGAGTTCCTCGAGCAGATCCGAGCCGGCTTTGAACACCTTGGAATTGGCGGTGTAGCCACGCTGGGACTCGATCATCGAGGTCAGTTCGGACGCGAGGTCGACGTTGGAACTCTCCAGGGCGCCGACGGTGAGGCTGCCGAGACCGCCCTCGCCGGGGAAGCCGACGCGGACCTCGCCCGAGTTGTTGGAAACGGTGTAGATGTTGCCGGACAGCGGCGTCAGCTTGTCCGGGCTGGGGACGTCGGCGAGCGGGATGCGGTAGAGCGCGCGCCGGTCGCCGTTGGCATAGACCGCAAAGAGCGTCCCGTCGTCGGCGAACTCCACGCTCTCCACCGCGCTCGGCGCGTTGCCGTTGGCGTCCACCTCGGTGATGGTGAAGTCGGCATTGAGATAGGTCATGCCGGACATGTCGAGATCGAAGGTGCTGCCGTTCGGCACGGCGACGGTGATGTCCGTCGGGCTGGCTGCCGCCAGGTTGCCGGTCGTCCGGTCGAAGGTGATCGTCTGGGTCGCGAGCGCCGGCGCGCCATAGGGGAAGCCGCCGCCGGGTGCGGCGTCGTCGGCGTTGTAGATCGTCACCTCCCAGTCGCTGTCGGCGGCCGTTTCGGTCGCCTTCGAATAGTAGATGTCGAGGGTCACCGCGTTGCCGAGATTGTCGTAGACGATCAGCGAGGTCTTGGCCGAATAGGTCGCTGTGGCCGCGTTGGCGGACGGCAGGTCGGCGGCGGCAACGATGGCTGCATCTTCCGGCACGTTCGCCCACAGCAGGGCGCTGTCTGTCGGGACGGCCTCAAGCTTGCTCTGCGAGACGTTGACGTTCTCCAGCCCACCGAGCCCGTTGGCGACCGGTGCGACGGTGCCGCCGTTCCCGATCGGATAACCCTGGAGATAGTAGCCGGCGGTGTTGACCAAGTAGCCCTTGCTGTCGACCACAAAGGAGCCGGCACGCGTCAGCGCGGTCGACCCTTCCCGATCGGCGACGACGAAGAAGCCATTGCCGTCGATGGCGAGGTCGAGGCCTGAGGTGGTGTAGCTGATCGCGCCCTGCTGGGAGATCGCGTAGACCGTGTGCGCCTTCACGCCGCCGGAGTTGTAGGTGCCCGTGCCCTGCGACAGGATCATCGAACTGAACTCCGACGCCGCACGCTTGTAACCGGTGGTGCTCGAATTCGCGATGTTGTCGGCGACGGTGCCGAGCTTGCTCGACTGGGCATTCATACCCGACACGCCGGTGCGCATAACGCCGTAAAGACTCATGGAACGTCTCCCGTTTCCAGACTTTTCGAGAGACATTCAACCGCGGCAAACTTGCGTGGGGCTGTCGACGAATAAATTCGGCGCTGAAAGCGTCCATTTAATCAAATTCTAATTAAAATATACGTGACTTACTAACGAAATACTGTCGATCCAAAATCTGATTACAATAAGAATTTTTCAAGGCTCAGCCGCAGAACGCCCTGGCTTCGGGCGTCCAGCGACCGAAACCGGTCGCGACCATGTTGGCGATCACCTTGCAGACGTAGCGTTTCTGAGCCGGATCGTTGTTCGGCCCGGCATGATAGCGGGCGACGGCCATGGTCCAGGTGCCCTGGCGAGCATGGAGTTCGTTAAGGAAGCGCGCCGCGTAGCGCACGTTGGCGCGCGGCTCCAGCATGTGGGCGACCGAGCGGAACTTGTCGCCATGGTAATGGTGGTTGATCTGCATGCAGCCGATGTCGATCAGCCTCTTGCCGGTCTGGCGTGCCGAGGCCACCTCGCGCTCGGCGACCAGGGCCGAAGGCGGGAAAACCGCCTTGCCCTCGATGTTGAGCGCGTGGGGATGGAGCGAGTTGCGCCGCCCTGTCTCGGTCAGGCCGACGGCATAAAGAACGCCGAGCGGGATCCGGTAGAGCCTGGCGGCCTCGGCCATTTCCCGCTCGCAGACGTTCCCGGAGGCTTCTGCCGGCCCGGTCGATGCGGCAAGCAGGCTAGAGATACACAGCGCCGCGGTCACGACCGGTGCGACGTTCTTGCGAACCGCCATCGATTGCCCTCTCGCCCTGCTCCTGATGATTTTCAGCGGCCCTGTCGTCACCATCGGCGTGTTCGCGCCGGTCGCCTTGTCCCTCGCCGCGCAACTGCGGGCCGGCGCCCGGTCCGTCGCCCTCTGCCATGGCTCCACCCTGGGCAGAACCGGTCGACGTCACCTGGAACATCGGCCGGTCGTCACTGGCTGCCTGAATGGTGATCGCATCGGGCTTGTGGCCCGTGGCGCGCAGCATCTGGTCGAGCAGATGGCGGTCCCGGTGGAGCACCTCGACCGTGTCGGGGTTGCTTGCCTGCAGGACCACTTCGACCGCATCGCCGACCATCTTCATGGTCACCTTGACGCTGCCGAGTTCCATCGGCTGAAGCTGAATCTGCAGAACCTTGACGGTCGGTCCGTCGGGCCGTGCCGTAAAGGTCGCTGCGGGATTGCCCGGCCGCGTCTCGGACAGAGCCGTGGAAATCGCACCCCCGATCTGCTGCACCGGGGACAGGCGCATGGAGGGCGCGAAATGGGTCTCCTCGCGCAGGACACGAATCTGGCCGATGTCGACCTTCGGCCGGCCGCTGGCCTCGCCTTCCTCTGCACCGGCCCTGGTCGAGACCGGTTCGCCGGCGGACGCGAAACGGGCGAACAGACCGTCGTCGTCGACTCCGGACAGGTCGACGCCGCCCGAGCCGGACGTCGTCCCATCGCTCGCGATCAGGACGCGGGCGAGCGCTGCGGACTGCCCACCGGCGGGATTTTGCACAGGCGCCGGAGCCGTGCCGTTCGTCTGCATCGGCCTGGCCGTCGCCGATGCGGCAGCGGCCAAGCCGGCTTCGACCGGCGGCGCGCTCGCAGGTGCCGGAGCCGGCAAGGTGTCCGCCGAAACCTGCAACTCACGAGCCGCGTCGTCGACGGCGGACGGCGGCGTGCCGGCGGCCGGAGCGTGGTTGCCGGCACCGGCAAGGCCGGTCGCCGCTCCTCCCGGCAGCAGCCCCGCGAGAGTGGCGTCCTGCGCTTGTCCAGCCGGCAAAGCCGGGAAGCTGCCGCCGACCGTACCCGGCTCGGCGGATGCAGTCTCCGCAGGCTGCGTCGATGCTGGCGCACCGGCCATTTTACGCAACAGCTCTGTGAAGCCGTCGCCGTCGTCGCGGCCGCCTTGCCGCCCTGACGCCGAACCGTCCGGAACCCGGCTTGCCTTCACCGGGGCGGCAAAGGCCTGTACCTGCGCATATGTGTTCACGGTCATCGTGCGCTCCCGCCAGACTGCTGGAGCAGGGCTCCGGTTTCGGTGAGGATCCTGTCGGCCGCCGCCATCGTCGGGCGGTGCCAGTCCGGCGCCTTCGGCGCGCCGATGTCGGCGAAGGCGCCGAACTCGCCGATCGTTCCCGGCGGCGGCTCCGGCCAGTGACGGACCCGGTTGAGAACCGCATAGACGGCGTCCATGAGTTCGCGTTCCTCCGGCGTCAACTCGCCCCGGTCGATCGACCAGAGCAAGTCGCGCGCCTCGCCGATGTCGCGCGGATCGAGCAGCGCGCCGGCGCGGTAGATTCGCAGCAGGCGGTGTTCACTGGTGCCGGCCATGGCCAGCGGCAGGGCCCGTTCGGTCGCCTTGCGGACGATTTCGAGATGGCCGCCGACCAGGGCCTGGCGGGCGAGGCGGAGGTAGAGCATACGCCGGCTGTCGCTGTCGAACTCGGCAAGCAGGCTTTCCAGCAGGGCGAATTTCGCGTCGTTCTCGCCGAAGCCGAGCGTCTCGAGCGCCAGCGCGAAGCGGCGGCGGAAGTCGCCCTCGTAGATCGAGCCGCGGAAGCGGCGCAGATAGCGGATCGACAGCGACTGGAAGCGCTCGATATCGCCGATCTTGCCGGCCACGAACACCTCGCGACGCAAGGCCGCTTCCTCGACCAGCGTGCCCGGCATCAGCAGGCGCGCGACGCCCAGCATCTTCATCGCTGCCTCGGGATCGTCGCCGACGGCGAGCGCGGCGCGCACGAGCGCGACCTGGCCGCCGAGATTGGGCGGAAGATCCATCGGATCGATCGCTGTCAGCAAGTCCCGGGCCTCTTCCTGGCGTCCTTCGACATAGGCGAGCGCACCGCGCATCAAGGCCGGGTCGAGATCCGGCTGCGGATCGAGGTCGAGCAGCTGCCGCATCACCCTCGGATGGCCACCGCTCAGCAGATGGATCACCGCCGCCCGCGCGTTGCGCGGATCCGACCAGGTCTCCGCGGGCGCCGTCGCGAACACCTCATCCATCTGCAGCAGCAACGCGCGCTGTGCGGTATGGGCATGGCTGTTGCCCTGGGCGACCTCACCCTGCAGCGCCTGCAGGGTGCGGACCATGCGGTAGGGCGACTTCGCATCCTCGGCCTGGGCGGCCGGAGCGGCCCACAGGACAATCAACGCGAGAGCGGCGCCTCTCAGGACGGACACGGAACGGATCATGCGCCTGGCTCCAGAAGGAAGATCTCGATGCGCCGGTTGACGGCGGAATAGGGATCGGACGGCCGCTTGAGGTCGCGGTCGGCATAGCCCTCGATCCGCTCCACCCGGCCGGCGTCGACGCCGCCGCGCGCGAGCATGTAGAGGGCCATATGGGCGCGCGCGCTCGACAGCCGCCAGTTGTCATAGGTCTTGGAACGGAACGGCCGCGCGTCGGTATGACCGCGGATCACGATCCGGCCGGGTCTGGCCGACAGGGTAGAGCCGATCCGCTCCATCAGTCGAACCAGTTCCGGGCGCGGTTCGGCCGAGCCGACGGCGAACATGCCGAAGTCCTGATCGTCGGTCAGGCTGATGAGCAGGCCCGCGCCGGTCCGCTCCACGGTGATGCGGCTCGCCGCCGCGCCGAGCGGCGTTTCGGCGAGGCCTTGCAGATCCGCCTGCAGCGCCGCGGCCGTCTTGGCCAGGTCCGACGCCTCGGGCGACGCCGGCGCGGCGGCACTCGGAGCCTGCGGGGCCGATACGCCGGACGCGACCGCGTCGGCTGCGTTCGGGTCGGGCTTTGCCGACGGCGATGGCGCCACGGACGCCACCAACGGGCTGGGCGGTGCCGGCTTCCCAACCCCTTCGGCACTGCGCGATTCCGGGGACGCCTCTGGGCGCGGTTCAGGCATGCCTTCCGCCGCTTCGGTGCGGGCCGGCTCCATGGCCAGTTCAATCGGTCGTTCGGCGGCACCGGCGCCGCGGTTGGGCAGGAACTGCCAGTAGAGCGGATCGAACGGATCGCGGTAAGCGTCGCCGCCCTGGGCGCCTTCGCCCTCCCGGGTTCCGAAACCGGCCTTTTCCGGTGCCGGCCCCTCCGCCTCGGGCAGGGTGATGCTGCGCGCGAGCGTATCCAGCACGGCGTAGGGATCGCTGAACAGCGCCGCTTCGGAATAGAACTGCCGATATTCGCCGCCTGTAGAATGGCGGGCCGGGCCGGCGGGCTTGTTCTCGGAGCCGCCCTGGGCCGGCGGCCGGTCGCTCTCCTCACCGATGGCGTCGCCCGACTCGCCAGCGTCGTTGAGCCCCTTGCGGGTCGGCGACGTCGCCGCCAGCTTGACCGGGTTAAAATACTGCGCAACGCCCTGACGGACGTTCTCGTCGGTGACGTTGATCAGCCACATGACGAGGAAGAAGGCCATCATGGCGGTCATGAAGTCGGCAAAGGCAATCTTCCACACGCCGCCCTTGTGATGGTCGGCGTCCCAGGCCGGTCGTCGCCGGACGATGACGATTTCGCCCGAAGAGATTTCCGCTGTCATGACTGCTGCTCCCGCGCCATATGAAACTCGCTCAGCCAGTCGGCCAGTTGGGTCTCGACCGTCGTGTCATCGAGGACGCAACGCAGTTCGACGTCATTGGAAGGATCCAGGCGGACCGCCGCCCGACCCGCGGCGCCGAGCCCTTCGGACAGGCGCTGCAGAAGCGCCGCGGGACCCGACACCACGATCGTTGGCGCTTCGGAACCGGACAGCAGGTCGCTGAGCGTGGCGGAAAACGCGTCGACGGTCCGCTCGACCATCGCCTGCTCGATCACTGGCTCCAGGCACCGTGCGATCGCATCGGCCAGTTGCCGTTCGAGTTCCGCCATGCAGGCGGCAAGGTCGGCGCCAAGGCGCTCGGCAAAGTCGGCTTCGAAGCGGCAGCGCTCGGCTTCGGCCGCCGCCTCCAGCGCCTGCCGCTCCGAGGCGAGGATCGCCTCGGCTTCGGCGCGCGCCTCGGCCAGTGCATCGGCCCGGCCGCGAGCGTATTCGGCCGCCAGCCGCTCCTCCGATGACGGCTCCGCCGGACGGTCCGGCATGGCCACGACCTCGGCGAGGACGATCTCGTCCTTGCTCAGCCGCTGGAACGACGGGCCGGCCAGCGTCGGGATATGGGCCGCGATCGATCGGTGAGCCATCACGCCCGCTCCCCTTCATACATCCACTGCTTGAGGATCGCCGCGGACTGCTGTTCGTCGAGGTCGAGCAGCGATTCCAGCTTCTTGAGCGGCGACTGGTTGAGCTTGTTGGTCAGGTCCTGGAGCATGCCGGAATGATCGGGTCCGGCCAGTTGGCGCGCCTCGGAGAACTCGCCGGCAAGCCCTTCGCCCTCCGTCATCATGGCGAGTTCGCCGATCTCGGCCGGCGCCGCGCTCTTCTGCGGTACGAGCACCGCCAGCGCGGGCCGCAGACCGAACCAGATCAGCAGGCCGGCGACGGTCAGGATCGCAAACGCGTTGATCAGGTTGCCGGACTGGCGGATGAGCAGCTCGGAGACCGACATCGGCGGCACCGGCTCCATGGCACGCCCGCCGTTGACGAAGTCGACCACGGACACCTTGATGACGTCGCCGCGCCGGCTGCTAACGCCGGCCGAGGACGCGACGAGTTGTTCGATCTCGACGAGTTGCGCCGCGACCGTGTCGGGGTCCGGCGATCCGCCGAGCGACGCTTCCAGGCGGGCCCGGTCGACCAGCACGGCGATCGATAGCCGCTCGACGCTGTAGCCGTCCTGCGAAGTCTCGATGGTCTTGGACGAGATCTCGTAGTTGACCGTCTCCTCGCGGCGCTGGTTCTCCTCGCTCGACCGTTCGCCGTTCTCGGCGGTGACGGTTTCGTCTGGCAGGTTCTGCTGCACCGTCGTCGGCGTCTCGGTGCTCGAATTCTGCGACATCTCGTTCTGGCGCAGCGTGCGCACGGAGCGTTCGACCCGCGATTCGGGATCGTAGATGGTCTCCGCGATGCGCCGGCGGTCGGTGTTGAGGTCGGCCGCCACGCTGACCTGGAAGTTGTCGAGGCCGAGATAGGGGGTCAGCGTCTTGCGGATGTTTTCCTGGATCCGGCCGCTGACCGCGGCCTCGAGCGAGGCGATCTGGCCGGCGGAGGCGTTGGCAGGATCCTTGCCGGCGGCCAGCAGACCGCCGCTGGTGTCCAGGACAGTGACCTTGTCGGCGCTCATGCCCGGCACGGCCGCGGACACCAGATGGCGGATCGCGTCGGCGGTGCGCAAGTCGTCGGGCACGTCGGAGCGGATCACCACCGAGGCCGACGGCGGCTGCTGGTCGCGTCGGAAGGAGCCCTTCTCGGGCAGGACGATATGCACCCGTGCGGCCCGCACGCCCTGCATCAGCTGGATGGTGCGCGCCAGTTCGCCTTCGAGCGCGCGAACCCGCGTCACTTCCTGCATGAAGGACGTCAGGCCGAGCGAACCGAGATCGTCGAACAGCTCGTAGCCGGCGTCGGCGCCGCGCGGCAGGCCGCGCTCGGCAAGCAGCATGCGCGCCCGCGCCGCCGCGCCGTGATTGACCAGAACGGCGGTACCGTCCGAACTGACGTCATAGGGAATGCCGGCATCTTGCAGGGCCGACCCGATACGGCTGACGTCCTCGCCCTGCAGCCCGGTGTAGAGAGTGGTCTGCTGGGGACGGCTGAGATAGTAGGCCCCGAGCCCGACGGTGGCGATCGTCGCGACGCCGATCAGCGCCAGCGCGATCAGTCTTCGGGTGCCCAGTTCGAGCAGGTTCGCCAAGAGTTTTTCTGCGTGTTCGCGGCCAGGCATGCATTTCCCCTGTGTCAGGTCCGACCAATGCTTGTGCCGACTATTGCTGGCCGAGCTTGCGCGAGGATTGCGGGTCATGAAAAAGGCCGCGCTCCGGAGAGCGCGGCCCTGGTCCTTCCGAAACCGGAAGGGATCAGCGGAACAGCGACAGGATGTTCTGGCTGCTCGAGTTGGCGATCGACAGCGCCTGGATGCCGAGCTGCTGCTGGACCTGAAGGGCCTGCAGACGGGTCGATTCCGCGTTCATGTCGGCGTCGACCAGCTGACCGATACCACGGTCGAGAGCGTCGGTCAGAGCCGAGATGAACTCACGCTGCAGTTCCACGCGCCGCTTGGCAGCGCCAAGCGAGGTGGCCGCATCGGTGATCTCGCCGAGCGCGTCGTCGACGTCGGAGATCATGCCTTCCAGGGTGGTCAGGTCGGCAGCGGAGTCGGTCAGGGCAGCGATGTTGATCGTGGCAACGGTGTTGCCGTTCGCCTGAGCCTTGTCGAGGATGCCGGACTGGTCGGCATCGTCGTAGAGTTCCGTCCTGGTGATGTCGATATCGATCTTCTCGATCGTGATCGCACCGCCCTGACGGCTGAACGAACCGACGACGGACTTGGTGGCATTGTAGGCCGCATCCGAGGAGTCGACCGACAGCCAGTTCTCGCCGTTGAACACCGCCGAATCGGCGATCGACCGCAGGTTGTCCTGCAGGGCGGTGATTTCCTCCTGGATCTTGCCACGATCGACGCCCGGCTGACGCGCGGCGACGAGCTTGGCCTTGATCTCGTTCACGAGGTCGACGGTGCTGTCCATGGCCGTGTACATCGTGTCGAGCGTCGCGGCACCGAGGCCGAGAGCGTCTTCGACGGCCGACAGGGCCATGTTGTCCGACCGCATGGTCGTGGCGATGGACCAGTAGGCCGCATTGTCCTCAGCGGTGGCAACACGGTAGCCGGTCGAGATGCGGCTCTGGGTTTCGGCCAGGGCCTTGTTGGTCGCGCTGAGGGTCTGCAGCGCGGTCATCGCGGAGGCGTTCGTCATAAGGCTAGACATGATGTGTCCCTTTCATGAATTGGAGTTCGTGCGGGACATACCGGGTTTGCACCGGTACGGCAGGGCGGCTTCATGCCTTTGGACCTTGTCTGTCTGCGGTCCAACCTGCCGTGGATTTCACGCTAGCCGGTCAGGCTTGCGCGAAGCTGGAGACGCCGTTGGGCATCAGAAGAACGATCGCACCAGGCTGCCGACGAGCAGATTCCAGCCGTCGATCAGGATGAAGAACAGCGCCTTGAAGGGCAGCGAGATCACCGTAGGCGGCAGCATCATCATGCCCATCGACATGGTGATGGTAGCGACGATCATGTCGATGACCAGGAACGGCAGCGCGATCAGAAATCCAATCTCGAAGCCGCGCCGCAATTCCGAGATCATGAAGGCCGGGATGAGCACGCGCAACTCGACCTCGCGGGGCGAGGCCGCCGGCGTGTCGGTCAGCCGGCCGGCGGCCAGGTCGTCGAACAGCACCAGGTCCTGCTCGCGCACCTGCGACAGCATGAACTCGCGGAACGGTTCGGTGATCCGGCCGTAGGCCTCCTGTTCGTCGATCTCGTTGTTCATCAGCGGCACGACGCCCTGCGTCCAGGCCCGGTCGAAGGTTGGCGCCATGACATAGAAGGTCATGAACAGGGCGAGCGAGATCAGGATCAGGTTGCCCGGCGTCGTCTGTAGGCCGATGCCCGAGCGCAGGAACGACAGTGCCACCGCGAAGCGGGTGAAGCTGGTGACCATGATCAGGATGCCCGGCGCGACGGACAGGACCGTCAGCAGCGCGATGATCTGGACGATGCGCCCGCTGGCGCTGCCCTCGCCCTCCGGAATCAGGGTCGACAGGTCGGGGATCTGCGCGCCCGCCGCCGTTGCGGTGGCCAGCAGGAAGGCGGCGGCGAGGACAAGACGCATTACTGGATCACCAGGGATTCGAGGATGAGTTCGCGCACGCGGCCGCCCGAACGGGCGACGGCGCGCTCATTCAGGTCTTCGCGCAGATGCTGCAAGCCGGCAGCGCCCTCGACCTGAGACAGGGTGATGGTGCGCAGGTAGGCGACGACGTCTTCCTCAATGCGCCCGGCAAGCATGCCGGCCTCCTCCACGTCGCCGTCGTCGAGCACGATCGAGGCCTGCAGGCGGATCCAGGCGTCGCGCGGCGCCGCCAGATTGGTCACCAGCGGCTTGAGGCCGCGCAGGCGCGCGTTGACGGCGTAGACGGGCGCGGCTGGCGCGGAGGCCGACGCGCCGCGTGCCTCCCGCGCCGCCGCCTCGCGCACGGTCTCCGCCAGATGCAGGCCGGCAACCGCACCGACGCCGCAGGCAAGCAGGGTCAGGAACGCCAGCATGCCGACGAAGCCGGCGGACGAACCGCCGGACGCGCGCACCCGGCGCGTCGATCCTGGAAAGGCTGTGTCGGCCATCTGGAAGCCTCCGCGTCCGGCTAGAAGGGGGTCACGATGTCGAGGACCTGCTGGCCCCAGCCAGGCTGCTGGATCTCGGAAATGCGGCCTCGGCCGCCGTAGGAGATCCGTGCCTCGGCAATCTTGTCGTAGGCGATCGTGTTGTCGCCACCGATGTCGCGCGGGCGGACGATCCCGGTCACGTGCAGGACGCGCATCTCGTAGTTGACGCGGACCTCCTGCGAACCGGAAATGACCAGGTTGCCATTCGGCAGCCGGTCGGTGACCACCGCCGCGACGGACAGCGCGATCTCCTCCTTGCGGTCGATGCTTCCCTTGCCGGTCGAGCTCGACGCAGAGCTTGCATCCAGCGCCGCGTCGCCGCCCGTCGAACTGCCGTCCCAGCCCGCCGAGGCTTCACCGCCGAAGCCGATGGAGGAATTGCGCCGGCGGTTGGAGGTGTTGTCGAGGGTCGCCTTGTCATTGATGGCAATGCGGACGGTCAGCACGTCTCCGATCCGCCGTGCGCGCGGATCGGAGAAGAAATCTTCACGACCGCTCACCCACAGCGAATTGTATTCCTTGCGGGCGCTCGGGCTGAAGGTGTTGAGCGGGAACATTGCGCCCGGCTGGGCCATGAGGCCATAGCCGACCGGCGACATGGTCGGCTCGCGCCCGACCTCGTTCAGTTGACCGGCACAGCCGGCGAGCAGAAGGGATCCGAGAAGGGCGGGGACTGCGCGCATCAGTGGCTCTCCTCGGCGCTGGCGCGGGACAGGCCCGCCATTGAATGGGTGAGCTGCGCGGCGCGGGCTGGCTCCATCTCGTCGAGAATCTGGCTGGCCTGGCGTGCTTTGAGCTTCACGAGCACCGCGACGGCGGTGTTCTCCTCCAGCGTCGCCAGCTGCGCGGCGGCCGCTTCCGGGCGCATGCGCGAAAAGATCGAGACGACATGGCCCTCGACTTCCTCGAGCACCCGCTCGCGCCGCTCGACCCATTCCTGGAATTCGGCGCGCTTGCGCTCCAGTTCGTCGATGCGCAGCTTCACCTTCTCCTCGAGGGCGACCAGGTTCCATGTCTGCCAGGCAAGTCGCGCCTCGGCCGCCGTGTCTGCCGTGTTGCGGCAGTACAGAGCGGCGTCGGTTTCCTGACCCTTGTCGCCTGCTCCGGCGTCCTGCGCCGCGGCGCCGAGACACCCGGTTGCCAGCACCGCGGCGAGGCAGAAGGGATAGAGCGTTCGGCCGTTCGGAAGTTTCTTGACCATGGACGGATCGTCCTTTCCTGTCGCTGCTGCGGCACAGAATGGGGCGGCTGGCTTGTGCGGGGCTTGAGACGGTCGCTGCTACTGGATCACCAGATCCGCCTGCAGCGCGCCCGCGGTCTTGATGGCCTGGAGGATGGCGATGATGCCGGTGGGCTTGAGGCCGATCCGGTTGAGGCCGCGCACGAGGGTCTGCAGGTCCGAGCCGCCGACGATGGCGAGCTGGCCGCCGTCCTGCTGGGCATCGATGAAGGTGCGCGGCGCAACGGCGGTCTGGCCCTGGTAGGAGAAGGGGGCAGGCTGCGAGATTTCGGGTGCCTCGGTGATGCGCACCGTCAGGTTGCCGTGGGTGACCGCCACGGTCGAGACCTGCACGTCGCGGCCGATGACCACCGTGCCGGTGCGTTCGTCGATGACCACCCGGGCGGCCTGGTCGGGCTGCACCAGCAGGCCCTCGATCTCGGCGATGAAGCGGGTCACGCCGACGTTGGCCGGCGCCTTCAGGTCGATGGACCGGTAGTCGCGTTCGCGGGCGGCAGTCATGCCGTACTGCGCCTTGGTGTGGCGGTTGATCGCATCGGCGACCCGCACGGCAGTGCGGAAGTCCGGGTTGCTGAGCTCGAGCACGAGCGCGGGAATGTTGGCGAAGCGGTCCGGAATGTCGCGCTCGATCAGCGCGCCGTTCGGGATCCGGCCGACGGTCGGGATGCCTTGCTTCAGCCTTTCCGCCTGACCGGCCTCAGAGAAGCCGGACACCGCCACCGCGCCCTGGGCGACCGCGTAGACGGATCCGTCGGCGCCCATCAGAGGCGTCGCGATCAGCGTGCCGCCGGCGAGCGATCCGGCGTCGCCGAGCGAGGAGACGCTGACGTCGATGCGCGACCCCTTGCCGGTGAAGGCCGGCAGGTCGGCGGTCACCACCACGGCGGCGACATTGCGGGTGCGCAGCCGGGCGCCGCGCACGTTGACGCCCATGCTGTCGAGCATCGACTGCAGCGACTGTTCGGTGAACGGCGAGTTGCGCAGCGTGTCGCCGGATCCCTGCAGGCCGATGACCAGGCCGTAGCCGACGAGCTGGTTGTCGCGCACGCCCTGGAGCGAGGCGATGTCCTTGATGCGCACCATGGCGGCGGCGGGCGGTACGGCGAGCAGGATCGCCAGCAGGGCGAGGAGAAGACGCATGGTCAGTTTTCCGTCAGGATCGAACCGTCGGCCTGCACCGTCCCGGTGACGATGACGCCGCTGTCGACGTTGCGCACGCGCACGACCGCGCCCGCGCCGCCGGACTGCAGCGCCTCGACCTGGGTCATGATGAACAGGCCGCCTTCCTTGAATACCAGGCGTGCCGGCTCGCCGCGCTTGACCAGCATGACCGGCGCGACGGCGCCGAGCGGGACCGGCTGGCCGGGCAGCAGAGTACGGCGGGCGACCATGCCGACCAGGTCGCGCGGGCTCGTGACGATCGCGAACTGGCGCGTGGTGTTTGCCGGAAAGCGCCGCTCGATCAGGAGGTCGGCGCCGATCTCGTCGCCGGGATGGATCGTTACCCGCGGCACGGGCAGGTCGATGCCGGCGGCCCGGGCCCCGGACAGGGCCGCGGAGGCGGCCATGCCGGCGATGAAGACGCAGATAAGCAGTCGGACGAACATCGCCGGTCTCCGGGATCGGGTTATCGGATGCCCTTGGTCACCGTGCCGGCCATGTCGTCGGCGGCCTGGATGACCTTGGAATTCATTTCGTAGCCGCGCTGCGCCGAGATCAGTTCGGTGATCTCCTTGACCGGGTCGACGTTGGAGGCTTCCTGGTAACCTTGGCGGATCACCCCGAAGCCCGGGTCGCCGGCGACGCCGTCGAGGCCGATGCCGGAGGCCGGCGTCTCGCGGAACAGGTTGCCGCCGACCGGCTCCAGGCCGACGTCGTTGGCGAAATTGGTCAAGGCGAGCTGACCGAGTTCGCGCGGGTTGAGCTCGCCGGCGACCTGGGCGAACACCTGGCCGGACTCGTTGATGATGATGTCGACGGTGTCGGGCGGGAACAGGATCGCCGGCTCGATGCCGTAGCCGTCCAGCGTCACCAGCCGGCCTTCCGCGTTCTTGTTGAACGATCCGGCGCGGGTGTAGAGCGTCTCTCCCTCCGGTCCCGTAACCTGGAACCAGCCGCGGCCGTCGATGGCGAGGTCGAGCTTGTTGTCGGTGTTGGTCAGCGTGCCCTGCATGTGCAGCTTGCGGATCGCTGCCGTCTTGACGCCGAGGCCGAGCTGGGCGCCTTCGGGCACCGGGTCCTCGCCGCCGCGGTTGGGCACGCCCTGCAGGCGCTCGGCCTGGTAGAGCAGGTCGGAGAATTCCGCCCGCGCACGCTTGTAGGCGGTGGTGTTCATGTTGGCGATGTTGTTCGCGATCACCTCGACATTGAGCTGCTGGGCGCTCATGCCGGTCGCTGCGATTGCCAGCGCTTTCATGTCGCAAGGTCCTTCCCTAGTTCGGGCAATCCGGTCAGATCGTCATCCGGCTGATTTCCTGGTAGGCGGAGACGACCTTGTCGCGGATCGCGATGGCCGTCTGGAGCGAGGCTTCGGCCGCCATCACGGCCTCGACCACCTGCTGGGCCGACACCTTGCCCTGAATGCCGGACAGGGCCGCGGCCTCGCCGCCCTTCAGCCGCTCGATGGCCTCCATCGAGACGCTGGCGAGCGTGTCGGAAAAGCTTGCCTCGACCACGCCGTCGGCCTGGGCCGGGGCGGCGACGTAGCGGCTCTGCGACACCGAGGACGTCAGGCCGGAGCCGCTTGCGGTGAGGGCGGAAAGCTGGTCGATCATGGTCAGTCCTTCAGCAGGTCGATGGTGCGCATGACCATGGTGCGGGCCTGCGTCATCATTTTCAGGTTGGCTTCATAGGAGCGGTTGGTCTCCCGCATGTCGGCCATCTCGACGAGCAGGTTGACGTTCGGAAGCTTGACGTAGCCGTCGTCGTCGGCAGCCGGATGGCCGGGGTCGTATTCGATCGTGAACGGCGCCTTGTCCTTGCCGATGTCCTTCACCTTCACCATCGACGCGGCGGTGGCGCGGTCGAACTCGCTCTCGAAGGTGATGGTCTTGCGCGCATAGGGATCGGCGCCCTTGGTCTTGCCGGTCGACTGGGCGTTGGCGAGGTTCTCCGACACGACGCGCAGGCGCTCGGACTGGGCCTGCAGGCCGGAGGCGGAGATCTTCAGGGTGGCGGCGAGCGGATCGACCATGGTCTAGCCCTTCACGCTGGCGAGATACATGCGATGGAAGGACTTCGCGAGGCTGGTGTTGAGCGCATGCGACCGCGCCACCTCGCCGGCCTTCATCAGTTCCTGCTCCAGGCTGACGCTGTTGCCGGAATGGGTGACCTGCCACGTCTCGGACTTTTCCACCTCCGCCGGCTCGGCCTGCTCCGCCGCGCCGCCCATATGGGCGCCGTGGGTCGCGGTCATGGCGAGGCGGGTCTGGTCGAAGACGGAAGCGAAGGGCACGACGTCGCGGGCGGCAAAGCCCGGCGTGTCGGAGTTCGCAATGTTCTCCGCAATGGTCGCCTGGCGCACCGACAGCCAGTCGTTGTGCTGCGAGGCAAGCTTTGTGAGATAGACCGGTTCCACCTGGAATCTCCGAACGGTTTGTGTCCGGCTACAGGACTAGGACGCAAAGCTTGTCCGAGGCTGGCGCCTGCGTGGCGGGCGCTGCAGCGGATTGCAGGACCGCGTCTGCTTGCGCGACCGCGGCAATTCCGCTAGAGGCCACGTCCCCCTTCGCGCCCTGGGCGCGCTGCCATCGGAGACTCCAGTCATGCGCCCGGCGATCGGCCTCGATTTCGGCACGTCGAACACCGTCGTCACCGCTTGCGACTCCGCCGGCACAGCCATGACATGCCGGTTCGGCCAGGGCCCCGAGGCGGTGACGAGCCTGCCGTCCGTGCTCTGCTTTCTCGAGCCGGAAGCCTCGGGAGGCATGCCGCGCGCTGAGGTCGGGCCTTGGGCGATCCGCCAGTTCGTCGAGAGCACTGGAGAATGTCGCTTTCTCCAGTCCCTGAAAACCTTCGTCGCGAGCCGCCTGTTCAAGGGCACAGGGGTATTCGGCCGCCACCACGACTTCGAGGATCTGATGGAGGCGTTCCTGCGCCGCGCCAGCGCCCGCTGCGAGCGCCCGCTGGGCGACGGGAACTGCCGGCTGGTGATCGGTCGGCCCGTGACCTTCGCCGGCAGCGCGCCGGACGATGGCCTCGCCATGGAGCGCTACCGGCGGGCGCTGTCGCGGTTCGGCTTCCAGGATGTCTTCTTCGTCTACGAGCCGGTGGCGGCGGCCTTTGCCTTCGCCCAGCGCCTCGATGCGGATGCCACGGTTCTCGTGGCCGATTTCGGCGGCGGCACGACCGATTTCTCGGTGATGCGGTTTTCCCGCGAGGGCGCGCGCCTGCAGGCAAGCCCGCTCGGTCACGGCGGCATCGGCATCGCCGGCAATACGCTCGACTACCGGATCGTCGACCGGGTGATCCTGCCGCATCTGGGAAAGGGCAGCCGCTACCGCAGCATGGGCAAGGAGCTCGACGTCCCGCCGAACCTGTTCTCCAATTTCGCCCATTGGCACATGCTGTCGGTGTTCAAGACCTCTGCCGACTATCGCGAGCTGAAGAAGATGCTGCGCGCCTGTCTGGAGCCGGAGAAGATCGAACTGTTCATAGACCTGGTCGAAACGGATCAGGGCTATCCGCTCTACAAGGCCGTGTCGGACGCCAAAATGCGGCTGTCGTCGGAATCGGAGACGGAGCTGCGCTTCGCGCCGCTCGGCGCAGCGTTCAGCGCACGGATCGGGCGCACCGACTTCGAGGCATGGATCGCGGATGACCTGGATCGGGTCGCCGGCGCGCTGGACCGAACGCTCGCCGACGCCAGTGTGCGCGACACGGACGTCGACAGGGTTTTCCTGACCGGCGGCACCTCCTTCGTGCCCGCGATCCGCCGCCTGTTCGAGGCCCGCTTCGGCCCTGCGCGGCTGTCGGGTGGCGACGAGCTTTCCTCGGTCGCCAAGGGACTCGCCCTGATCGGCCAGCGCGACGACGCTGCCGACTGGTCGGTCTGACTGCCGGCACCGCGGCTGCTGCGACTGCCGGCGCGGGGAAGCACATGTTTATTCTCGGACTCTCCGACATCTTCGCGGCGCGGATCTGCAATCGAGCGGTCTGCCTTCCTGTTCCCTTTGGGAAGGCTTGATCAGCTTGGCTTGTTGCGACGATGCCGGAAGCCAGACAGCCTGTTCGGAAGATAAAAAGCTTCAGTCTGGCCTTCGGTTTTGGAAAATTCAGCTTGGCAATTAGGCGAATAGGGTCGCATTCACCCTTGAAAACACTTTTTGCGAGCGCTATTGGACTCCACACTCCCGTTGATATATATACCGGCGGTATACAGCGAGGTTGCAAATGGCTGCGGAGCCGATTCTCGGATTCGGATTCTATATCGATCCCGACACGGACAAATATGTCATCGAGTTCGCCATGGCGCGCGGCCGACAGAAACACCGCATCGAGTTCACCGACGTCGCCAAGTTCGGCGTCATCGCGCAGTTGGTGAACACCGCCTCCCATTTCGCCTATGATCCGGAGACGCGTCAGATCCAGATTGGCGGCGGCCGACTGCCAAGCATCTCGTTCTAGGGCCCGCTCAGTCGGCCAGGTCGATTTCCGCCATGATGTCGCCGGCGATCGCCTGCAGCGCGTCGCGCAGGCGGGCCGGTTCCACGCCGTCCGGAAGGCGCAGCAGGGCCGTCGCCTTGAACATCGCCTCTCCCGACATCGATCCTGGAAAGACGCCGGTCTCCAGATCGTCGATGCTGACGCCCTGTTCGGCGAGGACATGGGTGACCGCGCGCAGGATGCCGGGATGGTCCTGGGACACGAGGTCCAGACGGACCCGGGCGCCGGGCACCTCCGCCGGCGCCTCTCCGGCACGTACGGTGACCGAGATTCCTTCGGTCGCCAGAGCGGCGAAGGCCTCGGCAAGACCCTCCGCGGCAGCTTCGGGCACTTCAATGCCGACGATGCCGGCGAACTCGCCGCCGAGCCGCGTCATCGAGCTTTCGACCCAGTTGGCGCCGGCATCCGCCACCAGGTCGGCCAGACGGTCGACGAGACCCGGCCGATCCTTGGCGATCACGGTCAGTACCATGTGGCGTGTCATCGCACAGCCCTCCCTGTGTCTTTCTAGTGTCGTTGCGGGGCCCGGCCCGCGGGACCCCGTCGGCACCATACCCGCCGGACGCCCCGGTTGGACAGGGCGCGCGTCCGGTTCTTTGGTCGCTCGCTCTAGCCGCCTCGGCTGGCGTCGAAGGCGGCGTCGACCGGAACCTGCAGCGCGGTGACGAGATGGTTCGTCTTGCCGGCCAGCGACACGATCGACAGCAACTCCCCGTACTGGGCGTCGGTCATGCCCTTGGCGCGCGCCGCCGCCGTGTGGGAATGGACGCAGTAGGAACAGCTGTTGGCGACCGAAACGGCGATGTAGATCATCTCCCGTGTCAGCGGATCGATCGCACCCGGTGCCGTCATGACGTCGCGCACCTCCTCCCAGGTCCGCTTGAGCAGCGGCGGATCGGCCGCCAGCGCCCGCCAGAAGTTGTTGATGAAATCTGTCTTTCGGGTCTTGCGTATGTCGGCGAAGACCTCCGCGACCAACCCTTCCGCCTCGTCGTCGCCAATCAGCCGAACCGTCGCCATGCGCGCCCCCGATCTCCGTCCTGTCCGCAGTCGGCAGAGCATGGCCGTTGTGCCGGCCGGCCGCAACAGTCTCTTCCCGGGGTCCGCCGGGACGGCCTCATACCATTTGCCGTCGCTTTGCCGCTTGCAGGTACCCCGCGGGTCCTCTAGGTTTCCGGCACTGGACGGCGTCCCCGCGACGGGACTGAAAGCGATTCCGGTGACGGCCGACCCAAGTCGGGGGCCCAGCCCGGAGCTGTCTGACCCTTACCGGCCCGCGCCCGTGCGGGAGCCGATGAGCGTTTGCTGTCGCTTTCTTCCCACGCCCGGATCTGCCGAACGGGATCCTTGTCCCGAACAGCGAGGGAGAATCGCGATGGCCCGCATTCCTTTGGCCGCCCTGACTGCCGCCTGCGCCCTTGCCGCGCCGAAACAGGCGTCCGCCCACCTCGGCCACGCCGGGGAACTGGCCGGCCACTCACACTGGGTCGGACTGGCCGCTCTCGCCGGCGCCGCCCTGGTCGCCGGCCTGGTCGCGCTCAAGGGCCGCAGGACGGCCGAGGACCAGCCGGACGAAGACGCGCCGGCCGAGGACGCCGTCGAGACCGAGGTGTCCCGATGACCGAAAAGCTTGGCCTGATGATCTGCGGCCACGGCAGCCGCAACAAGGGAGCGGTCAAGCAGTTCGCCCAACTCGCCGAAGGCCTGCGCGCCCGCTTCCCCGACTGGCCGGTTGAATACGGCTATCTCGAATTCGCCAACCCTGTGATAAAGGAGGGGCTGGACAGGCTGCGCGCCGCAGGCTGCACCCGCATTCTCGCCGTGCCGGGCATGCTGTTCGCCGCCGGCCACGCCAAGAACGACATCCCGTCGGTGCTGAACACCTATCAGGCCCAGCATCCGGGGATCCGGATCGACTATGGTCGGGAACTCGCCGTCGACACCCGCATGGTGCGCGCCGCCGGAGACCGGCTGCGCGAGGCGCTTAAGGAGGCCGGCGACGAGATCCCGCTGCACGAGACTCTGCTGATGGTGGTCGGCCGCGGCGCCTCCGACCCGGACGCCAATTCCAACGTCGCCAAGATCACCCGCCTGCTGTGGGAAGGCATGGGCTTCGGTTGGGCCGAGACGGCCTACTCGGGCGTCACCTTCCCGCTGGTCGCGCCGGCCCTCGATCACGCCGCCAGGCTCGGTTACCGGCGCATCGTCGTGTTCCCCTATTTCCTGTTCACCGGCGTGCTGGTGCAGCGGATCTACACGGCGATGGAGGAAGCGGCCGAACGCTATCCCGATATCGAGTTCGTCAAGGCCGGCTACCTCAACGACCATCCGCAGGTGATCGACACGATGGCCGACCGGGTGACCGAGATCCTGCACGGCGCCAACCTAATGAACTGCCAGATGTGCAAGTACCGCGAACAGGTGCTCGGCTTCGAGGCGGAGGTCGGCCTCGCCCAGGAAAGCCATCACCATCACGTCGAGGGGCTCGGCGCGGAGGCGGAATGCCGGCTGTGCGAGGAATTCTGCACCGGCGCCTGCGAGGAGCAGGTGCGCGCCGCGGTTCATTCTCACGACCCTCACCATCATCACCACCATGACCATGACCACGATCACAGCCATGCCCATGATCATGATCATGGGCATCATCATGGCCACAGCCACAGCCACGATCATGGCCATCATCACTCCCCCTATCCGCACGCGGACCACCCGCTTGGACCGAAGTCGCTGAAGCGGTCCGGAGGCCGCAAGGGATGACCGAACCGGCATCGCCGCCGATCTACGACTACGAACACGATCCGGCGGCGATCTACCGCCAGTCCTTCGCCATCGTGCGACACGAGGCGGAGCTGGGTATTTTGCCGGCTTACCTTCAATCTGTTGCCGTTCGACTGATCCACGCCTGCGGTATGATTGACATCGTCTCCGACCTCGCTTGGTCGGCGGATGTCGTCGCGCGGGCGCGGACCGCGCTCGCCGCCGGCGCGCCCGTGCTGACCGACGTGGAGATGGTCGCCTACGGCATTATCCGTTCGCGTTTGCCGGCGCAAAACGCCGTGCTCTGCACGCTCAACGACCCCGCCGTGCCGGAGATGGCAGCTCGCCTCGGTACCACGCGCTCGGCGGCAGCCGTCGAACTGTGGCGCGACCGGCTCGCCGGCGCGGTGGTGGCGATCGGCAACGCTCCGACCGCCTTGTTTCATCTGCTCGAAGGCCTTGCCGCCGGCTGGCCGAAGCCGGCCGCGATCCTCGGCTTTCCGGTCGGTTTCGTCGGCGCTGCCGAAGCCAAGCTTGCGCTTTCCGACAATCCGTTCGCAGTGCCGTACCTGACGCTCGCCGGGCGCCGCGGCGGCTCGGCGCTCGCCGCTGCCGCCGTCAACGCGCTGGCCGCCGGCGTGCCGGAGGAAGACTGATGGTCGACGATGCCGGAAAGCCGGGGCGCCCGACGCCCGGCCCGTCCAGTCCGCTGCGCTCGCGCGGCTTCCTGTCCCATGGAACGCCGACCGTCGCACCCGAGGACGCTCCGAGCCGTTCCCGTGGCATCCGCAGCCACGACGACGTCGTGCGCGAGAAGCCGGCCTGCGCTGTTCCCGCACCCGTCTCGCCGGCACCGAAATCCCGACCGCCGCTCAAGCCTGCGGCCCTGACGCCGCCCCACCGCGACGGAGAGGTCTGATGCCACCTGCGCCCGACAACCGGGCCGGAGCGCTCTCGCCCGTGGCCGGCCCCTGGCTCACGGTCGTCGGCCTCGGCGAAGACGGTCATCTGGCGCCGGCTGCGATTAGCCGGATAAAGGATTCTGCGATCGTGTATGGCGGCGAGCGCCATTTCTCCATTCTCGAGGCTGCCGGCGTCGTCCTTGCGGGCGAGCGGCGGCCGTGGCCGAGCCCGTTCTCCGACGCGCTCGCCGAGCTGCTCGCCCGGCGCGGGACGCCGGTCGCCGTGCTCGCCACCGGCGACCCGCAATGGTTCGGCATCGGCGCGACGCTCGCCCGCCGCGTCGAGGCGGACGAACTCGCCGTGTTCCCGGCGCCATCCGCCTTCTCGCTCGCCGCCGCCCGGCTCGGCTGGGCGCTGCAGGAGGTCGAGACGCTGTCGCTGCACGGCCGCCCGGTCGAGCCGCTGCGCGCCTGTCTCGCCCCCGGCGCGCGCATCCTGGCGCTGACCGGCGACGGGTCGGCGCCGGCTGCCGCCGCGCGCCTTCTCGTCGAGGCCGGCTGCGGGGCGAGTCGCATGACCGTGCTGGAACACATGGGCGGGCCGAGGGAGCGGGTCGTCTCCGGCACGGCGGCTGACTGGCGGGCCGAGGTAGCCGACTTCCACACCCTCGCCGTCGAGGTCGTGCCGGACGCCGGAACGGTCCTGCCGGCGCGCGTGCCCGGCCTGCCGGACGCGGCCTTCCGCCATGACGGCAAGATGACCAAGCGCGAGGTGCGCGCCGTCACGCTTGCCGCGCTCGCGCCCCATCCCGGTGCGCTGCTGTGGGACATTGGAGCCGGCTGCGGCTCGGTCGCGATCGAGTGGCTGCGCGCGGCGCGCGGCGCGCGCGCCGTCGGCCTTGAGCCGCATGCCGGACGCCGGGCCCTGGCCGCCGCCAATGCCGCCGCCCTCGGCGTGCCGCAGCTGGACTTGCAAGACGCTTCCGCGCCCGACGGCCTCGCCGGCCTGCCCGATCCCGACGCGATCTTCATCGGCGGCGGCCTGACCGCCCCCGGCGTCGTCGAGACCTGCCACCGCCGGCTGAAGCCCGGCGGCCGCCTCGTCGCCAACGCCGTCACGCTGGAGGGCGAGGCGGTGCTGTCCGACGCCTGGCGGCGGTTCGGCGGCGAACTCGTGCGCCTCGCCGTGCAGCGCGCCGATGCGGTCGGCGGCCTGACCGGCTGGCGGCCGCTGATGCCCGTCACCCAATGGAGCCTTGTCAAGCGATGACCGGTACCCTCTACGGCGTCGGCCTCGGACCCGGCGACCCGGAGCTTCTGACGCTCAGGGCGCACCGGCTGATCTCGACCGCCCGCGTCATCTCCTATCCCGCGCCCGACACCGGGCCGAGCTTCGCCCGCGCCATCGCCGCGCCCTATTTCCCCGACGGCGTGCGCGAGATCCCGATCGTCATCCCGATGCGCGAAAGCCGCTTCCCGGCGAAGGAGATCTACGACCGCGCCGCGCAGGAAATCGCCGAGCTGCTCGACACCGGCACCGACGTGATCAGCCTGTGCGAGGGCGATCCGTTCTTCTACGGCTCCTACATGTACGTGTTCGAACGCCTGTCGGCCCGCTACCCGACCGTCATCGTGCCCGGCGTCACGTCTCTGACCGCCTGCGCCGCGGCCCTGCGCCGGCCGCTGACCGGCCGCACCGACGTGCTGACGGTGATCCCGGCGACGCTTTCCGACGCCGAGATCCGCGCGCGCATCGAGGCTGCGCAGTCGGTGGCGATCATGAAGGTCGGCCGCCATGTCGGCCGCCTGCGCGCCCTTCTCGACGATCTCGGGCTGACCCACCGCGCCGGCTATGTCGAGCGCGCCAGCCTGCCGGACGAAAGGGTCATGCCGCTCGCCGCGCTCGCCGCCGAGCGGGCGCCGTATTTCTCCATGATCCTGATCTACAAGGGAGACGAAGCGTGGACGCTTCCCCCGTCATCCTCGTTCTGAACCCGGTCGCGCTCGACACCGCCCGGCGCCTCGAGGCTGCGCTGCCCGGGTCGGCCGTCCACGGCCTCGCAGGCCGCATCGGCGCGGCGGAGACCCAGTTCAGCGAGACCATGGCCCATGTCCGCCATCTGTTTTCCGCCGGAACGCCGATCGTCGGCGTCTGCGCCGCCGGCATCCTGATCCGCGCGCTCGCCCCGGTGCTGGCCGACAAGCGGCGCGAGCCGCCGGTCGTCGCCGTCTCGGAAGACGGCGCCAGCGTCGTGCCGCTGCTCGGCGGCCACCACGGCGCCAACGACCTCGCCCGTCGGATCGCGGACGGCCTCGGCGGGCATGCCGCGATCACCACCGCCGGCGACACCGCCCTCGGCCTTGCTCTCGACGCGCCGCCGCCCGGCTGGACGCTGGCCAACCCGGACGATGCCAGGCCGGTGATGGCCGAACTGCTCGCCGGCGCTCCGCTGCGCCTGGAAGGCTCCGCGCCTTGGCTCGCGGCGGCGGACCTGCCCTTTGCCGCCGATGCCGACATCGCCATCGCCGTCACCGACGCGCCGCTGCGCGGCTCGCCGACCCGACTGGTCTATCATCCGCGCCGCTTCGTCTTCGGCGCCGGCTGCGCGCGCGGCTGTCCGGCCGAAGAGTTGATCGCCCTGGCCGAGGCGGCGCTGACCGAGGCGAATGTGTCGCCGAAGGCGCTCGCCTGCGTCGCCAGCCTCGATCTCAAGGCCGACGAGGCCGCGATGGCGGCGCTTGCCGCGCATTTCGGCGTGCCGCTGCGCGTCTTCGGCGCCGCCACGCTGGAGGCCGAGACGCCGCGCCTGGCGACCCCGTCCGATGTCGTCTTCGCCGAGGTCGGCTGTCACGGCGTCAGCGAGGGCGCGGCGCTTGCGGCCGTCGGCCCCGACGGCGCGCTTGCCGTTCCCAAGCGCAAGAGCGCCAATGCCACGATCGCGCTCGCCGCCGCGCCCCAGCCGCTCGATCCGGCCCGGATCGGCCGCGCCCGCGGCAGGCTCGCCGTCGTCGGCATCGGTCCGGGCCGTGACGACTGGCGCACGCCGGAGGCGAGCCGGCTCCTCGCCGAAGCCGAGGAGGTCGTCGGCTATACGCTCTACCTCGACCTGATCGAGCCGCTGATCCGCGGCAAGCCGCGCCACGACTTCCCCCTCGGCGCGGAGGAGGAGCGGGTGCGCTTCGCGCTGGAACGCGCCGGCGAGGGCCGCTCGGTCGCGCTGGTCTCCTCGGGAGACGCCGGCATCTACGCCATGGGCGCGCTGGTCTACGAACTGCTCGACAGGGATCCCGGCAACGGCGGCGTCTCGGACGCGGCCAAACGGGTCGAGGTGGTCAACGCGCCGGGCATCTCGGCGCTGCAGGCGGCCTCCGCGCGCATCGGCGCACCGCTCGGCCACGACTTCTGCGCCATCTCTCTGTCGGATCTGCTCACCCCCTGGGAGGCGATCGAGAAGCGGCTGAAGGCCGCTGCCGAGGGCGATTTCGTCATCGCCTTCTACAATCCCGTGTCGAAGCGCCGGCGCACCCAGCTCGCCGCCGCGCGCGCCATCCTGCTCGAGCATCGTCCGCCCGACACGCCGGTGGTGCTCGGCGTCAACCTCGGCCGCAGGGACGAGACCGTGCGCGTCACGACGCTCGAGCGGCTCACCGTCGACGAGGTCGACATGCTGACCACAGTGCTGGTCGGGTCGTCCAACAGCCGCGCGGTGCGGCGCGGCGACGGTCGCCCCTTCGTCTACACCCCGCGCGGCTATGCCAAGCGTATCGACGCGCCGAAAGACACAACGGGAGGCGCAGCATGACGGTGCATTTCATCGGCGCCGGTCCCGGCGACCCGGATCTCATCACCGTGCGCGGGCTCAAGCTGATCATGACCTGCCCGGTCTGCCTCTATGCCGGCTCGCTGGTGCCCGAACGGGTGGTCGCCGCCGCGCCCGAGGGCGCGCGCGTGCTCGACACCGCGTCCATGACGCTCGACGAGATCGTCGCCGCGATGGAAGACGCCCATTCGCGAGGCCTCGACGTCGCCCGTGTCCATTCCGGCGACCCGTCGATCTACGGCGCCACGGCCGAACAGATGCGCCGGCTGGACGCGCTCGGCATTCCCTACGACGTGACGCCCGGCGTGCCGGCCTTCGCCGCCGCTGCCGCGGCGCTTAAGATGGAACTGACCATCCCGGAGGTCGCCCAGACCGTGATCGTCACGCGCACGGCGATGAAGTCCTCGGCCATGCCCGAGGGCGAGGACCTCGCGACGCTCGGGCGCAGCCGGGCGACGCTGGCGATCCACCTGTCGATCCGTAACTTGCGCGAAATCGAGCGCCAGCTCGCCCCCCTCTACGGCGCGGATTGCCCGGTCGTCGTCGCCTACCGGGTCGGCTGGCCGGACGAGGCGTTCCTGCACGGTACGCTCGCCGACATCGCCGAAAAGGTGCGCGCGGCCAAGCTCACCCGCACCGCGCTGATCTTCGTCGGCCGCGCGCTCGAGCCCGGTCGGACGTTCCGCGACAGCGCCCTCTACGACGCCGACCACGTCCACGTGCTTCGGCCGAAGAAAAAGGCGAAGGATTAGCGTTCCGCCAGGCCGACGATCACATGCGCGAAGGACCCCATGACGGTGCCGGCGCGCAGGCCGAGGCAACCGAGGTCCTCGCCCAGCGCGTCGCGGGCGGCGAACAGCCTGTCGGCCGCGCCCTCGCGGAGGATCGTCGCGTAGTGGAATTCGTGACCGGCGAGACCGTCCGCCCAGGGCAGGCCGCCGAGCGGCGTCAGCCGCCGGTAGCCGAGGTGCAGCCGGCGCTGTTCGAAACTGGTCTCGAGCGGCAGCAGGCCGAGCATGGCGTGGCGCGCGCCGTCGGCATCGACCAGCCCCTCGCCGAGCGTCATGTAGCCGCCGCATTCGCCGAAGACGCGCGCGCCGCGCGCCGCCGCCCGATGGACGCCGGCCCGGAAGGTCTCGGCCGCCGCCAGCCGGCCGGCATGCAGCTCCGGATAGCCGCCCGGCAGGTAGACCGCGTCGGCGTCCGGCGCCGGCGGTTCGTCGGCGAGCGGCGAGAAGAACGTCAGATCCGCGCCGGCCCGGCGCCAGCCGTCGAGCAGATGCGGATAGGCGAAGGCGAAGGCGATGTCCTCGGCGACGGCGATGCGCTGGCCGAGGGGCGCCAGGCCGGCGGGCGCCGACGCCGGGGCGAGCGGCGCGGCAAGGCGCGCAAGCGCGTCGAGGTCGATGGCCCGCGCGCACAACCCCGCGGTCGTGTCGAGGAAGATCTCCAGGGCGTCGTGTTCCCCGGCCTGCACGAGGCCGAGGTGGCGCTCGGGCAGGATCAGCGCCTCGGACCGCGGCAGGGCGCCGAGAACGGGCAGGGCGAGCGGAGCGAGCGCGGCGTGCAGCATTGCTTCGTGGCGCGCGCCGGCGACGCGGTTGAGGATCACGGCCGCGACCCGCACGTCTGCCCGGTGGTCGCGAAAGCCGCGCACCACGGCCGCCACCGACTGCGCCTGGCGCGCGCAATCGACGACGAGGACGACCGGACACGCGAGCGCGTCGGCAAGGTCTGCCGCCGAGCCGGTACCGTCCGCCGCGCCGTCGAACAGGCCCATGGCCGCCTCGACCAGCAGCAGGTCGGCGCCTGCAGCATGGGCGAAGGCGCGGCCGCGGATCTCGTCCGCGCCCATCGCCCAGGCATCGAGATTGACGCAGGCTGCCCCGCTCGCCGCCTCGTGGAATTTCGGGTCGATGTAGTCGGGGCCGGACTTGGCCGAGACGATGGGCCGCCCGGCCGTTCGGAACGCGCGCAGCAGGGCGAGCGTGACCGTCGTCTTGCCGGCGCCCGAGGTTGGCGCGGCGATCATCAGGGCACGCGGCGCGGGCCGGGTCATTCGGCCGCCGATGCCTTTCCGCGCCCGCCGAGCCGCAGCGGGTCGGGGTCGAGCAACCGCCCCTCCAGCGCGCCCAGCCAGTCGAGGCCGGCGCGCAGGCGCACGACCTCGCCGACGCAGACGATCGCCGGCGGCTCGAGGCCGGCGGCCTCGGCATCCGCGGGGCAGCGCCCCAGCGTCGTCTCGAGCACGCGCTGGGTGGCGAGCGAGGCATTGCACACGATACCCACAGGCTCGTCCACAGATCGTCCACCGGCTATCAGTTTGCCGGCGATGAAACTGAGGTGCTTCATCGCCATGTACATCACGATAACCGGGGAGCCCCGTGCGATGCCGTCCCAGTCGATGGCGTCCGGGGCGAGGCCCGTCTGGTCGTGGCCGGTCAGGAAGGTCACCGCCTGGTTGGTGTCGCGGTGGGTTGCCGGAATGCCGGCATAGGCAAGTCCGCCGATGCCGGCGGTGATGCCGGGGATGATTCGGAACGGCACTCGCGCGCCGGCGAGCCCCAGCGCCTCTTCGCCGCCGCGGCCGAAGACGAACGGATCGCCGCCCTTCAGCCGCAGCACGCGCTTGCCGGCGCGGGCGTGCTCGATCAGCTTCAGCGTGATGTCGCGCTGCTTCGGACTCGGCTTGCCGCCGCGCTTGCCGGCATAGTCGCAGGTGACGCCCGGCCGGGCGAAATCGAGGATCGAGGGGTCGACCAGGGCGTCGTAGACGACCACGTCGGCCTGGCGCAGGCCGTTGAGCGCGTGCAGCGTCAGCAGACCCGGATCGCCCGGCCCGGCGCCGGCCAGCCACACCCAGCCCGGCTCGAAGCGGGGCAGAGAGGGGGGCAGCGCGAATCCGATCTTCTCGTCGTCCATGCCTCGGTTTTATCCGTCTCCGCGGGCCGGGCCAAGCGGCGATGCGCCATCCTAAGGACGCAGGACGACATTCGGGCCCTGCAGCGAATCCCTCGCGTCGGCTGGCGGCTTGGCTATATATGAGCTGATGATGGAGACGGATCCCCCTCACCTGCGGCGCGGCTGGACGACCGGCGCCTGCGCGACCGGCGCGGCCAAGGCGGCCTTCGAGGCGTTGGCGACGGGAACCTTTCCCGATCCCGTCGAGATCGCCCTGCCGCGCGGCGGCACGGTCGCCTTCTCCCTCGCCGGGCATCGCCTGGCGCCGGGCGAGGCTCAGGCCTCCATCGTCAAGGACGCCGGCGACGATCCCGACGTCACCCACGGCGCGCTGGTCGGCGCAACCGTTCGTCCGGGTGCGCCGGGCAGCGGCGTGACCTTCCGCGCCGGCCCCGGCGTCGGCACGGTGACCCGGCCCGGCCTGCCGATCCCACCGGGCGAGCCGGCGATCAATCCGGTGCCGCGCGCGATGATGGCTGCCGCCATCGCCGAGGTCAGCGCGCGCACCGGCCTTCCCGGCGACGTCGAGATCGAGGTCTCGATCGAGAGCGGCGAGGAGCTGGCGAAGAAGACGCTCAACCCGCGCCTTGGCATCGTCGGCGGCCTGTCGGTGCTCGGCACCACCGGCATCGTGCGACCGTTCTCCTGCGCCGCTTGGATCGCCTCGATTCACCGCGGCATCGACGTTGCCCGCGCCAGCGGCCTCGGCCATGTCGTCGGCGCCACCGGCGCGACCTCGGAGGCGGCCGTGCGGGCGCGCTACGCCCTCGACGACGCTGCCTATCTCGACATGGGCGATTTCGCCGGCGGGCTGCTGAAATACCTGCGCGCCCATCCCGTTGCCCGGCTGACGCTCGCCGGCGGCTTCGCCAAGTTCACCAAGCTCGCCCAGGGCGCGCTGGATCTGCATTCGGCGCGCAGTCGGGTCGATGCGGGCTTCCTCGCCGGACTGCTGGCCGAGGCCGGCGCCTCGCCCGACCTGATCGATCACGCGGCACACGCCAACACGGCCAAGGAGATCGTCGACCGCGCCGTCGGAGAAGGGCTCGATCTCGGCACGCCGCTGGCGTTCAGGACCCGTGCGGCGGTGCGCGCCATCCTGCGCGACGCGCCGGTCGCCGTCGAGGTGCTGGTGGTCGACCGCGACGGCCGGGTGCTCGGGGAGACGGGCTTCGATGGCTGAGGCACACCTGCTGCTGCTCGCCGGCACGGCGGAGGCCCATGCCCTTGCCCGCCGCCTGGCGCAGGCCCTGCCGGGCGTCCGCCTGACCGTCTCCTTCGCCGGCGCCGTCTCGCGCCTGCCCGACCTCGGCGTGCCGACCCGCGTCGGCGGCTTCGGCGGTGCGGACGGACTTGCCGACCACCTGCGCGAGCACGGCGTGTCGCTGGTCATCGACGCCACCCATCCCTTTGCCGCGCGGATGAGCCGCAACGCCGCCGCCGCCTGCGCCGCGACGGGCGTAGCGCTGCTGCGCCTCGAACGGCCGCCGTGGCACGCCGTCGCGGGTGACGCCTGGACCGAAGTCGACGATCTGGACGCGGCGGCCGCAGCCCTGCCGTCCGGCGCGCGGGCGTTCCTCGCCGTCGGTCGCAGGGACCTCGCCTGCTTCGCCGCGCGCGCCGACCTGTGGTGCCTCGTCCGCATGATCGAGCCGCCCGACCCCGGAACCCTGCCCGCCCCGTGGACCGTTCTGCTGGCGCGGCCTTCGGACGACGTTGCGCAGGAGGAGGCGCTGATGCGACGCCACGCGATCACCCATGTCGTCGCCAAGAACAGCGGCGGCGCGCGCGCCTATGCCAAGCTTGCGGCTGCGCGCCGTCTGGGCCTGCCCGTCGTGCTGGTGCGCCGGCCGACGCTTCCTCCGGCGCTTCCCCCGGTGCCGTGCGTCGACACGCTCGACGTGGCCGTGGCGGAGGCGCGGCGCCTGCTGGGGGACGGGGCGAACGGAGGCCTCAGGCGGACCTGAGCCGTCCCTGCTGTCTGCGGTGCTGGCGGCGGATCTCGAGCAGGAAGCGGACGACGCCGACCGTATAGCGCCGGCCGAGCCGACGCGGCTCCTGCAGCAGGCGGAACAGCCATTCGAGGCCCATCGCCTGGACCGGTTTCGGCGCCCGCACGACCTCGCCCGACAGGAAGTCGAACAGGGCGCCGACGCCCATGCAGACGGTCGGCGCGAGGCGGTCGCGGTTGTCCGCGATGAAGCGTTCCTGCAGCGGGTTGCCCATTGCCACCAGCAGCAGGTCGGCGCGGGCAGCGTTGACCGCGTCGATGACCGCGGGGCGTTCCGCCTCGCCGAAATAGCCGTCGCGATGGCCGACGACCTCATGCTGCGGGTAGGTCTGCGACAGGTGCCGCGCGGTGCCCTCGACCGAGGCCGGCCGCGCGCCCAGAAGATAGATGCGCAGCGGCACGCCGATCGACGCCAGCAGGTCGGGGACGAAATCGGTGCCGTTCAGGTTGGCGGGAAAGCCGGAACCGGTCAGGATCCGGCTGGCAATGTCGACGCCGATGCCGTCGTTCAGCAGGATCATTCTGCCGAGCGTCTCGGCATAGGCCGGGTCGTCGATCGCCAGCAGGGCCGTATGCGCATTGCAGATGGCGAAATCGGCCTTGCGGCGCAGCAGGATCGCCGTGCGCACAAGGTCAACGGCCTGCGCCCGCGTGAGCTTGTTCAGTCCGAGCGGCCCGATCTGGACAACTTCTGTCCCGGCCGGCACGCCGGGGCTTGGGGTCGACATCAACATGGAATGCCTCAGGAGCCAGAGATCATGTTCTCTTATGTCGCCCGACGATGGATCTGCACTGCTGAACAAGAAATTAAAAATTAAAATACATTACCTTTACTGTTACTTCTTCGTAATTGAGGCGGATGGATTTCGTCATACTTTTTTACGATCTGTTCAGCATGGCGGGAGTGCTTGACGTTCTGGCACGACGATGCCGCGTACAATCCTGGCGGTTTGGGGTCTTTGCGACTTGTTAATCATGTTTGACCAGGATTTGCGCAGTGGCAGCGCCCGGAGCGCATGCCGTCCAACCGTTCCGTTCGTCAGTCCTTTTCCTCGAGGGTTCTCGGGCATCGCGCAACCGGCCGCCGACCATGATCGAAATCTCCGACATCCCAGGACTGCTGCGACGGCGCCTTCCCTGGGTCCTGGCCGCGACCGGCGCCTGCGCCGCCCTGGCGTTCGCCTACGGCGTACTTAAAACGCCAGTCTATCGTGCCTCCGCCGAACTCCTGATCGAACCCCAGAGCCTGCAGATCGCGGCTGCCGATTTCGGTGCCCGCGACAGCAGTTCGCCCCTCGAAACGCTCGACATCGACAGTCAGGCCTATGTGCTGCTTTCGGTACCTGTCCTCGACGCGGTCGCACGCAAGCTCGATCTCGATGCCGACCCGGTCCTGTCCAGGCCCCGCCTTCTTGCACGCCTGCTGCCGCGGCTCGCCGGGTCCGCGGCGTCCGAGGACCGGCGGGCGGCGACCATCGATGCCCTGCGCCGGATCGTGCAGGTCAATCGCGTCGAACGCACCTTCGTGTTCCAGATCGTGGCAAGCCACCCCGACCGCCTGCGCGCCGCCGCGATCGCCAACGAGACCGCGAGCGCCTACCTCCAGCAGACGCGCCAGGCGCGCGCCGAGGGCTACCTGCGCGCCAGTCAGTCGCTGCAGGCCCAGGCCCTGAGCCTCAAGGTGCGGGTCGAGGCGGCCGAGGCGGCGGTCGAGACATACCGCGCCGAGAACGGCCTGATCAGTACCACCCAGCGCGGCCTCGTCGTCGACCAGCAGCTCCAGGACATCAACACCCAGTTGACCCAGGCGCGGGTCGATCTGGAGAAGGCCCGCACCACCTACGATCTGGTGCGGGCCCTGAGTCCTGCCGACATCGAGGCCGGGGCGGTGCCGCAGAACGTGTCCAACCCCGTACTGAGCTCCCTGCGCGTCCAGTATGCCCGGATCGCCGAACGCGAGGCGCAGGCCGCGACGACGCTAGGGGCCAACCATCCCGAGATGCGCGAACTGCAATCCCAGTTGCAGAACGTCCGCCGCCTGATCTCCGACGAACTGACGCGCATGCAGCGCACGATCCGCTCGGACTTCGAGCGCGCGCAGGCGACGGTCCTCGGCCTCGAGGCCCGGACCGATCAGCTCAAGGTCGCCAATTCCGACCAGGGCAAGGCCCAGATCGAACTGCGCCAGTTGGAGAGCGAAGCGGCCAGCAGCCGCAACGTCTATGACCAGTTTCTCAAGCGGGCCAGGGAACTGGAAGAGCAGCAGGACATCGATACCAACAACTCCCGCGTCCTGTCGCCCGCTCAGCCCCCCGCAAGCCCCACGGCGCCGTCGAAGATCCTGCTGCTGATCGCCGGGGCCATCTTCGGCTTCGGCACAGCCTCGGGCGCCATCGTCGGCCTGGAAATCGTCAGCGGCCGGCTCAATTCCGAGCGCGATCTGGTGACATGGACCGGCGCACCGATCCTGACCTGCCTGCCTGCGGCTCCGGCTGGCCCGCCGAGACGAACCGGTCCGCCGGCCCCCGTCGATCCGAACGTGCGCTATTTCGCCCTGACCCGCATCGCCTATGCCCTGCGCTATTCTCTCGGCGAGGACCTGCCGGCGAACATCCTGATCCTGCCGACCAGCAACGACGTCGACACGCTTCCGCTCAGCCGCGACATCGCGGCGAGCCTCCACGACATGAACGAGGAGGTCCTGTTTGCCAGGGCAGCCCATGCGCCGGCCGACCGGCCGGCGCCGCGCGGCCCGTTGTCCTGGTTCGCCCGGACACCGGCGAAGGGGCCGGTCGAGCCGGACCGGCCGCGCCGCGCCGCGCTTCCCTCCGACACCGCGCTGTCGCGCTACCTGACCGTCGAGCGGGTCAACGACCGGCGGAAATATGCCGCGCCGGCCACGGTCACGCGGGAGGACCAGGACTTCCTTCTCGTCGACTGCGGTCCGACGCAGACCAATCCGATCCTCCCCGTGCTGCTCAGGAACTGCGACGCCATCGTCCTCGTGAGCCAGATCGGAAAGACGCGCCTTTCGGACCTCGACCGGACGCTTGCCTATCTTCAGCCCTGGCAGGATCGGGTGATCGGAAATGTGGTCCTCGAAGCCGCTTGACAGGGGCCGGAGTCAGGCCCTCGCCCTGCCGCCTGTCGGACGTCCACGGACCGACGTCACGGATGGGAGCCGTTGGCTTGCCCTGGTCTACGCGGTTGCCCTCGGCTGTCTGCTGTTCAATCTCGTGCTCGCCTTCGTCAACACCCGCGTCGCCGGCATCTCGCCGAACCACGTGATGCTGGCGGAGGTCGCCCTGATCGGAGCTGCCCTGCTGCTGGTCCTGGATCGCCAGGCAGCCTTCTATGCCGTTCTCGTCGTCTATTTCGCCTACATGGCCCTGATTCTGACGATGCGACCGGAACTCGATCTCAAGGCGGTCCGCGACGCGCTCATCCCGATCGTGTTCTACTTTCTCGGCCGCCGGATGACCGACATCCGCGACGTCGACCGCCTGGTGATGTGGTCGGCGGGGGTGGTGGTCCTGGTCGCTCTGGTCGAATACCTGTTCTTCGATACCTTCATCGCCAACGTGAACATCTTCGATTACTACGTCGCCCGCGGCACGGTCGAGCAGGGCGACAATTTCCTCGAAGATTCAAAGCTGTTCATCAGCGGCGTGCGCATGGAGGGACGCAATTTCCTGGCCTTCCTCGGCACGCACCGGGTGTCCTCGGTCTTCCTCGAGCCGGTGTCGATGGGCAATTTCGGCGCCTTTCTGCTCATGTGGGCGCTGTTTCGCGCCGACATGGCCCGGCGCTGGCTGCTGGTCGCCGCTGCCGCTGCGATCATCGTCCTCGGCGACGCCCGCTTCGGCATGTTCGTCTGCCTCGCCTTCCTCGCCGTGGCGCCGTTCTACCGGCTGGCGCCGCGTGCAGTGCTTCTGCTCGCCCCGGTGATGGTGGCTCTGGCGCTGGCGATCTACGGCTCCTCGACCGGCCAGGTGGTCTGGGAGGACAATCTCGCCGGACGCTGGCTGCATTCCGCCCGCCTTCTGCTGAAGCTCGACTGGGCAGCCGGCTTCGGCGTTTCGCCGGAAGACCTGTTCCTGGCCGACAGCGGCTACGCCTACACGCTGCACCAGATCGGTCTCGTCGGCGCGCTGGGACTGTGGGCGGCCTATGTCTTCGCCGGCGTCAAGGCCGACAGGGCCTGGCAGTTCAAGGTGCTGACCGTCACCTACATCTGCCTGCTGATGATCGTCTCGAACTCGCTCTATTCGATCAAGACGGCGGCGCTGCTGTGGATCTGCGCCGGGGCGGCCGATGTGTGGGCGGGGCCGGCCGGCGCCCGCAGGCCCGCGCGCTCAAAGCCCGCGCCCGACGTCGCACGCTACAGCGCGTCGCGATAGAGGTCGTCGTACCGGCGGACGGTTTCCCCCCAGCCGTGCTGCGCGGCCGAGGCGATGGCGCGCTGGCGGGTCGCGTCGGGTGCGGCACCCAGCCCGGCCCAGGCGGCCAGGATCTCCTGCGCGGCGCGTTCCGGCTGTGCGAAGGCGGCAAGACGGATCAGGTCGTGCTTCCTGGCCAGCGCGCGAAAGGCCGTGTTGGCCTCGACCACCGGCACCAGCCCGGCGCTCAGCGCCTCGATCAGCGCGATGCCGAAGCCCTCGTAGTCGGAGGCGCTGGCGAACAGGCTGCAGCGGCCCAGGATCCGCCGGATCTCCTCGTCGCTTGGACGGACATGCAGGCTGACCGCCTGCGACAGCCCGCGCGCGGCGATCATGCCGGCGACGTCCTCTACGCTCCAGTCCGAGGCGCTGCCGGCGATGTGCAGGTGCCAGCCGTCGTCCTTGCGCAGCAGGGCCGCCATGGCGTCCAGCAGCAGGTCCAGCCGCTTGTTGCGGGAGAACCGGCCGATACTGACCAGGCCCTTGACCGGCTCCGATGCGGACGCAGCGGCGAACTTGTCCAGGTCGGCGCCGTTCTCGATCAGCCGAACGCGGCTGGGTGCGATGTGGCGGAAGGTCTCGAGATCGCTCTCGCTGCAGCAGGCGATGCCCCGGTAGCGGCTTGCCGAAAGGCGCGTCAAGGTGTTGAACCAGACGGCCTTCAGCGCCCGGTGTCTGTCCGTGTGGAAGAAGCCGCCATGGGTGGTGGCGATCAGCCGGCGGCCGTGCAGTGGCGCGCCCAGCGCCAGCGCGTCGAAGAAGAAGTCGACCGCGTGGACATGCACAAGATCGGCACTGCGGATCTCGCGGAAGACCTGCGGGGCGAGCGGATAGCGGCTCGATCCGCGATAGGGGATGCGCACGATCTCGGCGCCGTCCAGCGTGTCGCGCGCCGGCAGCACGTCCTGCGGCGCCGTAAACAGTCGGTCGAGGGTGACGATCTTCACCCGGGCGAAACGCCCGACCTGCCGGCGCACCAGATTGCGGACGAAATCCTCCAGCCCGCCGACCATCGGATGGTACTGGCGCACGACATGGACCAGCACCCGACCGGCGAAGACGTCGTCCGCCCCGGGTTCCGCCACCGCCACGGGGTCTTGCGCCATGGCGTTCATGCCGCCACGCCCAGCCGCACGGCCGGCGTACCGCCCCGGCTCGCCAGCGCGCGGAACACGCCGTGCAGGCCGCACATCGCCTGCGCCAGCCCGTCCTCGGTGTATTCGGCATCCTGGCGCGGGATGAGATAGGGATCCTCGCCATGCTCGGGAAACAGGCAGCCCGGTTCGGTGGTCATCGCCGCCCGGAAGCCCAGCGCTTTGACGATGTCGGCCTCGCGCCGACCGGTGATCGACGGCGGGCCGTAGGGATAGGCGAAATAGGGTACCTCGCGCTGCAGCCGCTCTTCCAGGAAGCGCTTGTTGTCGCCGATGTCGGTGGCGACCTCGTCCGCCGACAGGAGGCCGAGGGCGCGGTGGGTGGTGGTGTGCGCGCCGATCTCGATCAGCGGATGCCGGTCCGCCTGGATCATCTCCCGTTCGGACATGGCCAGCCGCTCGACTAGGTCGGGCATCCGCACGCCATGAGCGGCGAACGCGTCGTCGAGCAGGTCGACGCGCCGGAAGTCGTCCCAAACCCAGGCCGTCAGCCGGCGCAGCGCGGCGATCTTCGCATCCAGGTCGGCGCAGTCGAGCCGCATGCCGAGCGGCTCGACGTCGATCGCCTCGTTGCTCACGATCATGTCGCGCAGGCCCAGCCACCAGGCGTTGACGGTGCGCGTCACCATGCCGGTCGGCACGAAGATGATCGCCGGGGCCTCGTAGCGCTCCATCACCGGCAGAGCCAGCTCGAGATTGCTGCGGTAGCCGTCGTCGAAGGTCAGCACGACGAACGGCGGGCTGTCGGGATCGGCCAGCCGTTGCAGCGCCTCGCCGAAGCCGACGATGTCGCGCCCGTCGGCGCGGACCGCCGCCAGCACGGCCTCGAAGTCGTCGATCCGGCAGCCCTGGTCCAGCATCGAATGCGGGCAATGGGTGAACTCGTGGAACATCAGGATCACGCCGCGCCCGCCGTAGATCCTGCCGATCAGCCCGGCCGCGCCGCTGTGGTACAGGAAGCGGAGCCCGTAGGTCTTCACCTGGCGCTTGATCTTTTCCATGGCAGTCAGTCTCGGCGTGGCTCGGTGAAGGATTTCGGTCATCCTGGCGACGGGGCAATCCATGTCCGTGAATACGATCCGGCAGCAAACCGCCGGACGAGATCACTATACCCATGGTAGAATGAACAAGTCCTTGCGAGTCCGGACATGCGCACGGCGACGCCCGCCATGGCTAACGATCCCTTTCCGGGTGTGCGTGCAATTCGTTACCTTAACCATGCATTATGATTAACGTATAGAATTATCGCGAAATGTCCTCTAAAGCCTTTAATATCTTCAAATAACAGGAAAAGCCGGTCCGAATTCTTCGTCTGCCTTACGTCTTTTAAAGTTTTATCCGCTACATCCGGTGTTCATCCGGACAGCAGTGTCAAAGAGTTCCTCCCGATGCGTATCCTGATGCCCTGCGCCGCCTTTCCCCCGGTCATTGACGGCGGCGGTCCCGTCTCGTCGCTGATGCTGGCCAAGATGCTGCTGGCCGAGGGGCACGATCTGCGCGTCGTGCATGTCTCCGACGAGGACCGTCACGAGGTCTTCGACGGCGTGCCGGTGCACCGGCTCAGGAGCCTGAACCTTTACTGGAACTACTACACCCCGCGTCCGGCCTGGCAGAAGATGGCCTGGCACCTGCTGGAGAACGGCAACCCGCGCGCCTTCCTGGCCATGCGCCGGGAGATCGCCGACTTCTCTCCCGACATCGTGCTGACGGTCAGCATCGAGAACGTCAACGTCGCCACCTGGGCGGCTGCCCGCGCAGCCGGCATCCCGGTGGCGCATACCGTCTTCAGTGCCTTCATGATGTGCTGGAACGGCGTCATGCAGAAGCGCGGCGAGAACTGCGCCGGCCAGTGCACGAGCTGCAAGGTTACCTCCTTCGGCCGGCGCCAGTTCTCCCGCCTGGTCGATACGGTGATCGGCGAATCCCACGACATCCTGCGCCGGCACGTCGACGAGGGCTATTTCCCCAACGCCGTCGCGCGTCGGGTGCCGGCCGCGATCGACGCGATCCACGCGACCACACCGCGGGCCTTTCCGCGCGGCCGGCCGTTCCGCGTCGGCTTCCTCGGCGTGCACACGCGCTTCAAGGGCTTCGGCACGCTCGCCCGCGCGGCGGGCATGCTGTCGCCGGACGCCGATGTCGAGTTCCTCGTCGGCGGCACGGGCCGCGACGCCTTTGCCGAGGAGGCGCGCGCGCTGTTCCCGCCCGAGCGCACCACCTTCCTCGGCTGGACCACGCCGGAGAGCTTCTTCCCCCAGGTCGACGTGCTGGTCTATCCGACCATCGGCCGCGAGGCCTTCGGCCGCGCCACCATCGAGGCCTTCTCCTACGGCGTGCCGGTCATCGCTTCCAGCATCGGCGGCGTGGCGGAGAACGTCGAGGCCGGCGTCAACGGCTATCACGTCGCGCCCGACGACGCCGAGGCGCTGCGCGCCCGCATCGAGGCCATGGCCGGAGACCCGCAGGACTACGAACGCCTGTCGCGGGGCGCCCTCGACGCCGCGCGGGGCTACCTCCGGCCCCATGTCGGGCGCCTGCTGTCGGGCGTGCTCGAGGAGACCCTCGCCCGCCGCAACGCCGCCGGCACCCCGCTGGCCGCCGAGGCCGCGCAATGAAGGATCTGCGCGCGCGTCTCGCCCAGATCGACCCGGTCGGCCTACTGTGGTCGATGGGCAGCCGCTTCGGCAGCACGCTGCTGAGCTTCCTGGTCCTCTACGCCGCCAGCCAGTCGCTGGAGACCGCCGAATACGGCCTCTACATCTTCCTGTTTTCGATCGGCAGTTCGCTCGGCCTGATCTTTGTCTTCGGCCAGCACGTCCTGCTGGTGAAGCACTACCGCCTCGACGGCCACGCCAAGGGCCGCACCAATCAGGACATCCTGTTCGTCAACGCTTGCTGGCTGACGCTCGGCGCCGGCGCCCTGCTGCTGGCGGCCGCCGCGATGCTGCCCTTCACCGGCCGCCTCAGCCCGCCCTACGACGCCCTGCCGATCGCCTTCGCCTTTGCCGCCGCCTTCGCGCTCAGCGAATATTTTCAGAACTATTTCCGCATCCACGGCCTGATCGCGCTCGCCCTCGCCCCGCGCGAGAACATCTGGCGGCTGCTCAGCGCCGTGGCGCTGCCGCTGCTCGCCTGGGCCGGGCTGATGCACAGCGGCGCCGCGGCGATGGAGGTCGTCACCGTGCTGCTCGGCGTCGCCGTCGGCTACCAGGTCTATCGCTTCGTGCGGATCGAGGGCCTCGGCTTCCTCGGCGCCGCCCGGCCGCGGATCGACCGGGGCACGCTCAAGGCCTGGAACCGGGAAACCGGGTTCTTCTCGGCCAACACCTTCTTCAATTCGGCGGCCGCCTACCTGGAGACGATCCTGATCGGCATCGTCCTCGACCTGGAGGCGGCGGCGGTCTATTTCGTCGCCTATCGCATCTCCATGCTGCTCACTCTGCCGGTGCTGGCGATCGACACTGTCGGCATCCCGCTGATTTCGGCCCGGTTCCAGGACAGGGACACGGCCGGCGCCCAGCGCATCACGGCGCTGCTGTCGGCCGGCAGCTTCCTGTGCGCGGTCGTCGGCGGGCTGCTGCTCTATTTCACCGGCGACATCGCGCTCGCCCTGTTCGATCCGCAGTTCGAGGAGCATTTCGCCATCCTGGCCATCCTGTGCCTGGCCGCCATCACCCATGCCTTCTTCGGCCCCGGCACCTGGCTGATCATGATCGGCGGCGGCGAGCGCTACCTGCTGGCCATGCGCAGCGTCGTCTTCGTCGTCTATCTCGGCGTGCTCGGCGGGCTGGGCTTCACGTTGGGCCTGGCCGGCGTTGCCTTCGCCGGCTGGTTCCAGCTGCTCGCCGTCCATCTGCTCAGCCGGCGCTGGGTGATCCGGCGCTGGTCGGTCGACAACGCCGCCACCGCGATCCTGCCCTATCTCGCCCGCTCGCGGGCCGGCGCAGGTCCTGTCGCGGCGGGCGACGGCCGCAAGGAAGCCTCCGATGCCTCGTGCTGACCGGCGCCCGGCACCGCGCGCCATGGCGCTCGCCCTAGCCCTGGTTCCCGCCCTGGCCCTCGGTTCGGCCGGCGCGGCGCCGGCGCGCGAATGCCTGCGCGGCGCCAATGCGGCAGGCGGCGAGTTCGGCCCCCTGCCGGGACGCCACGGCCAGACGCACCTCTATCCCTCCGAGGCCACGCTCGCCTACCTCGCCGGCAAGGGCATGAACGTCGTGCGTCTGCCGTTTCGCTGGGAACGGCTGCAGCCGACCCCGTTCGGTCGGCTCGACGACACCGAACTGACGCTGCTCCGGGCGAGTGTCGACACGGCTGCCGCCCTCGGCCTGACGGTCATTCTCGATCCGCACAACTACGCCAGGTACGGCGAGGCCATGATCGGCTCCCAGGCGGTTCCGGTCGAGGCCTTCGCCGATTTCTGGCGCCGCCTCGCGCCGCTCTACGCCGGCCGCGACGACATCGTCTATCTGCTGATGAACGAGCCGCAATCGATCACCGCGCGCGCCTGGCTGCCGGCGGTCAACGCGGCCATCGCCGCCATCCGCGCCGCTGGCGCCGACAACCTGATCCTTGTGCCCGGCACCATCTGGACCGGCGCCTCGCACTGGTTCGAGGACCAGGACGGCGGCTCGAATGCCGAGGTCCTGATGGGCGTCGAGGATCCGCTCGATCACTACGCCTTCGACGTCCACCAGTACATGGACCGGGACTTTTCGGGCACCAACGCGGACTGCCCGCGTGTCGCCGACGCGCTCGCCGCACTCGACCGGGTCACCGGCTGGCTGGCCCGCACCGGCAACCGCGCCTTCCTCGGCGAGTTCGGCGGCACCAGCTCGCCGGACTGTCTGGCCGGCATCGCGGCGATGGCCGCTTTCGTCAACGCCCGTCCCGACACCTGGTTCGGCTGGGCCTACTGGGCGGCCGGCGACTGGTGGGGTGACTACCCGTTGTCGATCCAGCCGGAGGCCGATGGCACGGAGCGGCCCCAGATGGCCGCGCTCGAGCCGCTCGTCGCGCGGCTGACCGCGGCGGAGCGCGCCTGTCCCGCACTCGAAGCGACCGCCGGCTGGCAGTTGCGCGGCCCGAAGGAGGGAGACAATGCCCGTCCGTGATCCGTTTGCCCCCTGCCAGCCCGTAGCGCTCGGCGACACCTTCGGCCTGTTCCACGGCGGCGCCGGCACGACCGGCGTGATCGTCTGCGAGGACTGGGGCTATGAAGGCCTGTGCGCGCGGCGCAGCCTGCGGCATCTTGCCGACCGGCTGGCCGCAGACGGCTATCCGGTGCTGCGCTTCGACCTGCCCGGCATGGGGGATTCGCTTGCCGATCCAGCCGGCATCGCCGGCCTGGAGCCTTTCGACACGACTCTCGCCGTCGCCTGTTCGGCGTTGCGCACGGTCCGCAGCGTCGAACGCATCGTGCTGGTCGGCCTCGGTTTCGGCGCCCTGCTCGCCGCTCGTCATGCGGCACGCGCCGATGACGGGATCGCGGGCCTGGTGCTGATGGCGCCGGTCGCCGCCGGTCGCGCCTATGTGCGCGAACTCCAGCTACGCGGCACGATGATCGCCGAAGTCACCGGCGCGGCGGCAGAGGTTGCCGACGGAGTGGCCCTGTCCGTGGCCGGCTTCGCCATGAGCGAGGGACTGGCATCGGCGGTGCGCGCCGTCCGCCTGTCGGCCGACGATCTCCCGCCGCAGGTGCCCGTTCTCACGCTCGCCCGGCCGGGCCGCGCCGCCGAGGAGGATTTCGCGCGCGCCCTCGCGGCCCGGGAGCCGCGCAGCGCCGCGGCGACGTTCACCGGTTACGACGCCTTAATGAGCGACCCGACCGCCGCCGAGGTTCCCGCCGGCGACTTCGAAACGGTCACCGCCTGGATCGGTGCGACCGCACCGGCCGATCCGCTTCCCGCCCCGGCGATCGGCACCGCGGCCGAGGCGTCCCTGGCCGGTCCGGGCTTCGTCGACACCGTCCATGTCTTCGGCCACCGCTGCCATCTCGTCGGTACCTGGTGCCGGCCGAGCGGACCGCGCTCCGGCACGCCGATCCTGTTCTTCAACGCTGGCGCCACGCCGCGCGCCGGCTGGTCCGGCAGCGTGGGCCAGGCCGCGCGCCGCCTCGCCGGCCAGGGCATCCCGTCCCTGCGCATCGATGTCGCCGATGTCGGCGACAGCCGGCCCATCGCCGGCGGCGCCGCTGTCGTCCACTACAACGCGCAGCAGATCGACGACGTGCGCGACGCACTCGACCTGATGGAAAGCCTGGGCGAACCGGCTGCGGTCGCCGCCGGCACCTGCGGCGGCGCCTATCTGGCCCTGCGCGGCGCGGTCGCCGACGCCCGCATCTCGGACGTCGTGGCGGTCAATCTCCAGCGTCTGCTGTGGGACCCGCGCGAGGACGTCGCCGAAGCCCTGCGCTTCGATCACACCGACACCGCCGCCTATGCGCGCAAGCTGGTCGATGTCGACAAGCTGAAGAAGCTGCTGACCGGCCAGGTGCCCGTCTTCGCGCTCGCCCGCTTCCTCCTTGTGCGGATCCTGCGCAGGCTCGAGCAGAAGGGATCGCCCTGGCTGTTCGGACTGACGCCCTTCGCCCGTCTCTACCGGCAGGTTCACCGCGACCTGCAGGCGCTGGCGGAGCGCGGCGTCCGGGTCGAACTGCTGTTCAGCGCCGGCGATCCCGGCATTGCCCATATCGAACGGATTCTCGGCCCCGGCGGCTGCCGCGCCGCCGGGTATGGCAATCTCGACGTCTCCCTCATCGACAGGGCGGATCACAATCTGACGCCGCAGGCCGCCCGCGAGATCTATTGGCGCAAACTCGCCGAGGTCGCCCGCACCCGGATCCCCGACGCCGCGGCCGCGCAGGTGGCCGAGTAGGACATCAGCCCGCCTTGTAGCGCAGCACCCCCGCACCGTTGATCGCGGCGATCTCGCCCTGCGGCACGGCCTCGAGGTCGGCCCCGGCGCGGCGGACCAGCCGCACGCGCTTGTCCGCGCCCGGCGCGAGGTGGAACCAGTCGTCGGCCGGCCGGAACGCCGGGTCGAAGACATGCACCGAACGGGCGAGGCGATCCGTCTTCAGCGTCAGCGTCCAGGCCCCGTCCAGATCCCGGTCCACCGTTGCGTCGAGCGCCGGCGGCAGGCGCCCCGCCTCACAGCCGGGGAGAAAATGGAACGCCTCGGCGAGGACCGCGCCGGTGTCGGGATCGAGCAGGCGGGCGACCGTCACGTCATGGGCCGGCGGGCCGAAGCGGTAGGCATAGGTTGTGTCGAAGAAGGCGCCGAACAGGTCCGTCGCGGCGATTTCGGCATTGCTGCGCGCCGCAAGCATCATCTCCCGCCGGCCCGAGACGACCGGCACGCTGCCGTCGCGCAGGCAGGCGAGCGTCAGCACCACCGGCCGGTCGCTGGCCGTCTCGTTGAGGACATGGACCGACAGCCCGTTGGTGCCCTCGTCGGTCAGGCTCACCTGCACCGGCCGGAACGCCCGTTTCAGCGCATACCAGACCGGCTTCGGCTCGCCGGTCGCGTCGACCACGCCCCAGCCCGCGCCGGGCAGCAGGTCCTGGAAGGTCCACACCAGCGCGCCGCGGCAGGTCGATGCCGCCCGCCGCCACTCGGCGAAACAGGCCTCCATCACCGCGCAGCCGGCCGCCCGGCCGAAATCGAGATAGCGCGCCGGGTCGCCGTAGCGGAGCTCCGCCGGCTCGACGCCGTGGAGCAGGCGCACATAGTGGTCTCTCACGTCCTCGAAATCCCAGCCAACGCCGCGGTCGCGCGGCACCCGCTGCTTCCAGCGCGGATCGTGGCCGGGCATGGCGGCAAGGTGCGCGTCGAGCGTCGCCTGTTGCGGCACGTTGGCGAAGGCGAGGCATTCGGCGGCGAAGCGGACCTCGGCTCGTCGCGCGTCCTCCAGCGGCCGGCGGTAGGCGCCGACGCCGTAGTAATGCGCGACGCCCTCGTTGGGCGAGAACGGCATCGCCCCGTCGCAGGGCGCGTTCGGCACGTAAGACACGTCCGGGCGCAACTCGGCGCAGACAGAAGGCAGCAGGTCCTCGGTCAGCGGTCCCTTCCAGCGGCTTTCCGGCAGGCCGAGCATGGCGCCCTGCTGGTAGATCTCGCTGCCGCCGCACAGCACTGCGAGCGACGGATTCGCCTGCGTGCGCTCCAGCAGCTGGCGCGCCTCCTCGCGCACCGACGCGGCGAAGGCCTCGTCGGCGACCGGGTAGTCGTAGTTGGCGAACTGGAAGTCCTGCCAGACCAGGATGCCGAGGTCGTCGCACAGTTCGAAGAAGGCGGGGCTCTCGTAGGCCATGGTGCCGCCGATTCGCAGCATGTTCATGCCCGCCTCGGCGGCCAGCGCCAGCCAGGGCCGGTAGGCGTCGCGGTCGCCCGGCAGGCGGACGATGTCGGCGCTGGTCCACACCGCCCCCCGGCAGAACACGCCGACGCCGTTGACCCTGAGCCCGAAGCCCCGGCCGTCGCTTCCGCGATCGACCTCGATCCGCCGGAAACCGGTCCGCCCGAGGGAGACGACCGTTCCGGCAGCCTCGATCGTCACCTCGTGCAGCGTCGGCGTGCCGTGCGTATGCGGCCACCAGGGCGCGACATCGGGGATCGTCAGGTGGGCGACGCGCCTGCCATCGGGGTCTTTCCCGAAGACTGCAGACGATCCGGCGCATTTCAGGCGGGTTTCCGGCGGGAATCCGGAGTCTTTCAGGACAATCTCGAGACGTCCCGATCCGTCCTCCGCCAGGATCGCCGAAAACCGCTCGACTTCTAAATAATATTCTTTATTTTCAATAAGATGTACAGGGCGCCACGGCCCGACCGCATGCACTTCTGGGCACCATCCGGGCATGTGGCCAAGCAGCGTCGTGCGAACGAGCCTTAGACCCTGGTGCAGGGCGAGTTGCGGTCGCCAGCGCGCCCTCGGCCCCTTCGCGTCAAGGCGGGGATAGAGCGCGCGGAAGCAGATCGCCAGCGTGTTTTCCGTCCCTGCCTCGACCGCCACCTCGTGGGCGCGGAACATGGAGTCCGACCGGAGGACAAGGGCGCCGTTCCAGTACACCTCGGCTATGGTCGCGAGTCCGTCGAGGACCAGTACGGCGTCGCCCGGCGCCTCGCACCGGACCTCGGTGAGGTACCAGATATCTTTGTCGTGTAAGGGACTTGGCGCCTCGGCGCGATACCGGCCCGCGAGGCGAAGCGCCTCGGCCGCGGTGCCCGGCACCGGCGCCGGAATCCAGTCGAGGGCGGGGGACAGGTCTGCGGGGCCGGCCACGGCGCCGGCGTCGGTGACCGCCATGCGCCAGCTGGCGTCGAGCCGGACGCCGGCCTGTCGCGCTGCTGGATAGATCCGCCGCATGGCTCCTTCCCGCCCGTCCGGCCGCATGCTCAGGCAGCCGCCGACCCGGTCCGTCCGCAGGTGCTTTCCAACCCCTCCATCAGCGCGTCCCACGCCTCCGCCGCCGGCGCAAGGGCCGGCGCCAGCTTGTCGAACGAGCGTCGCATAACTGCGCGGGCGAGCTGGAACTGGACCGTCTTGCAGGTCGCCGAAATTGCCTTGGCGTTCGAGATTTCCTTTTCCAGTCCTCTGCGGCCGTGGTCGGAAAGCCACTCCAGGTGACTGGAAAACAACTCAAAATTCGCTCCGAGCTGGCGCAGGGTGTTGAACGCGTAAAGATGGAAGAAGCCGAACGGCCGCTCGCTGATGGCCGCGACCTGGGCGGGGATAACCTCCGCGAAGGCGCGCACCGGATTGGCCTTTGGCCGCCGCGCCAGATGGTGCCGCAGCAGATCTTGCGCCCCCGCCACCAGCCGCTTCGCGTCCGGCCGGCGCTCCGGGAACTTGACGAACTCGGTATAGGGCAGGAACGGCGCAGCTCCCTCCGGGGCGTCCAGACGGAATATCCCCGCGAAGTCGTCGCCTTCCAGGCGGTGCAGGCCGAGATTGTGAAAGTAATCCATCACCCGGCCCTCGACGTCGAGACGGTTGATCGCCACCGTCGTCTTGCCATGCTCCCTGCGGTAGGTGGTTCCCTGGGTGTCCGGAAGATGGAAACTGTCCATCTCCACCAGCACGAGCCGGCCTCGTCCGATCTGCTCGGCGACATGGCGTTCGACACGGTCATAGATCGCCAGTTCCGTCACGCGGATTCCATAAAGCGATTCAAGGTCTTCCAGCGGGACCTTGAAGAAGGTGAACTGGTCACCCTCGAAATCCTGGGTGATCGCAAAGGCCAGGCACGCCTCCGGCGGCAACCCCATCGCGTGCAGCACCTCGATCCAGATGTCGAGGTAGCAGTTGGTCTCCGGCCAGTCGCGCGTCATCGCGTGCAGTCCATGGCGCACGTAAGTCTCTGGTCTCGCGGCAGGAAATACTGCGCTCCGGTCGTCTGTCGCCGCCATCGCCGTCAGCCCCATAGCGCTTTGCGCACCGGCGCCGGCCAGTCGGCGGTGTCGAGACCGTGATGGGCGAACAGCGCCAGCGCGATCCGCTCCAGCCCGAAACCGACGCAGGCCGTGTGCGCCGTCTCGCCGTCCGCGGTCTTCAGGCCCCAGGTCGTACCGAAATGGTCCTGATGGTAGTTGAACGACAGGCACGCCGTCGGCCTGGCCGTCGAGGTGACCGGGATCAGCAGCTCGAACTTGAGGTTCTGGTCGCGCTGGTTGTTGGACATCATCCGCCCGGCACGACCGAAGAAAGGATCGTTGGCGACATCGATCTCGACTGGAAGCTGAACCGTTTCAATGAGTTGACGCCCACGCTCCATCCAAGTCTGGCGGAATTCCCTGACCGCGTCGGGCGTGCCAATGCGGACATATTCGCGCATGCGGAACAACTGCATGCGGGCCGGATCCTTGGACGGCTCGTGGCGGAAGCAGTAGGACTGCAGGTCGTAGAGGCCGCCTCCGGCCGGCAACGGTCCGCGCTTGGCGATGGTCGGGTAGAGCGGATAGCAGGCCGCCGGCGTCAAAACGATGTCCGTCGCCTCCTGGCCCTTGGTCCAGTCGCCGCCCTCGGCCATGCACTGCAGCAGGTTCATGTGGTCAAGCTCGCAGCCGCAGAAGCTGTGCACGGTGCCGGCGAGCTGCGGAAAGCTCTTCATGTAGCCGGACCCCTCGAAATGGGCCCGGTTCATGCCCGGCGGGAAACGGATCGCCTCCGCGTTGTCCGCCGCGCCGAAGGCGCCGATCAGGGCCTCGAAGCGGGTGATGACGTCCTCGAAGGCGCCGGAGCGGCCGTACAGCCCATCCACGCCCGTCTCGATCAGCAGACCGGCGTCGAACAGCCGATTCAGAAGGGAATTCTGCATGTCCATCGGCTTACCCCAACAGGCTGGTGTCTTGCTTCTGCACGAGCAGCATCGTCGACGTGTTGGCGAGGATGCGGTCGTTAGAGATCATGAGCTGGGCCGAATGTGCGTCGCGCAGGTGCCGGCCGAGGCTGTAAGGCGTGCCGTTCTTGTAGCCGAGGATGCCGCAGATCAGCATGCAGTGGTTAATGATCGTGAGGATGGACTGCGACGAGGCGATCTTCACGTTGTTCATCGCCACGGAGAAACTCATCGACGACAGCTTCGCCTCGTCGGCCTGGGCGGCCTCGAACTGGTGCAGGGCAGCGACGACGGTCGATTTCACCATCTGCAGCAGGCCCGACACTTCGGCGAGCCTCAGCGCGCCCGGCGGCGTTTCTCCCGGCGTGCGGCGAGCGGCGGCACGCACGAAGGCCTGCGCCCTGGCGACTGCATCGGCGGCAATACCGTACCAGACCGCGCTCCAGAGAATGTGGGCATTGGCGAGCATCGATTGCGCCGCGATTTCGGCGAAGGGCCTGGGCAAGATCTGTTCCGCGGGCGCCTCGGCCTTGAACAGGAATCCATCGGAACAGGTGCCGCGCATTCCAAGCGTATCCCAGTCGTGGGTCTTCTCGAGGCTGTATTGCCCCTTGAGGAACACGGTCATGACCTGGTCGGAGGGGGCGGCGTCCGCATGGGAACGCGAGGTGACCAGGATCGCGTCGGATTGTTCGCCATAGGAGATGACCGTCGCGTCCTTGGTCAGGCGGCAGATGTCGCCGTCGACCTCGATCGCGCAGATCGAATTGCGCAGGTTGCCGCCGATCCCGGCTTCCGTGGTCGCCGAGCCGAGCAGCAGCTGTTCGGCGGCGATCCGGGTCATGAACGCTTGATGCCAGGGAGCTTCTGCGCCATGCGACACCAGGCTGGAGACCTTGATCTGATGCATCGAGAAGGTCATCGCCGCGGCGGCGCAGGCCTGGCCGAGGATCGAGCAGACTTCAGCGATCTCCGCCGCCGTCGCTCCCTCGCCGCCGAAGGCGACCGGGATCTGGATGCCCATGAGGCGCTCGGCCTTCATCGCGGCGACGGCTTCCCCCGGGAATCGGGCCCGGGCGTCGACGTCGTCGGCACACTGAGCCGCGACCGCCGCCACGCGGCGGGCACGCTCGACAAGGCTGAGCGCCTTGACTTCGGAAACCTTGTTCATCAGGCAACCTGCTGTTCGGGCCGCAGCGATGCGACCGCGGCGCTGATCGCCGCGATGGACGAGAAGGACTTGCGGTTCAGCAGGGAGTCCGGGAACTCGATGTCGAACGCCTCTTCGAGCGCGAGCATGAGCTGAACGGAGGCAAAGGACGTTAGTCCGGCCTCGTACAGGTCCGCCTCGTCGGCAAGGCTGTCGACACCGACCGGCAAGGCGCCGTGCCTGGCGAGCAATTCACGAATCCGAGTGTTCATGCCTAGTCTTCCCTGCTATGTCCGGGCACGCTTAAAACTCCTGCGTGCCGCCTTATCCAGAGAACTTACTAGGTCATTTTGAATAAATTCCCCTTAAGGTGCAGGGTAAATTTTCAAATAACAATAAATTTCAATTTTTTAACATGAACGACTCCTGAAAGAATTGTCAAAATATCTATAGGTCATATCAAGGGATTATTCAGCATTCCATTCACCTCGCAAGGTCAAAGCATCCGGGACATAACGCCGTCCCGTTTGACGGCCCCATGATAGACCGCGGCTGCGAAATGGACGATGATCGCCGCTGTGAACAGGATCCCAAGCGCCATGTGGGCGGCAAAAAGGCTTTCCGACAGGGGCCGGTCCTGGGCGATCAGCGGCGGCAGCGTGAAGAGGCCGAAAACCGGAATCGGCGCACCATAGGCCGAAGTGGCGATCCAGCCGAGCAGCGGATTGAATATCAGGATCAGATACAGGGCGCCATGAACAGCGGCGGCGGCCAGGCGTTGGACGGCGGGAACGCTCGGCGGAAGCGGCGCGGGCCGACGGGTCAAGCGCCAGACCAAGCGAAGCAGGGTCAAAACCAGAAGCAACACACCAACCGAGCGGTGAAAATCGAACAAGGTGTTCTGCAACGATCCCGGCCCGATGCGGGTCATCGCGATGCCGGCCGGCACCATGGCCAAGACAAGCACCACGGTAACCCAATGGAACAGCCGGGCAACGGCATCATAACGAAATGCGGATGCAACCATCTGGCTCTTCTCCCGTTTTCTTAACCGTATCACAGCCGCTGCGGCCTGCCGTACGTGACGCAGTCCTGTCACGCGGTCGTGAGCGGTTTTGACGATGCCGGCATCGGAGCGGCATCGACTTCACACGGCGGGTGACCTATGTCGAAGGCGTGGCCTGACGCAGAGCAGCCGCGTAGAGCCGCAATCCGTTCTGCAGGAGTCACGGACCGGTGACCATCGCCCTCACGCCCGACCCGAGACATCCGGACGCCTTGCCGGAAACGGGCGACGGCTGGGCACAGGTGCTGGCGATGCGAAACGGCAATCGCAGCAATCTGCCGCTTCGGTGGACGTCGCTCTTTTCCCCCTTCTTCTCGCCCGGCTCAGCCACCTTCGTCGTCGGACAACTCGGCCAGTCGCTCGATGGGCGGATCGCGACAGTCAACGGCCAGTCGAAATACATCAACGGTCCGGGTTGTCTGTCCCACCTGCACCGGCTGCGGGCAGTCTGCGACGCCGTGGTGATCGGGGCAGGGACAGCGATCGCGGACGATCCCCAGCTTACCGTGAGACTTGTCGACGGCCCGCATCCCGCGCGCGTCCTGATCGATCCGCGCGGCCGCCTGCCGGCGACGTTGAAGGCATTGCGCGATGACGGTACGAGACGGTTCGTGGTGACGCTCGAGGGAACGAGGCTGAACGTCCCCGAGTCCGTCGAGATCATCCGTCTGGCCGGAGATCGTGACGGCCACCTTGCCCCGCGCGCCATCGTGGAGGCGCTCGCAAGCCATGGCTTTCGACGCCTTCTCGTCGAGGGCGGAAGCTGGACGATCTCCCGTTTCCTGAGCTCCGGCTGCCTCGACCGACTGCACCTGCTGATCGCCCCGATGATTATCGGAGCCGGCCAGCCGGGCCTGGAGCTGAACCCGATCGAGTGCCTCAGTCAGGCCCTGCGGCCGACGATGACGGCCCATCGGTTGGGTGACGAGGTGCTGCTCGACTGCGACCTGCGCGGCTGACAGCTTCAGCGTATCCGCTTCAGACCGGCACGGCCGCCAGGTCTATGTGGCCAACGCAGATCGTGGACCGACCGCGTCCGATTGCATCGAGGCGGAACGCCAGCCAATCGTCCAGGGCAGCCGCGTCCAGTTCCACCTTCGACATCATCTCCCGCGCTGCCGCGAACCAGCCCCGCACCAGCTGATCCTGGAAGGCATGTTCCTCGGGTCCGATCAGCCAGTCGGATGGTCCGGTGCGGACCGTGAATCCCCGCGCGGCCAGGATCCCGGAGCAGGTGCCGGCAGCGTCCCGACCGAGAGCCGGTCCGAAGCCCTTGTTCCCCTTCTGATGGGCGTTGACCGCCCGCCGGACCGGCTCGTCGACCGGATGCGCCGGCGTGCAAGCGACACGGCCGTCATAGGTCAGGCTGGCCAGGACCGGCACATGTGCGGCGGCGAGACGGTCGGCAAGCGTATCCAGGAAACGCCTGGAGACGAGGTCGAGGAACGCGGAGGTCGTCACGCCGTGAAAGCCGTCGAACTCCAGTCGCGCGAGGTCCGCCGACAGGTCGATCCGTCGCTCCTCGACAGTCACGCTGGCCGGCATCGTCGCATCGGCGTTCCGACGGGCCTCGGCTAAAAGCGTCGGATCATCATCCGTCAGCACCCACACCTGCGGCCGAGGCAAGCGTTCGGTCAGAGCCCTCACGGTCGCCCCCGTTCCGCTGGCGAGATCGACAAGGCGAACCGGCCCGTCTTGGGGAAGCGCAGCGATGAAGGCCGCCTCTATATCGAGATTTCGTGCCGCGCGGTCGGCCGGCTCGCGCAAGGCGAGCCATTCGGCAGAAAATCCCGTCATCGTGCTTCCTCCAGACAGGCCGCGAACCGGGCTGCGGCTTCATCCCATCGCGGCAGCGCACCAGCAGCCTGCCACGCTGCATCCCCCACTCGCACCCGCTCCGAACCCGATGCGATCAAGCGTTGCAGCGCCTCTGCGAGGCTGGCACTGTCCTCCGGTTCGACATAGATCGCCCCTGCGCGCGACAGCGTGGCGCGCACCGCCTCGCCGCCGCTGCCGATTACCGGCAGTCCGTGAGCCAAGGCCTCCGCAAAGGCCATTCCGTAGCCCTCGTAGCGGCTGGCGAGCACGAAGATATCGGCCCGTTCGTAGCAGGCGGCCAACCGGCCGGGTGGCAGCGCGCCGAAAAAGCGGATCCGGTCGGCGAGCCCGCTGCGGACAAGACGCGCCTCCAGTTCGGCACAGCATGCCGGATCGCGGCGCTCCCCTACGATGTCGAGGCGCCAGTCCAGGCCGGCCATCGAGGCGAGCGCCTCGAACAGCACGTCGTAGCCCTTGCGCGGCACGACCGACCCAACGCTGAGCAGACGGACGTCGGGGCCGCCGCTGCCCTGCGCCCGTCTGGCCCTCGGCGTCCCCGGTTCGACGATACGGATTCGGTCGGCGGCGAGTCCGAACAGCGCGCCGACCCGTTGCGCGGTCGCCGCGCTGGTCACGATCACCTGCCGGACCTCACGCAGCGCGGCGCGCTCCGTGCGATGCAATTCCTCGGCCTCGTCTCGGGCCAGTCCTTGCTCGAGGCACAACGGATGATGGACCAGGGCCACGAGATTCAGCTTGCGCGCCAGGCGCTCGACCGCATCGGGAAGCGCTCCACAGGCAAGACCGTCGATCACGACCGTGGTGCCCGGCTCGAGCGCGCCAAGACGCCCCTCCGCGTGGCCGGAGACCGATTCCGGCGGGAAGGGGAAGCCGTCGCCGAGACCAACGAGGTCGACCGACCAGTCCAACGCGCGAAGGCCCTGGATGATCCGGCGATCGTATTCGTAGCCGCCGGTCGGGCGGGAGAGGTCGCCCGGGACGGCGAAGGCGACGCGCCGCTCAGTCAACCGGAGCCTCGTACCAGGCGCGGGCGACGTGGGATTCCGAGATCGTGACCCGGATGGCGTCGATTTCCGCAGCCGGCCGACCGAGGCTTCCGGATCGCGCAGCGGCGGACAGGTGATCATGGATATACCTGGTCAGGTATTCGGTGGTCGTGTTGACGCCGGCGAACTGCGGCAATTCGTCGAGATTGCGGTAGTTGAGCGGCCCGAGCACCTCCTTGAGCACCTCATGCGCGCGGCCGATGTCGATCACGACTCCGTTGGCGTCGAGCGTCCGGCTCAGGAACGCGGCATCGATGACGAAGGTCGCCCCATGCAGGGCCTGGGCCGGACCGAACAGCTCGCCCCTGAACGAATGGGCGATCATCACATGGTCCCGGACTTCAACGGCAAACATGAACGGACAAGCTCCTTACCTCTGGGGCGGATAGGCGACGACCGGAGCAAGCGCCTCCGGGCAATCGGCGAGGATCTTCGGCAGGAGGGCGGGCAGATCGGCGAAGCCGACGATGGGCGTCAGCAACGTGTCGAACCTCGCATCGGCAAGCAGCGAAAGGGCGACCTCAAGGCGCCGGCGATGGGTCCAGCGGGCGCGACGTGCGGCCGGAATGCTGCCGACCTGGGTCGAGCGCAGCACCAGACGGCGGCTGTGGAATTCGGCACCGAGCGGCACGGGTACCGGCCGGGTGCCGTACCAACTCATCTCCAGCACGGTCGCCTCATCGCCGGCAAGGCGCAGGGCGGTCGCGAGGCCCTCCGCGCTGGCGCTGGCATGGACGACGAGATCCTGATCCTGCGGCGCATCCTCTGGCCGCGAAAAGGCCAGCCCCAGTTTGGCACAGACGCATGCCCGGGCTGGGTTGATGTCCACCACAACAACCCGGGTCGCAGGGATCTGCGCCGCGAGCCAGGCGGTAAGCAGGCCGAGCACCCCTGCACCGACCACGCAGATGTGATCCCCGGGCGACGGCTGTGCGTCCCACAGGGCGTTGAGCGCCGTTTCCATATTGGCCGCCAGCACCGCCCGACCCGGCGGCACACCGTCGGGCACCGGCACCGCAGAGCTTTCGGGAATGTCGAACAGAGTCTGGTGCGGATGGAGAGAGAAAACCAGCTTTCCCACGAGGGCTTCGGATCCGTTCTCCACGAGACCCACGCTGGCATAACCGTATTTGACCGGAAACGGGAAAACGCCGGACTGGTGGGGCGCGCGCATGCGCGTCCACTCGCTTTGCGGCACGGCACCCGACATGACCAGACGTTCGGTGCCTCGGCTGATGCCGCTGGCAAGCGCACGCACCCGGCACAGGCCGGATGCAAGGGGCGGCAGGATCTCGGGAACGATGGCGCAGCGGTCCTGCCCGACATACCAGAGTGCGGATGCCACCGTTTCCTCTGTCGCCTGCGTCGCGGAGTGCGCACCTTCTTGTGATGGCATTGGACCTCTTCGCCCTTGAACTGATCGCCCATCCTGTTCGTACTGCCCCCTTGAATAGGACAGTTCATGCAATTGGGAAGTCAATTCGTGTTAGGCAGACCTCAGATCGATCCGGCAGTGCGGCAACCCTCGCCGATTGTGATGACCTGGCGCCGGGTTCTTTTCGCGGCCCTGTGCCTGGCGAGCGTCTTCGGCCTCGCCACCTTGATGGTGCTGACCCTTGCGCCGGGCGGCTACGGCCTGCTCGACCTGGCGGTGCTGGCCTGTTTCGCCGTGACGCTGCCGTGGACCGTGATCGGCTTCTGGAATGCGGTCATCGGGCTGCTGGTCATGCGGCTTGCCCGCGATCCCGTGCATGCCGTCTGCCCGCTCGCCGCACCCGATCCGGACCGCCCGCTTGCCTGCCGGACCGCCGTCTTGTCCTGCATCCGCAACGAGGACGTCACCCGAGTCGAAACCAACCTGAATGCCATGATCGCCGCCCTGGTGCGCAGCGGACACGGCCGCGCTTTCTCGATCTATATTCTGAGTGACAGCGACGACGAAGCGATCACCGCGCAGGAGGAAGCCAGCGCAATGCGGCTGGCGGAAAGATGGCATGCGCACATGCCCGTGACCTACCGTCGCCGGGACGGCAACCTCGGCTTCAAGGCGGGCAACATCGAGGACTTCTGCGACCGCTGGGGCGCCGAGCACGACTTCGCGCTGGTCCTCGATGCCGACAGCTACCTGTCGGCGGACACCATCCTCGATCTGGTTCGGCACATGGAGGTCAACCCGCGCCTCGGCATCCTGCAAACTCTGGTGGTCGGCCTGCCGACACCGAGCGCCTTCGCGCGGGTGTTCCAGTTCGGCATGCGCCTCGGGATGCGCTCCTACACGCTCGGCAGCGCCTGGTGGCAGGGCGACTGCGGGCCCTACTGGGGTCACAATGCGATCCTGCGCCTGCGGCCGTTCATGGACCACTGCCGGCTGCCGCGGCTGGCCGGGGCCGGACCGCTGGCGGGCTGGGTCCTGTCGCACGATCAGGTCGAGGCCACACTGATGCGCCGCGCGGGCTACGAAGTCCGCGTGCTGCCGTGCGAGGGCGGCAGCTTCGAGGAGAACCCACCGCATCTGCTCGAATTCATCCGCCGCGACCTGCGCTGGTGCCAGGGCAACCTGCAATATGTCCGCCTGCTCGGCCTGCCCGGCCTGCAACCGGTCAGTCGGGCCCAACTCGTCCTTGCGATCCTGATGTTCCTCGGCTCGCCAGCCTGGATCGGTTTCATGATCAGCGCCGCACTGCTCGGCCTGACCGCCGAGCCGCACCAGGCGCCGTTCCGGGCCGATACCGGCTATGCCCTGTTCATCGCCATCCTGACGATGGTCTTCGCGCCCAAACTCGCCACCGTAGCGGACATTCTCGCCAGGGCGGATCTGCGCCGGGCCTTCGGCGGCGCGCCGCGCATTCTCGTCGGCACGGCAACGGAGATCCTCTACTCGGCGATGCTGGCACCGGTGATGGCGATCGCCCACAGCCTGTTCATGGGTGGCCTCGTCTTCGGCAAGGCTGTCGGCTGGGGGGCTCAGGGGCGTGCTCTCGCTCGCCTGCCGGTGACGCTGGCCGCCCGCAAGCTGTGGCCGCAAACCCTGTTCGGTGTGCTGGCGACGGCATGGATCTCGGCCCAACCGCTGGATCAGGTCTGGCCGTTGCTGCCGATCGGCCTCGGCCCGCTGCTCGCCATTCCCTTTGCGGTTGCCTTGTCCTCACCGGCCGTCGGCCGGCTGGCGATCGGCGCGACTCTCTGGCGTATTCCCGAGGAAACCGACCCTCCTGCCGCACTGACACCGCTTCAGCTTCCGGCGCTGAGCGGTACAGGACAAACCCCACGGTCGATCCCTATCTTCGACTTGCCGGCCGAGCCAGCCCCTGTCAGGGCGCCGATCGATCCAGGCCCGTAGACCAAGCCAGCCCCAAAAGACGAAACCGGCCAAATGGCCGGTCCGTGTGAACAGTTCGTGTGCCGGGGTCAGGCCGCGTTGGACGACGCCAACGGCTGGGTCAGCAGTGCGTAGATCGTCTCGGCGTCCGCGGCACTGCGCAGATTGGCGGCGATCTTGGGATCTCGCAACTGCCTGGCGATCCGGGCAAGTGCCTTGAGATGGTCGGCTCCGGCTCCTTCGGGGGCCAACAGCAGGAAAACGAGGTCGACCGGCTGATCGTCCAGCGCATCGAAGTCGATCGGCTTCTCCATCCGCGCAAACAGGCCGACAAGCCTGGTCAGCTTGGTCAGCTTGCCGTGCGGAATGGCCACGCCATGGCCGACACCGGTCGAGCCGAGACGTTCGCGCTGCAGCAGCGTGTCGAAAATCTCGCGTTCCGTCAGCCCCGTCAGTTCGGCGGCCTTCCCCGCGAGTTCCTGGATCGCCTGCTTCTTGCTGTTCGCCCGCAAGCTTACGACCACGGCGTCTTGGGTTATCAGATCGCTCAGATCCATTTTCCTGTCCGTATGATCCTGCACGCAGGCCCCGGATGTCCGTCCGGGGCCGCGATGAGTTCAGGGGAAAGCCGGATTACTGCTTGGCCTGCTGCCCGACGAGCGCCGGATCGACCCAGCCTATGTTGCCGTCCGCGCGCCGGTAGACAACGTTGACCCCTCCGTTCGCCGCGTTCTTGAAAACAACCACCGGCGCCTCGGAAAGATCCAGCTCCATCACGGCCATACCGACCGTCAGCGTCTTGATCCTGGCGGACGTCTCCGCAATCACCAGCGGATTGAAATCCGCCGGCACTTCCTCTTCCTCCTCCGGAGAGGCGAGAATGTAGGACGCGGCCTCGAAGCTTTCGCGGCTCGACCCGTTGGTTCCGTGATGGGCCTTCAGCTTGCGCTTGTAGCGGCGAAGGCGCTTCTCGATACGGTCCGCCGCGCGGTCGAAGCTGTTGCGCGGATCATGATCCTCGCCGGACACCTGCAGGACGATACCGGTATCCAGATGCAGGCCGCATTCGGTCTTGAACCCGGCTCCCTCGCGGCTCAGCGTCACGTGGCCGTTGTATCCGCCGTCGAAGTATTTCGACAGGGCATCGGCAATCCGGTCGTTGACGTGGTCGCGCAGCGCATCACCCACGTCGACGTTTTTTCCCGAAATCCGCAATGTCATGAGGACCTCTTCTTGTTTTCTGGACCGACAGGTTGCCGGCATAACCGGCGTGCGGAACGCAAGGCGCTCCGATATTCGCAGCATGGACCACTCGGCGCTCCGGCGCCATACCCCAGGTCATCGGTCTCGCGGGCGGTGCTATAAGCGCCGACGTCCGCGAAGTCAATTGCACGGCTCCGCAGAAGGGCCGAGATGCGAACGGGCGAGCCCCGCGTCCACAGGCCATCCCATGGGTTTTGCTGCCTTTTCAGGCCTGCCCGTAGAAACGGCCGGTCAGGCCCGTCCCCGCTTCTCCCGGCGCCGCTGCACCGACGAGGAGATCCGCATGCCCTCACGATACTTCGCCACGGTGCGTCGGGCGATGTCGATGCCGTCGCCCTTTAGAAGCTTCACGATCGTGTCATCGGACAGGATCGCATCCGGCGATTCGGCATCGATCATCTGCTTGATACGGTGGCGGACGGCCTCCGCCGAATGGGCGTCGCCCCCTTCCGTGGCGGCGATGGCGGAGGAGAAGAAGTATTTCAGTTCGAAGATCCCGCGCGGCGTCGCCATATATTTGTTCGAGGTCACGCGGCTGATCGTGGATTCATGCATCCCGATCGCGTCGGCAATCGTCTTCAGGTTGAGGGGACGCAGGTATTCGATACCCTCCATCAGGAACCTGTCCTGCTGGCGTACGATTTCGGTGGACACCTTGAGGATGGTCTTGGCCCGCTGATCGAGGCTCTTGACCAGCCAGTTCGCCGTTTGCAGGCAGTCGGTCAGATAGCTTCGTTCGGTCTCGTTGCGGGCCGTGCGCGTGATCGAGGCATAATAGGTCTGGTTGACCAGAACCTTCGGAAGGGTATCGGTGTTCAGCTCGACGCTCCAGCCGCCGTCCGATGCCCGCCGCACGAGCACGTCGGGCACCATCGGCTGGACCAGCGAGGAACCGAAGGCGCTGCCGGGCTTGGGATCCAGCGCCTTGATCTCCGCGATCATCTCGACGAGATCCTCGTCGTCGACGCCGCAGACGCGCTTGAGGGCGGGAAAGTCATGGCGCGCCAGAAGTTCGATATTGCCGATCAGCGCCGCCATTGCCGGATCGAAGCGGTTGCGCTCCTTGAGCTGCAAGGCCAGGCATTCCGCCAGCGACCGGGCGAAGACGCCGGAGGGCTCGAAGGTCTGCAGAATCGACAGGACCCCCTCGAGGCGCTCCGCCGACACGCCAAGCTGAACTGCCGCTTCATCCAGATCGACAAACAGATAGCCGTTCTCGTCGAGACTGTTGATCAGATGCAGGCCGATCAGCTTATCGACGGGGTCGGCCAGCGCCAGATTCATCTGATCGGTCAGCGACTGGACCAGCGAGGTCTCTTCCGCGACGAAGGCCTCGAGATTGTAGTCGTCGGTGCTACCGGTCGCAGCGTTGCGATAGCTGTCGCCGCCGCCGAGGGCGGCCGGATCCGGCGATGCCGGCACGCCGGGTTCGTCCGGAAAGACGTTACCAAGATCGGTATCGAGCTTCGAGGCGATGGTCTCGGCGGCAGTCTCCAGCTGGCTCTGCATCCAGTCGGGGGACTCCGCATCTGTGCCGGCGGCCTCGCCCGGGCCCGGATCGCGCTCGGCTGCGCCGTCCGGGTCCGGACCCCCGTCAGCGCCCGTGTCCGCTTCGGATCGCTCCAGGAGCGGATTGCGCTCCAATTCGGCGTCGACATACGCGACCAGATCGAGGTTCGACAACTGCAGCAGCTTGATCGCCTGCATCAGCTGAGGCGTCATGATCAGCGACTGGCTCTGCCGCATCTCCAGCTTGGTCGTGATCGCCATGACGGGGCTGCCGTACCCTTCGCTCTGCCTTCTGGTCCGCTTCTTGCTTATCGCGCACCACGACCTTATAGCGCACCCCAGAGCGTCACATCAAAGCGTAAATTGTTCGCCGAGATAGAGCCTGCGCACATCCGGATCGGCGACGATCTCGAACGGGGATCCCTCGGTGAGCACCTCACCGGCTGCGATGATGTAGGCGCGGTCGATCAGGCCCAGGGTTTCCCTGACATTGTGGTCGGTGATCAGCACGCCGATACCGCGCTGGGTCAGATGGCGAACGAGTTGCTGGATATCGCCAACAGCGATGGGGTCGATACCCGCGAACGGCTCGTCGAGCAGCATGAAGGACGGCCGGCTGGCTAGTGCCCGGGCAATCTCGACCCGGCGACGCTCGCCTCCCGACAGGGCGATGGAAGGCGATCGACGCAAATGCGTCAGACCGAACTCGGATAGCAAGTCGTTGAGGTCCTGCTCGCGCCGGCGCCGGTCCGGCTCGACCACCTCGAGCACGGCTCGAATGTTGTCCTCGACGTTCAGGCCGCGAAAAATGGACGCCTCTTGCGGCAGATAGCCGATGCCGAGGCGCGCGCGCCGGTACATCGGCAGATCGGTTATGTCGAAGCCGTCGAGCTCGATCTTGCCCTGATCGGGACGGATCAGGCCGGTGATCATGTAGAAGACGGTCGTCTTGCCGGCGCCATTGGGGCCGAGGAGACCGACGGCCTCGCCCGGACGCACTGTCAGCGAGACGTATTTGACGACCTGGCGGCGGCGATAGCTCTTGCCGATGCCTTCGACGACGAGCGCACCGTCTTCCGTCCCCGCATCCTGCACGCCTGCCCTCGCGGCCGGGTGCGGATCGCCGAATGAGAAGGGAAACAGTTTCACGCAGAGCGTCCCGTCGATCGAGTTCCTTCGCCCCTCTTAAGCGCTGGAGGCGGCGCTGTCGAGACCGACCGGCTCACGTCTTCCGCTAGGTCAATTGCCATTCAGGCTGTTGGGCTGGATCAGCACTTTCACGCGCCCGGACCTCGGCGCCTCCAGATCGGCCTTGCCGGTATCGAGGTTGATCGTCAGCCGGTTGCCGACCACGACGTTCGGCCCCTGGCTGAGGACGACCTCCTGTCCGGTCATCACCATGACCTTGCGGTTCATGTCGAAGCTGGCGTCGTCGCCGGTGGCGGTCTGGTCTTTGGAGGAGATGTAGACCCTGCCGCTCGCCTCCAGGCGCGTGATGCGCTGCTGGACGCCGCCGGCCGCCTTGCCGTCGTAGAACACCCGCAGCCGCTGCGTCTTGAGACGCGTGTCGCCCTGCGACACGACCACGTCGCCGACGAAGGTCGCGCTGTTGGTCTTGTCCTCGACTTGCAACTCGCGTGCCTCGATCTGGATCGGCTCCTTGTCATTGGAGCCGAAGCCGGCAAAGGCGTTGGAGAACGTCTGTCCGGCAGCCGTTGCCGGAACAAGAACGAGGAGGGCCAGGGCGGCCACCATCCGCTGCAGCCGTGTGATCATTTCGTCTTCTCCTGGGCGCCCGGTCTGAGCACCATCTTGATTCCGTCCGTGAAGCGGACGAGTCCCTTGTCCTGGTCGTAAGCGAACCGTCCGGCCTGGATGTCCCCCTGTTGCGAATTGATCTGCAAGGGATCCGAGGTGCGGACCGTTCCGGTCCTCAGGTCCACGTCGACGCTTTCGAAATGCACCTGGTAGGTTCCGCTCCAGTCGAGTTCGATTCCTTCGCTCAGGCTGAGCGTTTCGGCGCCGTTGTTGTAGGTTCCCTTCGTCGCCGTGATCGCAGCCCGCTGGTCGGGGCCGAGCACGATCTCGGCGGTAATGGTCTCCAGATCGATGATCCGAGGATCGGTGATGCGCTGGATCGCGCGCACCGCCGAGACCTTGTAGGACCTCTCGCCGTCATGGCCGGACAGTTCGGGGCGATCCATGACCAGGCCTTCGCTGGTCAGGATCACGTTGCCGATGCCCAGGCTGTTGAGAACGTTGTAGAGAAAGATCAGGCCGGCGATGGCAACCAGGATCGCCACTCCGAGCAACGGGAAGAGGATCCGAAGCAGACGCACGAGCCCGGAATTGCGCCGCGCCGCCTTGCGTGCCAGACGACGGCGTTCGAGACCGACCGCCTCGACGGCGGACTCCTGCGCGCCCCTTTCCGTCATCGTCGTCACGTTGCCGTGTTCTCCCGCCCGACCGGCCCATGCCGCACTGCGGCTCCGGGCCGTGCCCGATCGTCCATGCACCCTGATCGCATATGAAACGCATATGGATGGAAACAGCGGCACATTAAAGGCAAAACCCGCAGCACGCCACGCCGTCGCCCCCCAGCGAAAACGCCTCGCAGTCGTCAGGTATGGGCGAAGATGTCCTGCTCCTCCCAGCCCATGAGATCGAGAGCCGCGCGCGTGGGCAGGAATTCATAGCATGCCCGGGCCAGGGCCGTGCGCTCCTCCCGCTCAAGCATTGCCGCCAGCTTCTCGCGAAGTGCATGGAGATGCAGCACGTCCGAGGCGGCATAGGCCAGTTGGGCATCGGTCAGCGTCTCGGCGGCCCAGTCCGAACTCTGCTGCTGCTTCGACAGATCGACGCCGAGCAATTCGCGCGTGATGTCCTTCAGGCCGTGACGGTCGGTATAGGTGCGCACGAGCTTCGAGGCGATCTTCGTGCACCAAACCGGCGCGACCTCGATGCCGAGATTGTGCCGCAGGACCGCAAGGTCGAAGCGCGCGAAATGAAAGATCTTCATCTTGGCCGGATCGGTCAGCAAGCGCGCGAGATTGGGCGCCGCGCGCTGCCCGCGCGCGATCTGGACGACATCGGCCGTACCGTCTCCGGGCGACAGCTGGACCACGCAGAGGCGGTCGCGGTGCGGATTGAGGCCGAGGGTCTCGGTATCGACGGCGACGGCCTGGGCCGCATCATAGGCGGACAGGTCGGGCAGATCGGTCTTGTGGTGTCGGATGGTCATGAAAGGCCGGCTTCCTCGCTCACGCGCTATCTGTGGCGGCCGCAAGGACCGGCTGGGCGCACCCGGTCCGTCAAGGCCATGTCCGCCTCGGCCCGTCGGCACTGACGATCCCATACAGCATATTCGCCCGCCGGACGGCAAGTCCTGCTGCCGAGGCGATCGGCACCGGACGCCGGAAACGAAAAAAGGCCCGGAGAACCGGGCCTTTTTCGTGTGTCCCGGACCGAAGCGAGCGATCCGAAACCGGAATTTGGTGCCCAGGAGAGGACTCGAACCTCCACGCCTCGCGGCACAGGTACCTGAAACCTGCGCGTCTACCAATTCCGCCACCTGGGCTGTGGGAGCGGCTTTTAAGGGGCGCCTCGACCCTTGTCAATCATCTCTTTCGGGACGAACGCCATTCGTACACTTCCGCCCTTCACAGGGGCGCGGCAACGGGCTAAGAGACCTCTCGGCGCCGCCGTTCCGGCCGGTGCCCTTCATTCTGTGACGCGACAAGGAGCGGCAGGCATGACCACGGCGCTCAACGGAAAACTGGTAACGGTGTTCGGCGGCTCGGGTTTCGTCGGCCGCCATGTGGTGCAGGCGCTGGCGCGCCGGGGCTACCGGATCCGCGCCGCCGTGCGCCGGCCTGACCTGGCCGAACACCTGCAGCCGCTTGGCGCCGTCGGCCAGATCATGCCGGTCCAGGCCAACCTGCGCTACCGCTGGTCGGTCGACCGGGCGGTCGAGGGCGCGGATGCCGTGGTCAACCTGGTCGGCATCCTCTACGAATCCGGCAAGCAGAGCTTCGATTCGGTGCAGGCCTTCGGGTCGCGCGCGATCGCTGAAGCCGCTCGCGCCGCCGGACTGGGCGCGGTGACCCACGTCTCGGCCATCGGCGCGGATCCCCGCTCGCCGTCCGCCTATGCCCGTTCCAAGGCCGCCGGCGAGGCGGCCGTGCTCGAAACGCTGCCCGACAGTGTCATCCTCCGGCCGTCGATCATCTTCGGGCCGGAAGACGATTTCTTCAATCGTTTCGCGGCGATGGCCCGGCTGTCGCCGGTCTTGCCGCTGGTCGGCGGCGGCGAGACGAGGTTCCAGCCGGTCTATGTCGGTGACGTCGCCGCCGCGGTCGCCAAGGCGGTCGACGGTGAGGCGCGGGCGGGGACGGTGTACGAACTGGGCGGGCCGGAGGTGAAGAGCTTCAAGGAATGCCTGGAGCTGATGCTCAAGATCACCCGGCGCCAGCGCCTGCTCATACCGCTGCCCTTCGGCGTCGCCGAACTGCAAGCGCGTATCCTACAGATGCTGCCCAGGCCGCTGCTGACGGTCGATCAGGTGCGCCTGCTGAAATCCGACAACGTCGTGTCGGCGGAGGCCGAGCGCGACGGGCGGACGCTGACCGGGCTCGGCATCGCGCCGTCGACGCTGGCGGCGATCCTGCCGACTTATCTGGAACGGTTCCGCCAGCACGGCCAGTACGACGCCCACCGCGCCGCCTGAGCGCGCGGCGGGCCCTGTCCCGGTCACGGTCGGCGGAGACCGCGCGGCGTGTGGTAGTTGTCCCCCGGCTCGCGGGCGAGGCGCGCATAGCCGGTGGACGTGCGCGTGAGGCCGATGTCCCACAGCGACCGGTCATCCAGGCGGTCGAGTGCCAGCATCGTCCGGCGCCGCCGCCGCCAGGCCCGCAGCCGTTCGCCAAGCGCGCGCAGCAGTGCCAATCCCACACCGGCCAGCCCGGCAGCACGGACCCGGCCGATTTCCCTGTCCTCATATGTCGTCATGATCCAGTCTCCTGTCCGGGCCGGTTTTTCGAGCCCGACGGGAGGATGCGGGATCAAACCTGACAGCTCCGAGTCAGCTTTGATCCCGCTATGTTCTGTCCGAAACGACCTTGACAGGGGTGCCAAGCGGTGCCGGACTCCCACCGGCATGGTGCCGGAGAAGCGCCGGAGACCTGCCGGACTTCTGCTGCCCTGTCCGATGCGGGAGACACGCAGGCCATGAACCCGATCGAACGCGCCCTCGGCATCCTGCTGCTGCTGTCCGGCGGCAAGCTGGTCCCGGCGACCCGGCTGGCGGAGCGATTCGAGGTGTCGCTGAGGACGATCTACCGGGACGTCGACCGGCTGCTGGCGCTCGGGGTGCCGATCGAAGCGGAGCGGGGCGCCGAAGGCGGCTACCGGCTGGCGAAGGGCTACCTCCAGCCGCCGGTGGCGTTGACGCGCAGCGAGACGGCGGCCCTGCTGGTCGCCCTGGCGCTGGTGCGCGGCATCCGGGCGACGCCGCTCGCAGGCGACCTGGAGACGGCCGAACGCAAGCTGGTGGCGTCGCTGCCGCGCAGCGTGCACGACCTGCTGGTCGATGCGGAGCGCATCATCGGCATCGAGCCGACGCCGCCCGACCTGTTCCATGCCGGCACCCGGGTCGAACCCTCGGCCGACTGGCAGAAGGCGCTCGACGGCTTCATGACCGGGCTGCTGGCGGGCCGGCGGGTGCGTTTCGAGCATCACAATCCGGCGCGCGAGGCGCCGCGGGATCACGAGGTGGAGCCCTACGGCATCCTGTTCGACCGCGACCTGTGGTACCTCGCCGGGCGGTCGGTGGACGCGGACGACCTGCGCATCTACCGGGCGGACCGGATCCGCAACATCGAGGTCAGCGGGCTCCGGTTCCGACCCAACAAGGACTTTTCGGTGCAGAGCCTGCTCGGCGGAGCGTGGCTGTCGCGGGCGATGCGGCGGTGGGAGCGGGAGGACGCGATCGCGCAGATCCGCGTCAGCGGCGGGCAGGCTCTCAGGCTGTCCCAGGACTGGTACTACCGCCATGCCGTGTTCACGCCCGCCGACGGCGGGCGGGTGCTGATCAGCATCCCCGACACCAGCCGCGACCGGCTGCTGCCGCTGATCCGCTGGCTCGGGCCGGGGGCCGAGCTGGTCGAGCCGGCAGCCCTGCGGAGCGAACTCGCCGAAGAGCTCAAGGCCATGGCGCGCAGCCACCGGGAGGGCGGCGGCGCTGCGCCCTGAGCCGGTCCGCTCAACCCTCGCAGTCGGCCCGGATCAGCATGGCGACGGCATGGATGCGGTTCTTCGCCTTCATGCGCCGGACGGCGGCGGCGACATGGGTCTTGACCGTGGCGACGGAAATGTCGAGGCGGTGGGCGATCTGCTTGTTGATCAGGCCGTCGGCGAGCATGCGCATGACCGCCTTCTGGCGTTCGGTCAGCGCGGCAACGCGTTCGCCCGGCGTGGAGCGGGCGGTGACGGCGGGAGACGGCAGGGGATAGTCCGGCGTCCTGTGCCAGCCGTCGGAAATGATGTCCAGCATGCGAGGTCCTCCCAAACAGGTCGGCCGATCGGCCGTCGGCTGCACCCTATGCTCTTTGCTGATCCACTGCGATATGCAAAGATGCAGAAAGTTAAATTGCAAAATCTTCGCAATTCGAGACCCGTGCGATGGCAAAGAAACTGTTCGCCGGACATGTGCTCCGGAAGATCCGCGAACGCGCGGGGCTGAGCCAGGTCGGCTTCGCCACCCGGCTCGGACTGTCGCCGTCCTACGTCAACCAGCTGGAAAGCAACGTTCGCCCCGTCTCGGCCGGCGTGCTGATCGCGGTCAGCCGCGAATTCGGCGCCGATCTCGCCAGCTTCGAGGCAAGCGATCTCGACCGGCTGGTGGCGGACCTCGGCGAGGCCTTCGCCGACAGCCGCTTCCACGACGGCTCGGTCGGCCTGCAGGACCTGAAGAGCGTCGCCACCCACACGCCCGACTTCGCCCGCGCCTTCCTCGACCTCTACGGCGCCCTGCGGCGGATGAGCGAGCAGCAGGCCTCGCTCGACGACGTGCTGGAAACGCAGGGCGGCCATCCCGGCCGGCCGCAGCGGCTGACGCCGCCCTACGAGGAGGTGCGCGACCATTTCCACTACATCGACAACTATGTCGACGACCTGGACGAGAGCGCCGAACGCCTGGCCTCCGAACTCGGCCTGGCCTGGCACGCCGACCGGCTGCGGGTACTTTCGGGCTGGCTCGCCGACCGGCATGGCGTGACGGTCGATGTCGTCGAGCGCGGCAGCGCCGACGCGCCGATCGTCGCCTTCGACCGACGACGGAAGCTGGTCGTGCTGGACCGGGCGCTACCGCGCCCCAGCCTCGACTTCCTGCTCGCCGGCGTCGTCGGCGACCTGACCGCCGAGGATCTGATGGCCGCCCATGCCGAACGAGCCGGCTTCACAAGCCCGGCCGCCCGGGACATCTGCCGGCTGGCACTGCGGAACTACTATGCCGGCGCCCTGCTGCTGCCCTACCGGCGGTTCCTCTCCCTTGCCAAGGACTACCGCCACGACCTCGACCGGCTCGCCGTGACCACGGGGGCTAGCGTCGAGCAGATCGGCCACCGGCTGTCGACCCTGCAGCGCAGCGGCGAGAAGGGCGTGCCGTTCTACTTCCTCAAGGTCGACCGCGCCGGCAACGTCATCAAGCGGCACAGCGCCACGCGCTTTCAATTCGCCCGCTACGGCGGCTCCTGCCCGGTGTGGAACGTGCACGAGGCGTTCGAGCACCTGGACAACCGCCTGTCGGTGCAGGTCGGCGAGATGCCCGACGGCACGCAATACCTGTGCCTCGCCCGCAGCGTGTCGAAGCCGGCGTCCGGCTTCGGCGCCCGCGAGCGGCGCTACGCCCTCGGCCTCGGCTGCGAGCTGAAATACGCCGACCTGATCGTCTATGCCGACGGTCTGTCGGCGGCCGACAAGAGCCGGCCGGCGCGCATCGGCATCAACTGTCGCATCTGCCCGCGCGGCGACTGCCTCGACCGCGCCTTCCCCGCGCTCGACAAGGAACTGCTGGTCGACCAGTCGGCGCGCGGCGTCGTGCCGTTCTCGATGCGCTGACGCGGCAAGGCGGGAGCGGACCTGCCGTCAGTTCGATCCCGAAGGGGACTCTCCTGCGGTATCCTTCCGACCAAGCGGCCCCTGGAGTCCAGACCGGAGAGCCAAAACCCCGCCCATTTCGACAAAACAGGCACGGCGACGCCCCGGCTCACCGGTCCCGCATCTCCGCTTCGCTGCGTGCGGGATAACGAAAACGGAGGTTCGTCAGCAGCCTCGCGACGGGGCCTCTCTCCGCGTCGAGGAGAAGAGAGGAGCCGGCCGTGAGATTATTTCAGCGCGGCGACGACGATGATCTCGACCTTGTAGTCGGGGCCGGCGAGACGGGATTCCCCCGTCGCGCGCGCCGGCGGATTCGCTGGGTCGACCCAGGCGTCCCAGACCGCGTTCATCTCGGCGAAATCGGCCATGTCGGCGAGCCAGATCGTTGCCTGCAGCAGGCGCGACTTGTCGGTGCCGGCACGCGCAAGCAGCGAATCGATCGAGGCAAGCACGGCCTGCGTCTGCGCGGTGACGCTCTGGCCCGGCGCGCCGACCTGGCCGGCGAGCCAGACGAGGCCGCCGTGGACGACGGCCTGGCTCATGCGCGGGCCGGGATCGAGACGGGTGATGTCGGACATGGGAGTTTCCTGTTGTTCGGGATTTTTCGACGGCCGAGGACCGGTACGCGCGTTGAACACCATGGCCGGGGCGGGGCGCAAGCGGGAAATGGCGCGCGCCTGCCCGACGCGACGCATCGCCTCTTGCGCGGGCCGGCGGAATCCCCTGCACTGGATCCGTCCTCCTCCGTTCAGCAAGGGGCACGTCCGTGAGCCGCCGATCCGCCATTCAGAGAGTGTTCGCCGCAATCGCCCTCGGCGCGGCGCTGCTGCTTGTGCTCCTGCCGGGGGTGTCGATGCCGGCGCGCGCCGCAGGTCCGGTGCGGATCGTTACCGTCTACGACAACGAGGCGGCCGGGCCGGGCCTTGCCACCGGCTGGGGCTTTGCCGCCCTGGTCAGCACGCCGGGCGGCACCGTGCTGTTCGATACCGGCCGCGACGGCGCCGCGCTGCTGGCCAACATGACGCGGCTCGGACTCGATCCGAACGCGATCCGGTCGGTCGTGCTGTCGCATGCCCACTCCGACCACACCGGCGGGCTGACGGCGTTGCTGGCGGCGATCGGAAGGGGAGCCGGAGAGGTCGAGGTGGTGGTGCCCGCGCCTGTTCCCGAGACGATCCGCCGCCAGGTCGCGGCAGCGGGCGCGCGGCTGCGTTCCGTCTCCGGCCGGGCGGAGATTCTGCCCGGCGTGTTCGGCACCGGGTCGCTCGGCGGCGGCATTCCGGAGCAGGCTTTGGTGGTGGACACCGCCGAAGGCCTCGCCGTCGTGACCGGCTGCGCGCATCCCGGCGTGCTGCGGGTCGTCGAGGCGGTCCGCGTCCAGCACGCCGGCCGGCCGGTCGCTCTCGTGCTCGGCGGATTCCATCTCTACAAGACCGGCACGGCGGAGATCGCCCGCGTCGTCGACGGCCTGCGCCGGCTCGGCGTGCAGCGGGTCGCCCCGTCCCATTGCAGCGGCCCGGCAGCCCGGCGCCTGTTCGAGGCGGAATTCGGCGCCGACTTCATCGCCGGCGGCGCTGGCTCGGTCGTCCGCCTGGGACGCTGACCTGGGGCGCTAACCTGGGGCGCTGAACCGGCAGACCCGCCCTTCAAGGGCGGGTCTCACGGGGGCGGCGATCCGCCGGCTCGCTCAGCCCTGCCGCCGTTCGTCCGGGACGACGCCATCCAGATTGAGGCCGATGGCATCGCCCAGCTTCTTCATCGCCGGGAAGGTCACCGCCATGTCGAGGATGGCGTCCACGGTCTGGTTCACGGGCGAGGCCGGCCGCTCGTCCGCGCCCGCGCCGCGCCCCAGTCCGGTGACGTGATTGATGGAGATGCCCTTGATCTTCTCGGCCGGCTTGACCATCTCGCCGACGATCTGGGGCAGGGCTGCCAGACGGGCCTTTTCCATCTCCAGGGCCGCCAGTTCGGGCGTGCGCTGGTTTTCCGCGGCGATGCGCGCCGCAAGGCCGTCGGCTTCCGCCTGGCGCAGGATGCGCAGGGTTTCCGCCTCCTCGCGCTTGACGATCCCCTGGGCCCTGGCCGCGACCTGATCGGCTTCGCTGGCGCCGCGCACGCGGATGGCCTGCGCCTCGGCTTCCTGCTCGGCGGCCAGAAGGGCAAGGCTCTTGCGCCGCTCGGCTTCGGCGAGCTGACGGACGGTGGACAGGTCCTCCTCCGCCTTGACCACGGCGGCGCGGGCGCCCGCCGCCTCGGCCTTGGCCCGGCTCTCCTCCTGGCTCCTGGCGGCGATCAGGATGGTGCGCTCCTGCTCGGCGATCTCCAGCGCCTTGGCCTGGGCGATCTCGGCCTCGCGGACGAGTTGCTCGCGCGCCAGCGAAGCCGTCTGGATCGCCCGTTCCATCTCGATGCGCGCCTCGGCCGCCGCGCGTTCGGCCTCGGCCTTGCGCCGCGCCACCTCGGTGAGCTGCTGGGCGAGCAGCAGCTCGATTTCCTGCGTCTGCTGGATCTCGGCCCGGCGCTGCTCCAGTTCGATCTCCAGCTTCCTGCGGTTCGCCTCGACTTCGGCGCGCCGCACGCTCACCTGGCTCTCGCCCTCGATCTCGGCGCGCTCCTTCTTGGACTTCGCGATGACCTCGGCCAGCTTGCGCATGCCGACGGCGTTGAAGGCGTTGTTCTCGTCCAGGGCGGAGAACGGCGTCTGGTCGAGCGAGGTCAGCGACACGCTGTCCAGTTGCAGGCCGTATTTCGACAGGGTCGCGGTCAGCGCGTCGCGCACGTCACGCACGAAGATGCCGCGGTTCTCGTGCAGCTCGTCCATGGTCATCTGCGCCGCCACGGCGCGCAGGGCGTCCACCATCATGCCGTCGATCAGCGCCTTCAACTGGTCGGGCTGGAAGGTGCGCCGGCCGAGCGTCTGCGACGCGCGCACGATGGCGCCCTCCTCGGGGATGACCGAGGCGTAGAATTCGGCGCCGACGTCGATGCGCATGCGGTCCTTGGTGATCAGGGCGCTGTCTCCCGCACGGGTGACGTCCATGCGGATCGTCTGCATGTTGACCCGGCCGACCTCGTGGAAATAGGGAATCGCCAGTGTGCCGCCGTCGATCACCACCTTGCGCCCGCCGACGCCGGTGCGCACCAGGCTGACCTCGTTGGTGGCCCGTTCGTAGAACCAGGCGGCCAGCGTGATCACCACCGCGGCGACGACGAGAAGAAGGATAATCCAACCCAAAACGTTCATGGTCCTGTCCTTTCCCTGTCTCAGAATTGCGGCGGGAAATGCCGGCCGCCACGGTCGAGCGTGATCCAGCGCAGTTCCGTGAACGCATCCAGAGACCAGCGGCCGCCGTAGCGGCCGACGCCGCTCGCCTTGGTGCCGCCGAAGGGCACATGCGGCTCGTCGTTGATGTTCTGGCAGTTGACATGGGCGATGCCGGTCTCGAGCCGTTGCGCCATGCGCAGCGCGCGCGCCTCGTCGCGGCTCCACACGGCGGCGGTCAGGCCGTATTCCGTGTCGTTGTTGAGGGCGACGGCCTCGTCCTCGTCGCGGAACGGGCTGACGATGACGACCGGACCGAAGGTCTCGTCGTGCCAGATGTTCATGCTGGAATCGACGTTGGTCAGCACCGTCGGCTCGACAAAATTGTCCCAGGCGCGGCCGCCCAGCTCGACCGTGGCGCCCTTGGCGACGGCGTCGTCGATCAGCGCCTTGACGCGCTGCGCCTGACGGTTGTTGACCAGCGGCCCGATGACGTTGGACGGATCGTCGGTATGGCCAGTCTTCAGCTTGCGCGCCCGGGCCAGGAAGCGGTCCATGAACGGCGCGTAGACCTTCTCGTGCACCAGCAGCTTCTCGGTCGACATGCAGACCTGGCCCTGGTGCATGAAGCTGCCGAAATTCGCCGCGCGCGCCGCGGCGTCCAGATCGGCATCGTCCAGCACAATCATCGAATCCTTGCCGCCGAGCTCGACGCAGACCTTCTTCAGATAGGCCCCGCACTTGGCTGCGATGTGCCGGCCGACGGCGGTGGAGCCGGTGAAGCTGATCGCCTTGACCTTCGGGTTGCCGATCATCTCGTCGCCGACGGCGCCGACGCTGTCGCGCGAGCAGGTGACGACGTTGAAGACGCCTGCGGGCACGCCTGCCTCCTCCAGGATCTCGGCGAAGTAGAGGCCGCCCGAATAGGGCGTGTCCTCGGACGGTTTCAGCACCACCGTGTTGCCGACGGCCAGCGCGGCGGCAAAGCCGCGCGAGGTCAGGATGCCGGGCATGTTCCAGGGCGAGATCACGCCGACGACGCCGAGCGGAAAGCGCGTCGCCATCATCAGCTTGTGATGCTCGGAGGGCAGCACCTCGCCGATCGACTGGTAGCAGAGCGCGGCGGCCGAGCGGAACACTTCCGCCACGTAGCCGGCTTCGAACAGGCCCTTGCCCTTCCAGCCGCCGCCTTCGGCGACGGCGGCGGCGCAGAAGTCCGCGGCCCGCTTCTGCCACACGTCGGCTATCTTCAGCAGGAGGTGGGCACGGTCGTGGAAGGCCCGCCCCGACCACTCGGGGAAGGCCGCCTGGGCGGCCTCGATCGCGCGGCGCATGTCGGCGGCGGAACCGTCGGGAATGCGGGCATAGACGGTGTTGTCGGAGGGGTTCAGGTCCTCGAAGGTCCGGGCGGCGGGCACCCACTGTCCGCCGATGTATATGCCGCGGATGGTCGGGGCGCTGGAGACTTTGTCTAGCATCGGTCTTGGTTCCTCATCTTTGGCCCGAGCCGGACCGCCAGGCCCTTGCGCGGGCCGCGGCGTCCTCGATCTCGCTCAGGACCGCGTTCAGGCGGGTATCGCTCCTGCCGGGCTCGAGGACCGGCACGGGCATGGGGGTTGGGGCGGACGCGCGCGGGCGCGGCGGCGGCGACGGCTGGCTGGCGCCGTAGCGGGCACGGCTCTCCTCGCTGGCCTGCGCCACCAGGTCGCCGATCGACAGGCCGCCGAGCAGCGCGTCGGCGGCGCCGCGCACGGCCGCGGGCGGCGACGCCGGCCGCTCCGCGGGTCTGGGCTGCGATGCGGCGCCGGCGGTGGTGCGCGCCGGTGCTGGCGGCACTGCCGGCCGGGCCGGTTCGGAGATCGGCCGAGTCGGTTGCGGGGCCGGTTGCGCGGCCTGCGGCCGGGGCAGGGACGCCAGGGCCGCGGCCGCGATCTCGTCGGGAGCCGGGCCGGACGGCCGGATCGGTCGGGACTGGTCCTGTACGGCCGGCGCGACGGCGCGCACGACTTCGACGTCGGGCGGGCGCCGAGCCATGTCCGGCCGGGCCGGGGATGGCGGCGCGACCGGCCCGGCAGGGCGCGCAGCCGCCGACCGAGCCCCCTTGTTGCCGCCGCCCAGATAGGCCGCCTGCACGGCCGGGTCGTTGCGCAGTTCGGCCGCCTTCCCCTCCTGCAGGATGCGGCCGTTCTCGATGAGATAGCCGCGATCCGCGATGGCGAGGCTCTGCCTGGCGTTCTGTTCCACCAGCAGGATGCCGATGCCGGCGTCCCGCACGGTCTTGAGCGATTGAAACAGTTCCTTACACAGCAGGGGGGACAGCCCGAGGGACGGCTCGTCGAGCGTCAGAAGCGCGGGATTGGACATCATCGCCCGACCGATCGCGACCATCTGCTGCTCGCCGCCGGACATGGTGCGGACCTGCTGGCCGCGCCGCTCCCGCAGCTTGGGGAAGAGCCGCAGCACTCGCTCGAGGTTGCCCGCTTCCTCCTCCCGGGCACGGTTGGCATAGGCGCCGAGCGTCAGGTTCTCGGCCACAGTCAGGTCGCCGAAGACGCCGCGGCCCTCGGGCACCAGGGCGATGCCCTCCTCGACGATACGGTTCGCCGCCATGCCCAGGAGCTCGGTTCCCTGCATGACGACAGAGCCGCCGACCTGTCCCTCGCAGATCCCGGAAATCGCCTTCAGCAGGGTGGACTTGCCGGCACCGTTGGCGCCGAGGATCACCACGATCTCGCCGCGGTCGACCCGCAGGTTCACGTCCTCCAGCGCCCTATGCTGGCCATAGGCGGCGGACAAGCCCTTGATCTCAAGCATCGTCATCCCCCAGATAAGCACGGATCACATCCGGGTCGGCAAGCACCTCCGCAGGCGTGCCCTCGGCGATCTTCGAGCCGGAAGCCATGACCACGCACCGGTCGCACAGCGAGCGGATGGCGTCCATCACGTGTTCCACCAGGACGATGGTGCGGCCTTCGTCGCGCAGGGACCGGATCAGCCGGATGCCGTCCTCAAGCTCGGTCGGGTTGAGACCCGCCAGCCACTCGTCGAGCAGGATCACGCGCGGTTCCCCGGCCAACGCGCGCGCCAGTTCAACGCGTTTGGTGTCGATATAGGTCAGCTGGCCGACCGCCATGTGGCCGCGCCCGCCCAGTCCGACCTTCTCCAGCATGGCCTCGGCCACGCTTTCGGCCTCGTGGCCCCAGCGGCGACGGTGGCCGAAAACCGCGCCCGCCATGACGTTTTCCAGCACGGACATCGACGGCAGGAGCCGTACCAGCTGGAACGTCCGGGCAATGCCGCGCCGGGCGATATCCTGGGGCGGCAAGTGGGTGACCGGCTCGCCGCGCAGGCTGATCGTGCCCGCCGACACCGGGAAGGCGCCCGAGATCAGGTTGAGCGTGGTCGACTTCCCCGAGCCGTTGGGGCCGATGAGGCCAAGCACCTCGTGTTCGGCAACGTCGAAATCCATGCGGTTGACGGCGACGAGGCCGCCAAACCGCTTGGCGACGCCGCGCAGCGACAGGACAGGGGTCATGACCAGCCCTCCGCGCGCTGCAGCCGCCGGCGAACCATGTCTATGAGGCCGACGAAGCCCTTGGGCAGCAGGTAGACGATGACCAGGAAGCACACGCCGAGAAGCAGCGTCGTCTGGTTGGGGAAGGAGATCGAGATGGCCTCCCAGAGGAAGGTGAAGGGGATCACTCCGACCAGGGGACCCCACAGTCGTCCGGTGCCGCCGAGGAGCGCCATGATCACGACCTGGAACGACAGCATCGGGGTGAAGGCGAGCGCGGGTTCCAGATAGACGTAGCGCGGGGCCATGATCGCACCGGCGATGGCCGCCACCGCTCCGGGCAGCATGAACAGCAGGATCTTGGCCCGTGCCGTGTTGATGCCCGAATGCCTGGCCACCTGCTCGTCGTCGCCGATGATACGCAGGGCGAAGCCGAGCCTCGAGCGGGCGATCAGCCAGCCCAGCAGCCAGACCAGAGCGGCCAGCGCCATCAACTGCCAGTAGATGTGCTTTTCGGTGATCGAGGTGAGCACATAGATGCCCTTGGTGCCGGAAATGTTCTGGCCCCAGGTGATGAGCTGGCGGATGAACTCCGCAAGGCCCAGGGTGAAGATCACGAAATAGACGCCGGAGAGCTTGAGGGTGGTCAGGCCGATCAGGGCCGCCATGACCGCGCCGGCGAGGCCGGCCAGCGGCAGGAGAAGCCAGTAGGGCAGGGCGTCGATGCCAAGACCGGTGACATAGGCTCCGACCCCGAAGAAGGCGGCCGTTGCCAGCGAGATGTAATGGGTCGGGCCCGAGAACAGGGCCCAGCTGGTCGCCAGCACCGTGTACATGGCGATGGTCACGCCGATGGTCAGCCCGTACGGACCGATCATCCAGGGCAGGCCCGCCGCCAGCATCAGGGCGAGAGCCGACAGCGTCAGGTTGCGCCAATCGGTAGCGGTCAGGTTCATGACGTGCTCCTTCCGAACAGGCCCTGCGGGCGGACCAGAAGCACGATGATGAAGACCAGATAGGCCGCGGCCAGGGTCAGGCCGGGGTCGATGACCGTTGCGACAAAGGTTTCGAGCAGGCCCAGCAGCAGGGCCGCCACGACCGTGCCGCGCACGTCGCCCACGCCGCCCATGATGACGATGACCAGGGCCTTGAGGGTGAACAGGCCACCGGTCGAGGCATCGAGGGTCAGGAAGGTGGAGATCAGCGCGCCGCCCGTCGCCGTCACCGCGCCGCCGAGCGCGAAGGCAAAGGCGGCCATGCGCATGACGTCGATGCCGACAAGCCGGGCGCTGTCGGGCGCGACCGCGATGGCGCGGATGGTCATGCCGGCCCGGCTGCGGTTCAGCCACAGCCACAAGGCGCCGCAAATCACGACCGCTGCGGCGAAGGCCGCGATGCGGTTGGCGCCGTAGGTGCTGCTGAAGATGTGAACCGGGACCGACAGATAGGAATAGCTGAAGTAGTCGCCGCCGAAGAGCGCGAGCATCAGGCCGACGGCGACGAACGACAGGCCGAAGGTGGTCAGGATCGAATCCACCTCCAGCTGGCCGCGCGACCTGGCACGCCTTACCAGCGGGCGCAGGAAGACCACATAGACCAGCCAGTTGAGCAGGAAGGCGGCGGGCGCCACCAGAAACACGGTCAGGAGCGGGCTGATCTGCCCGCCCGTCCAGAACCAGAAGGCCGCGAAGGCGCCGGCCACCAGCATCTCGCCGTTGGCGAGGTTCATGATCCGGGCCATGCCGTATTGCAGGTTGAGGCCCATCGCGATCAGCGCGTAGGTCCCGCCCAGCAGCAGCCCTGTTATGATGACGTCCATACGTATCCCCTAAGGAGTAGCCCCGGGGCCGAAAAGTCCCGGGGCATGCGCGGATTACTTCCAGGCGCCCTTCTTGAGCACCTCGACCGCGCCTTCACGGCCGGTGGAAGCGACGCCCTTGAACAGGCCGTCCTGCCACTGGCCGACGGTCCAGAAGGACGGATTGTTGTTGTGCTCGTCGAACTCCAGGGCACCGATCACGGTGTCGAAGCTGTTGCCCTTGATGTGATCGAGGATCTTCGCGTTATCGAGACCGACGGCCTCGATCGACTGCTCCAGCACCTGGAAGGTGGCGTAGACGGTCGCGCTCGCCCAGAAGTCGGGCTTGGCGCCGGTCACTTCCTCATGCCGCTTGGCATAGTCCTGGAAGTCCTGTCCGTCGGCATGGACGCCGCCGATGCCGAGCACGCCATCGATGCTGTCGCCGAAGCGGGCGGCATAGGCCGGGAACGCGGTCGCGACCGCGGTGAAGAAGGCGCCGACCTGGAGATCCTCGACGACTGCCTGTTCTGTGAGAGCGAAGGTGTCCGGCGGATAGGACCAGGCAACGAAGGCGTCGGGGCCCGCCGCCTTGGCGGCCTTCATCACCGGCGACAGGTCCTGCGTGCCGAGCGGATAGGACGACTCGTAGACCAGCTCGAAACCGGCAGCCTGGAAGGCCGGCTTGGCCTCGTTCGCGAGTTCGATGCCGAAGGCGTCAGCTACGTTGACCATGGCCAGCTTGTTGCCGATGTCGCCTCGATCGCGCAGCTTCGACAATACTTCGACGGCCCCCTGCACGATCGGCTTGGCGCCGCCCAGGGTGATGAACACGTTGGGGAACTTGCTGGAGATCTCGTCCGCTTTGTCGGTCGTGGCGGTCGAGGTGATCATCGGGATGCCGTAGCGATGGTAGATGGGCGCGGCCGCGAGGTTGAGGCCGGTGGAATAGGGCGGCAGCACGATGCGGGCGCCATCCTGGTCGATCAGGCGCTGGACGGCCTTGATCGTCTCGCCCGGATTGGTCTGGTCGTCATACTCGATGACCTCCAGCTTCATCTGCTTGCCGTCGACGGTCAGGCCGCCGCGGGCATTCACGGTTTCCACCCACAGCTTGACGTTCGGCCAGTAGGTGACGGCCGCACCGCCGGCCAGCGGGCCGGTCTTCGGGGCGACCGCACCGACCTTCAGCACGTCCTCGGCCAGAGCGGGGCCGCCCGCGACGCCGGCCATCAGGGCAAGCGCCGCCAGTTTGTTGAAAGTCCTGCGTTTCATGCTGTCTCTCCTCCCACATTGCTTCCAAATGCGCCGGTCATCCCCCGGCAGGGTCCGAAGCGGGTTCGGCCCGCTCCGTCATCCACTGGATCTCGGTGAACTCCTCGATCACCGCCCGTCCGCCGAAGCGTCCGTAGCCGCTTGCCTTGACGCCGCCGTAGGGCATCGCAGGGTCGTCACACACCGTGGAACCGTTGATGTGAACCGCGCCGACCTCGAGCCGCCGCGCAATGGCGCGGGCGCGATCCAGATCGCGGCTGAACACCGCCGCAGTGAGCCCGTATTCGGTGTCGTTCGCCACCGTCACCGCCTCCTCGGCGTCGGCGACGCGAATGACCCCGACGGCCGGACCGAAGATCTCCTCCTCATAGATCCGCATGCCGTAGGCGACGTGATCGAGGACCGTCGGCTGCATCAGCGTGCCCGAACTCTCGCCGCCGGTGATCAGGACGGCGCCCTTGGCGACGGCATCCTCGACCAGGCCGTGGAGCCGCAGCACGGCCTCCGGGCCGATCACCTGGCCGAGCGGGCTGCGGCCGGTTGCGGGGTCGGCCCGCAGCCGTTCGGCCTGCTCCTTCAGCAGGGGGACGAACCGGCCGGCAACGGCGTCCTCGACCACGATGCGGTCGGTCGACATACAGACCTGGCCCTGGTTGAAGAAGGCGCCATGCGCGATGGTGCGCGCCGTCGCTTCCAGATCCGCGTCCGCCAGGATGATCGACGAGGCCTTGCCGGAAAGCTCGAGCAGACAGCGCTTGAGATGGCGGGCGGCCAGGACCGCGATCTCGCGGCCGACGCGGGTCGAACCGGTAAAATTGACACGGCGGACGGCAGGATGCGCGATCAGCGCTTCGACCACGTCACGGGAATCCTCCGGCGCGTTGCTGACGAAATTCAGAACGCCGTCGGGCAGACCGGCGTCGATTAGCGCCCGGGTCACCGTCTCGTGTATCTTGGGGCACAGTTCCGAGCCCTTGAGGACGACCGTATTGCCGAGCGCCAGGGGGGCTGCCACGGCCCTGACCGCCAGCGTGACCGGGGCATTCCAGGGCGCCAGGCCCAGGACGACGCCGGCCGGGCGTCTGACGATCCGGTAATCCAGGCCCGGCGGGGCACCCGCGGCCGCCGTCTCGCCGACGGCACCGGCCAGCGAAGCGGCCTGGCTCAGGGTATCCTGGGCGATCCTGACGTTGAAGGCGATCCAGTCGGCGGCCGCGCCGACCTCGCGCTCGCCGATCGCGCACAGCTGCGGCAGGCGCTCGTGCAGGATCGCTGCTCCGCGCAGAAGCAGGCTCGCCCGGCGCTCCGGATCGAGCGCGGACCAAGCGGGAAAGGCCCCCGCTGCGGCATCCGCCGCGGCCGATGCCTCGCTCGTACCGAGGGCGGCCGCCTGGGTGACGATGTCGCCCGTGACGATGTCCCGGCGCTCGTAGAGACGCTGGTCGGGAGCGGCCACCGCGGCCCCCGCTATGATGCCATGCGCTACGAACACGTCGTCCTCCCAAACGGCGTTTCGAGACAATTTCGCAGCCCGCGGACGTTCTCCTCCGAACTCGCCGGGCCTTGGTCGGCTATTTTGTTTGACAAGCGCCGCGAGTAAATGACGATTTGTGGGATTGTCTTCTCATTTTGCGGGAAATCGAATGCCTCACCGCCGTTTTGATCCGCACCAGCCTGCGCCGCGCGCCGAAACGCCCGTGCGCGCCGAAGGGTTCCGCGCGGCGCTGCAGACCCGCGTGCTCGGCCGCGCGGGGCTCGGCGATGAGGACAGTTTTCGCGTGCTCCTGCTGGAGCGGGGCAGTGCGGTGCTGCGCGGCACGGACAGGCAGCCGCTGCCCGTTGCCGGCCGTCTGGTCGGCTGGTTCCCCTGGCGGGAGGACATGCGCCTCGACCTGGCGGCGGGCGCGCAGGGCACCCACCTCCTGCTCGGCATCGCCACCTTGAACCGGGTCCTGCAACGCCGCCCGGAAGCCGCCCAGCTCCAGTTCATGGCGAGCCGTCCGTCGCTCCTGCGCCTGGAACCGGACGATCCGGCCGCGGAGGCCGTGGCCGCGTGCTTCGCTGGCATCCTGGCGGAGACGCTGCGTCCCGGCCCGATGTCGTCTGCGGCGGTGGATTCGCTGCTGCACGTGCTGCTCGTGCATCTCTATCGGGGACAGGCACATGGTGGGGCGGCCGAGGGGCAGGCCGGCGGCGGCCAGGCGCTGGCCGGGCAGTTTACGGCGCTGGTCGAAGGCCATTTCCGCGACCGCTGGCCGGTGGCCCGCTATGCAGCGGAACTGGGCATATCGCGCGACCGGCTGAACGACATCTGCATCCGGGCCCATGGCCGCCCGCCGGCCCGGCTGATCCGCGAGCGGCTGCTGCTGGAGGCGCGCATCTACCTGGAGACCTCGCCGCTCGCCCTCGGCGAGATCGCCGGCGTGCTCGGCTTCGCCAGCGCGTCACAGTTCTCGCGCTTCTTCACCGACATGACAGGGCAAACCCCAGGGCGGTACAGGTCGAGTCAGTCTGCCTCGGCGATGGCCGAAGGCGCGGAGCGGACGGCGATCCACGACTGGCCGTGAGCACGGCGCGAAAGTGCCAGTCGGGGCCGACCAGGGTAGTCGGGGGCTGTCAGATGCCCGGCCGGAATGCCGCGACACGCGCGGGGTCGGTCTCGATCCGGGCCGCGTCGGCGCTTCTCTTGCCGCCCGCCGTCATGGAATCGCCGGTCGGGGCAGTCCTCGCACACAATCCCGACTTGCCCGTTTTGTCTGCAGCCGCGAACAACGATAACCATCGGAACAGCAGATGCTAGCCCGTAGCATTGCATCTGCCGTTTGGTGATACGATAAATATCAAGCGAGCAACCTCAATCGGTCCGATGCGCCCTCACGAACTGCCCGAGATCCGCCACCTGCCGCTGTTTCGCGACATGCGCCAGAGCAGCTTCGAAGCGCTGATGCAGGCCGCCTATGCGCAGAACTTTCCTGCCGGGCTGGACCTGATCCGCCAGGGCGATCCTGCCGATTTCCTGCATGTGGTGATGGAAGGCTTGGTCGAGCTGTACGCGCACTGGGACGATCACGAGGCGACGATGGCGGTGGTCAACCCTGTCGGCACTTTCATCCTCGCGGCGACGATCCGCGACGCGCCCTACCTGATGTCGGCGCGCACCCTGGAGCGGTCGCGAATCATCTTGGTGCCGTCGAGCGATCTGCGCGCTATCTTCCGACAGGACAGCGAATTCGCGGTTTCCGTCATTCAGGAACTGGCGGGCTGCTACCGCGCCGTGGTGCGGCATGCCAAGGGCCTCAAGCTGCGCAATTCGCGCGAGCGCATCGCCTCCTACCTGCTGCGCCAGTCGCGTCTGGCCGGGAACGCGCCGAGCTATTTCCTGCCCGTCGAGAAACGCCTGCTGGCCAGCTATCTCGGCATGACGCCGGAGAACCTCAGCCGGATCCTGAAAGCGCTCGAACCCGTCGGCGTGAAGATCGACGGCATGCGCGTCGTCATCACCGATCGGGGAAAGCTGACGGCGTTCGTCAAGCCCGACCGACTGATCGACGGCCCCGACCTGGACGCCGTCGGGGCCGTGTCGAGCCTTCCGCCGGTCAAGCTCGCGACGTGACGGGCTTGCCGGTTAGACCGGCAGACGGGCCGGGACGCGGCATGCTTCGGAAAAACTAGCGCAGGTAGTCGAGCAGGGACATGCTGGAGAGCTTGCCGATGGCAGCGTAGCTTGCCTGAAGCTGGGTCTCCAGTGTGGCGATCTCGGCGGCGACGACGACCGCATCGACCCCCTTGCGGGCACTGATCATCTCTTCCAGCGTGGCGATGTAAGTACTCTCCGCCTCGATCGTCGCCTCAAGGGTCGCCGCCTTGGTGGCCAGGCCGCTCTGGAGGGCGATGATGCCGTCCTGCGCCTCGACCAGCAGAGCCGCCACCTCGGACAATTCGTCCAGGTCCAGCGGGTCGGCGGTCGCCACATAGGACAGCACCCGCAGCGCGGTCTCGAAGGCCGTGGCGTCGCCGGTCACGCCATAGTCGAGCACCCGGGTCGCGCCGATCCGTGCCGATTGCAGCAGGTCGTCGCCCTGATAATAGCCGGCATCCGCCGTGGCCAGGCTTGTCGCCTGGTAGCCGTCCAGCACGACCGGTGCCGAGCCGGTGAGGCTGCCGGCAAAGAGATAACGCCCCTCGAACTGGGTGTTGAGCTGGCTGGCCATGTCCTCCAGCAGGCCGGCGGCGACACTCTGCAGGTCGGAGATTTGGTCGACGGTCATCGTGCCGGCGACCTCTGCGCGCATGCGGGTGAGGAGGTCGCTCATCGCGCCGACGGCGGAATACATCATCTCGACACGGTCGAGGGTGGTCTGCGCTGACGACAGGTAGGAGCCGGCGCGCGTCGCGGCCACTTCCAGGCTGACCAGCGCCTCGCCGCCCGTGCCGAGGCCGGCATAGCTGGACGCGATCTCGCCCGAGGCTTGCTGGATCTGCTTCTGCGCCAGCCGCGCCTGCGTCTGCATGGCATGCTGCAGCAGGCTTTCTGCGTGAGAGAATGTGGCAACCCTTGCGACCATCACGACCTCCTGTCGATTTCAGCGCGGCGGGACCGTCAGCTCAAGCGATCGCAGCGAGCAGGTCCTCATACATCTGTTTCAGGATGCTGAGCACCTGGGCGGAGGCGGAATAGAGCTGCTCCAGATTGGACATGCGTGCCGTCTCCTCGTCGATGTTGACGCCATAGAGCGAGGACATGGTGTCGGAAATCTCCGCCAATTGCGCCGTCGCCCGTTCGAGGTGGGCACTGGCGGAATTGGCGTCACTGACGACAAGCGACAGCAGACGGGCGGCATAGTCGGCGAACGTGCTCTCGCCGCCCCCCTGCCGCGCTGTGTCGGGGAAGGCCGTCTTGCCCTGCAAGGCCTCCACCAGGGCCGTGGCAATGTCCGCGCCACCGGTTTCCGGCAGGAGCGCCGAAGGCGTGCGCAGCAGATCGCCATTGACTGTGATATCGGTGGCGTCCGTCCCCGAAAGCAGATCGGGCGACACCGCATTGAGGCTGGAGACCAGCGTCGAGGCCAGAGCATCCAGCATCTCCTGCACTTCGGGCAGCGTGCTGTCGCGCAGGGCCAACAGCGCGCCGATCTCGCCTTCGGTCATGCTGGCGGTGATGTCCTTGCCGTCCACAGTGATCCCGGAGAGGCCCGAGCCGCTGCCGTCATAGACGACCCCGGCGCCGACCGAGGAAGACGGATCGAAGGACAGCAGGTGGGCGCGGCTGTCGACCAGCACCTGGCCGGTGGTGGTATAGACCTTCATGCTGCCATCGTCGGCGATGAAGCTGGTGACGCCCAGCGACTGCGACAGGGTGGCCAGCGCCTGGTTGCGCTGATCCTCCAGGTCGGCCGTCGACTGGCCGCGGGCGGCGGTGGCCAGGATCTGCTCGTTGAGGCTGGCGATCGCGGTAATGGTATCGTTCGCCGAGGTCACGGCGGCGGCGATGTCGGTGTCGGCGGCGCTGCGCAAGCTCTGGACCGAGGCCGACAGCGCGCGCAACTGGGCCGCCAGTTCGTCGAGCTCGTTGACCGCGGTTGCCGCCAGCGACACGCTTTCCGGCGTGTCCGCCAGGGCGGCGAAGGCCTCTTCTACCGCCGCGAGACTGTTGGCCAACGAGGTGCCGTTGCCGGAACTGGACGAGGTGCTGCCCATCAGGCTCTGAAGCCGGTCGAGATAATCGGCCGTGACGCCGGCCTCGCCGGCCGCGGTCGTCGCCGCCACCAGGTCGGCAAGCAGGATGCGGCTGACGCCAGAGGTGATCTTGCCGACCGTGACGCCGGAGCCGGTCCCTGCCGTCGTCAGCGCCACTGAGGACGCGGTCTTGCGCGTGTAGCCCTCGGTGTCGGCATTGGCGACGTTGTTGGCCGCGATCGAGAGCTGGACCTGGGTGGACGCCAGCGAACTGGTGGCGATCAGTCCTGCGGCTGCCAGAGTGGTCATCGGCGGACTCCGTCACACTTCCAGACCGTGTTGGATCGAGACGGTGCCGCCGGCGGTACCCGGCCGGTAGCGCCCGTCGCCGCCATAGGCGATCGGCTGAAGCCGATCTTCTCGGATGGCCCGCATGATGGCCTCCACCCGTCGCCGGCTGCAGGCCAGCGCTTTCAGCAGATGCCGTGAATTCTCCGCCAGGACCTGCTCGAGCCGGCCCACCCGCTCGAGCAGGTCACTGGACAGTTCGGCCGAGGCCTTGAGCAGCACCAGTTGCTGGTTGCGCACCATGCCGAGCCAGCGCTCGAACTCGGTGGCCAGTTCGTGCTTGCGGAACACCTCCTCGTTACGCACGAGGGGAAAGCCGCTGGCAAGGCGCCGGTTCTCGGCTTCGGCCACCGCCATCAACTGGTCGACGAGATGGATGAGCCGGTGCACCGCCGCATCGGCCGCCGCCCGTTCGAGATCGTCCTGCATCGCCTTGTCCTCAATCCTTGCGCCGGCCTGACAGCCGCGCGCCGCAGCGGGCATAGGCCCCTGCCGAAATTGTGACCGCCTGCAGCCGCGACAGTTCGGCCGCCAGCCGGTCGCGCTCGATGCGCATTGCGGCCAGCAAATCCTTCACGTCCTGCCTGAGCAGCAGCAGCCGCAGACGTTCGTGGGCGTCGCCGACCCTTCCCGACCGGGCCTCGCAAGCCGCCACCAGGGTCCGCAGGCGCCGCAGCAGCGGATCGCTGTCGGGCTCCCCCACCATGGTCAGCGCACCGCCTGCATCAGCGACTGGAACATTTCGTTGGACGCCGACAAGATCTGCGAAGCGGCGGAATAGGCCTGTTGCGCCGTCAGCATGCGGCTGAATTCGGTACTGGTATCGGTGGTGCTGGCTTCCAGATAGCCGCCATTGATGGTGCCTACGCCGCCGGTCCCCGCCAGGTGCAGCGTGCTGTTGCCCGAATAGGACGAGCGGGCGTAGATGCCGTTGCTCATCTCGGTCAGGCCGTTGGCATTGGGGAAGGTGGCCACCGGGATCTTGTAGATGACCCTCTGCTCGCCGTTGTCGAAGAAGGCGGTCACCGAGCCATCCGCGCCGATCTCGACGCCGGTCAGAGCGCCATAAGCGAGTCCGTCCTGGGTGATCGACTGGATGGCGATGTAAGGGTCGGTGCTGCCGGAGGCGTATTGGGTGAGGCCATTGGCTGCCCCGAGCGTTCCCAGATTGAGCGCGATGGCGCTGTCGGCAGCGCCGGTGGTCCAACCGGCGATCGTGAGCTCGGCGGGTGACGGATCGGTCACGGCGAGCGTACCGTCGGAATTGAAGGTGATGGTGACAGGGGTGCTGGTCACCGTGCCGCTGGCAGCGGTGCCGCCGGCCAGGGTCGGATCGGCGAAACTCATCTCCCAGGTGTTGGCATCGGTCTTGGTCCAGGTCACGGTGATCGTGTTGGTGGTGCCGAGACTGTCATAGACCTCGATCGTGGTGTCGAAACTGTCGCCGACGGCCGCGTCGGCCGGCAGGTTGGCCTGCATGGTCACGTTGGACGTGGCGCCGACGGAGCTCTTGACGGAGTCCACGTCGATCGGCACCAGGGACGCCTCGCTGGTGCCGGCAACGGGATTTCCCGAGGCGTCGGTGGCCCAGCCCAGCAGATAGTAGCCGCCATTGGTCAGATAGCCGTTGGCGTCGATCTCGAACTCGCCGTTGCGGGTATAGTAGGTTTGACCGCCGCTGACCTCCGAGGACACGACGAAGAAGCCGCTGCCCTCAATCGCCAGATGGGTGCTCGAGGAGGAGGAGACCAGCAGGCCCTGCTCGCTGACCGACGAGCGGGTCGAGGCGACCACGCCGCCGCTGGAGGAACTGGTGGTCCCGGCGACCAGACTGGTGAAGCTGGTCGAACTGGCCTTGTAGGCCGTGGTCTGCGAGTTCGCCAGGTTGGACGAAACGTTGGAGAGCGCCTGGCTCTGGGCATAGAGCGAGGAAATGGCGGAGTTGAGGGCGCCCATCAGGCTCATGGCTGCACCTCACGCCGCTCGGATGGTGAGGATATTGCCGACGAGCACCGAGGCGTCGCCGATCTTCAGCACCGAACTGCCGTTATCGACATCGATGCCCGTGACCTTGCCGATGACCGTGGTCGAGCCGGAAACGTCGTTGCCGGAGGCATCGGTGGCCGTGACGGAGATGGTGTAACTGCCGCCGTCCTCAAGCTGGGTGCCGCTTGAGGTGATCCCGTCCCAGCTGAAATAATGCGAGCCAGCACCGGTCTCCCCGGCGCCGCTCCACACCGACTTGCCGCTCTCGTCATAGATGGTGATGGTTACCTCGGAGGCGGTGGACTCGAGCGAATAGCCCCAGGTCGCAGCGCCGTCAGCGAGCGTGGTCGTGTTGCCATAGGCCTCCACGGTCTGACCGAGATATCCGAGGCCGGATCCCGAGATCATCTGCGACACGGACGACGCGATGGAGGAGAGTTGCTCGCTGATCTCCGTCTGCGTGTCGTAGCTGGCATAGGAGACCATGCGGTCGAGATAGGTATCCGTGTCGGTCGGATCGAGCGGGTTCTGGTTCTGCAGCTGCGTCAGCATCAGCGACAGGAAGTCGGAACTCGTCAGCCCGAGGGTCGAACTGCTGCTGCCCGTCGACGAAGACGACGTGGCATAGCTGTAGGAATTTACTGTCGAGATGGTCATGATTGCCCAGACAATTTTCGTGAACCGAAAAGTGCCGGACGGCTACGTTGACAAGCTCTGCCGAGCGCCGTCCGATTGTTTTAGAAACGGACGGGCGCCGGAAATCAGGCGCATTCATCTTGAGATCTACTGGGAAAAGCGTTTCTAGGCGCCTGTGCCGCAGGCCCCTAACGCCTGACGGGCGGCGGAGGCCGGAGGGCGTGCAACTGCTCGATCACGTCGGCAAAGGCAGCACGGTCGACGGGATCGATATCGCGCATCAGGTCGACGACGGTGTCCAGCATCGCCAGATCCATGGCCGTTCGCCGGTCGATCGCGGATCGCACCACGTCACGGAAATCGGCCTCGTCGAAAGGCTGCCGGCGCAGGCTCGCGGCAACCTGCTCGGCGAAGGAACTGCCCGCCGCACCGCTGCGTTCCATCTCGGCCGCGACGGTCGCAAGGGTGGCCCTCACGCGCTCCATGCCCGCCGCCGTCAGCCGCGGCTCGAGGCGCATCTCCACGTCGCGCAGGATATCGGGTGGAAACGGCGGCCGCGGCGGGCGATTGGCGACGCCGCCGAGTACCCAGCCCGCGAGGAACAGGTTGGCGGCAAGAGAAACGAGAAGCAGTCTGGTCAGCGGCGAGGACCGCTTGCGGTCCGGGGTCGAGGTCACGCGCAGATCCGTCACGATAGGTCAAACACGGAAAAGAACGTCGGAACGGACCGATAAGTCAACAGCGTGTCCGTCTGGCTCGCGTCCAGATACCTGAGCGCAAAGCCGAGCACGAAAAAGAGCATCAAGGTCGCGACAACCCGGGTGCCGCCAAACCGATTTGCCAGATCGCGCAGGATCCAGATCGGCCCGCCGGCACGCTGCCTCGCGTCCGTGTCCGGGCCGCGCCGCTTCGCCGCAGCGGCGGTTCGGGCCGGCATGCGCCCCAAGCCGGCAGCCGGCGCCTCCAGCGCCGCCCGGCGGGCGATGCGATCGGCCAGGCCCGCCGGCGCTCTCGGGCTGCCGGCGGAAGCCGAGAAGGCTGCGCGCAGCCTTCGCATCTCGTCGAGCGCTGCGCGCGCGGCATCGCTTTCCTCCAGCAGGGCACGGGCCGCAGCGGCGTCCGGCCAGCGCGCCGGATCGTCGCCGTAGCGGTCGAGACAGTCCCGGAACTCCTCGAGTGTCATCGTGGTCTTGGACATTTCCACTCGTCGACCTCCGGACCGTCCCAGGCTTCCTGCCCGGGGATCCCCAGCTTGCGCGCCGGGTCACGCTAGCTTGGAACTTTCAGGCTGTCCAGCATCGCCCCGGCGTCTGGGTGGCGACAAAGCCCGGTGAGCGATGTCCAGAAAGCCTTTGACAACAAGGACACACCCGACCACGCGCCGGCGCGCGACCGAGGCCGAATCAGGCAGCATCGGGGCCTTGCCAAGGGGGGGCACCAATCTCCTCGAGCCGGCGCGGCGTGCCGCGCGGCTCCATCGCCGCCAGGGCAGCAAAGGCGTCGCGCAGGGCGACAAGGCCGAGAACGAGGGCGCGTAGGCGCTCGGCCGCGTCCGCCTTGCCGATGGCCGCGTTGATGGCGAAGATGTTGCGCGTGTAGGTGTCGCACAGCTGTTGTGCCAGGGTACCGCCGCGGTCCATGTCCAGCGTGCCGCGCAGCCCGCGCAAGATGGTGACCGCACGCTGGCCGCGCTCGAAGGCTACGTCGTAGCGGCCGAGCCGGGCATGCTGTTCCGCGTGGGTCAGCGCGTTCACCACCTCGTCATAGAGCAGGACAACGGCATGGGCAGGCGGGACGGCAGTGGCCGCCCGACGGTAGGCATCGATGGCGCGGGCCATGGGCAGGGTCATGATCAATCGTCTCCGGCGTTAAGCAGGGCTTCCAGATAGGTCAGGGTCGAATTGGCTTGCTCGATCGCCGCCTGATAGGCGGCATAGCGCTGGGTCAGGAAGCTGCGATAGCTTTCCGCCCGACTGCGGATGCTGGAGGCCCGTTCCTCCAGTGCCGTATTCTTGTCCGTCAGGTTGGCAATGATCTCGGCCAGCGTGCCGGAACTCGAATCGGCGACAGCAGCCACTGCTGTCGCCAGTTTCTCGGTCAGACCCGAGGAGAAGCTCAGCTCGACCGACTGCGACGCGCTGCCCGTGAACACGAAGGTGATGCCTTCGTAGGCCGTGCCCTTGGCGCCGATGATGCGGGCGCCGTTGACGGTGAAGGCGGACGCGTCGCCGTCGACGGCGACGGAGGCAATGGCACCGTTCTCGTCGACGACGATGTCGAGCGTCAGGCTGTCCGGCATCGCCGTGCTGCGCGACAGCAGCGCCACATCGGACGAGGAACTGGTCATCTGAAAACTCAGCAGCTTTTCCACCGAGGCCAGATCGTTCAGCAACGCGTTGTTCAGCGTCGTTTCGTTCAGCACCAGTTTGTTCTGGCTGTCGTAGGACAGGCCGAGCAGGGCCATCGAGGTTTCGTCGATCAGGGTTGCGAGCGCGGCGGCGATCTGCGTGTTGGCGCTGCGCAGGGTGCCGTCGCCGAACAGCACGGCATCGCTCGACGCGGCGCCGGAGGAACCGGTCGCCTGCTGGGTCAGCGCCCAGTCGCGATAGGCGTTGTAGGCGGTGACCAGGTCGGTGATCGCGCTCTTGATCGAGGTCAGGTCGTTGGCGATCTCCACGGCGATGGAGGCATCCTCGCCGGTGATCTGATAGAGATTGAAGGTCAACCCGTCGATGACATCGTCGATCGTGTTGCTCTTGCGGGTGATCTCGATGCCGTCGATGCGGATCACCGCATCCTTTGCCGCCTGGACTTCGTTGGCGAAGCTGCCGTCCTCGGAGGTGAGGCCGAGGGCGCTGCCAATGTCGCCTGCCAGGGAGGACAGCACGATCTCCTGGCCGGTTTCCGTTCCTGACAGGACGAGGCGATAGCTATCTTCTGCGACCTTGACCACCGAGGCCTGAATGCCGCTCTGGGTCGAATTGGCATTGATCAGCGCGGCTATTTCCTTCAGCGACATGGTCTCGTCGATGTCGTAGGTGACGCTATCGCCATCGCCCAGAGCGAGGGAAAGGGTGCCCGACAGACCGAGCTCCTCGGTGTTGCTGGCGAACGTGTCTCCGGCCACCTTGTGAACGCTCGCCAGCTGCAGGATCTGCAGATCGTAACTGCCGGTGTTGACGCCATTCTGCGCTGTGACAACCACGGCGGATTCGGCGTTCACGCTGCCCTGGGCGGTCAGGTAGGCCTCGCGCAGGGAGAAGATGTCGTCCTTGACTGTCAGGCTGTCGGTGGTGCCCCGAATGGTGTCCGTGACCGACAGGATAGCCTGCAGCAGCGCCTGCATGTCCTGATAGGCTGCAAGTTTGGTCTCGTTGCTCGCGATCTGTAGGTCGATACGGTCTGCTGGCGCCGTCTTCGCAGCGACGGCAACTTCGATCAAGGCGTTCCAGTCGATGCTGGAGCCGGAACTGGTGTAGCTGTAACTGGTGGTCGACGTCGACGAGGACACTGTGGCCATGGCGCAACTCTCCCGAACAGGACCCGGGGCAAACCTGCCCGCCAGGTGGGGGTGGCGGACAGGTTGACGAGCTACTGCAGAAGCTTCAGAAGGTTCTGCGGCATCTCATTGGCCTGGGCGGCGGCGGCGACGGCTGCCTGCACCTTGACGCTGGTCGCCGACAGGCGCGCCTGCTCGGCGGCGATGTCGACATCGGCGATGGCCGACTGGGCGGCGTCGAGGTTCTCCATGCTGGTGGCGATCGCCTCGGAGCGGAACTCGAAGCGCGACATGGTGGCGCCCATCTTGGCGCGCGCCGCAGAGACGCTGTCGATCGCCGTGTCGAGCGCGGTCATGGCGGCATCGGCGTTGGTGGCGGAGGCCAGGTCGAGCGCGTTGACGCCGATGCTGGTCGCGTCCAGCGCATAGGTGGTCAGCGAAATGGTGTCGCTGACATCGGTGCCGACGACCACGGACAGGCCAGCGGTGGCGGCGGAGGTCGACTCCAGCAGGCTGTCGCCGTTGTAGCGGGTGGACTGGGCGATGCCGTCGATTTCTTCGATGAGTTGCTGGAATTCCGCATCGATATAGACCCGCTCGCTGTCGGTCACCGTGCCCGACGACGACTGGGCCGCGAGCACTTTCATGCGTTCCAGGATGTCGCTGATGCGCGCCGCGCCGCCATCGGCGGTCTGCAGAATGGAGATGGCGTTGGAGGCGTTGGTGCTGGCCTGCTCCAGAACGGCGACATCCGAGCGGATCTTGGTCGAGATGGCAAGGCCGGCCGCGTCGTCCGACGCTTTGGTGATGCGCGAGCCGCTGGCCAGCTTGGCGAGCGAGTCGGACTGGTCGGTCGAATTCGAGTTGAGGTAGCGGACGGCGGTGTTCGCAGCCGTGTTGGTCGAGATAACGGGCATGGACTACTCCTGATATCCTTGATGCCACGCCACGGGATCCGGCGCGGACATGACGCATGTCCTTGCGTCTGGACCCTTGAACGGCAGACGTCCCCCATTTCAGGCGCACCAATTCCGGCTCGACCGCGGTTTTTGGTTAATCGTTGGTAAACAGGGTCGTGATCTCGTCGCCCTTGTTGCGCAGCAACTGGCGCAGTTTCTGCCGTCCGCGCTTGAGCAGCGACTCCACGGCGAAGACAGAAGTCTCCATGATCTCGGCGATTTCGCCGTTCGACAGGTTCTCGTGATAGGAGAGAATGAGGGCGATGCGTTGCTGGCCGGCCAGTTGCGCCATGGCCGCGTTGAGCAGAGCCGTTACCTCCTCCTGCATCATCGTCTGGACCTGGTCGGCGCCGCCGGCCGGCACTTCGGGCAGGTCGTCCATCGCCTCGACGCGCGGCCGGCGCAACAGGTCGATGCACCGGTTGGTGACGACCCGGTACAGCCAGGTCGAGAAGCGCGCCCTGCCCGGCTGCCAGGCGGTGCGGCGGGTCCACAGCTGCAGGAAGGCATCCTGCACCACGTCCTCGGCGTCGGTCGGGTTGCGCAGGATGCGGAACGCGACGGCGTAACCGCGGTCGACATGGCGCTCGACCAGGATACGGAACGCATCCTCGTCGCCGAGACCGATGAATTGCAGCAGATCGTCATCGCTCGCAGACCGCATATCCCCGCCCGCTTCCCGCATCCGCTTGCGACCCGTGTGCGCCGTCGCCTTCGCTTCCCCCGGTCCGGCAGATGCCCGAGTAAGTGTCGCGAAGCCCATGATCGATACCCCCGCCTGCAGCAGTTAGGCGCGTCCGAAGACAGTCGCGCTCAGGCATTGAACGATGACTCATAATATTTCAGGCGCATGATTTAATCATTTTCTTCATTTTTTAAATATAGAGTGAGAAAAATTTTCCTATCTAGTAGGAAACTTTTTCCTATAAGGAAAATTTGAGCGCTTTTTAACCACTATACGCAGGGAGCGCTCGAATACAGCCGCCAAGATAGGCCTTTCGCGGAGCACACAGATGCGTCCCGCACCGAAAGCCGAGCCATAGGCTTTCGAACGTCTCGAATGACCGCCGGCAGCGCGACCCAAGTATCTCCCACATCGTCCCCGACGTCTTGAGCATTTCGGAGGTCGCCGCGAGAGGACCCGGTCGAGTCCCGCCGGTCGTCCTATGAGGTGTCGACGGCGGTACGGAGCGCTTCCCTGGATTTTTCTTTCTGCAAAAATTTTCTGCTATATTGTTTCTATAGAAAGGCTCGGTCATGCCCACACCTCGTACTGCCGCTGCCGCGCGTCCTGAAGCCGGCGCCGTCGTCACCAAGGCCGCCATCCGTGCCGCGGATCGATTGGGCGTCACCGCCCGGACCCTCGCCGCCGTCATCGGCGTCAGCGAGGCGACCGTGTCGCGTATGAAGCGGGGCGCGTTCGGGCTCGAACCGGGGACGAAGCCTTTCGAGCTTGCGGTCCTCTTCGTTCGCCTGTTCCGATCGCTCGACGCGATCGCCGGCGGCGACGAGAAGGTCGCGGCACGCTGGCTTGCCGCCCCCAACACCGTCCTCGGCGCCCGGCCGATCGAGAAGTTGCAGACCGTGAGCGGGCTCGTCGATGTCATCGCCTATCTGGACGCGCGTCGCGCTCTCGTCTGAATTCCGTCGCTTCGATGGCGCGTGCTGGCGGCTGGTCGAGGCCCAGCACCGCGTCTCGACGCTGAAACTGACCGATACGCTCGCCGAGCAGGCCCTGCTGGAAAACCTTGTCGAAGAGACCAAGCCGGCGATCCCGCCGGAGTGCCGCCATCTCGACTTCCTGCTGGCGACGCCTTTCCGCTATGGCGCCGTCTATCCGGACGGGTCGCGCTTCCGGCGCGCCGGGCGCACGCTCGGCGTCTACTATGCGGCCGAAAGCGTCGCCACCGCGGTCGCGGAGACGGCCTTCTACCGGCTCCTGTTCTTCGCCGAATCGCCGGCTACGCCCTGGCCGTCCGGTGCGGCCGAATTCACCGCCTTCTCCGCCGCGATCGCAACCGCACGCCTCCTCGACCTGACGAGCGATCCGCTGTCTCTCGACAGCGGGCTCTGGACCGATCCGACCGATTACGGCCACTTCCAGGCCTTCGCAGACGCGGTCAGAGCGACGGAGGCAGACATGATCCGCTACCGGTCGGTTCGCGACCCGGCCGCGGGCGTCAATCTCGCGATCCTGACGTGCCGCGCGTTCTCGAAGGCCACGCCGGTCGAGCGCCAGACCTGGCGCATCCTGTAGCGCGCAAAAACAAATGGCACTTCGCGCAAGATCAGATGGCAACAGAAATCGCCGTGCGAACGCACGGCCGCGCCGATGGTTCCGCCGTGCCGCGGAGCGAATCCCCGCCGCTCCGGGAACGAGTGGACCCCGGGTCTCGCTGCGCTCGCCCGGGGTGACGGCTGAGTGTGGGGCAAGGGCCGGGCCCTGTGTAGCCGGACACTTGAATTTGTAGCTACTGAAAACCATTAGAGCGGCCTTCGAAGGGCTCCCAAGGACCCTTCGAAGGCCGGAGCGTCAGATTGTCGAAGGCCAAGATCCTGCGGCGTGCGCCAGTCAGAGCCGCCCCTCCAACACCCGGACATCAAGTACGCGATCGGTCGAGGGGTCGACGTCACATTCGTAGGTCATCCTCATCCAGGCGCCGAAGCCGTTCTGGAACCTGACCTTATCGCCGATCATCGTCACCACCCCGCGATCCTTGTCTCGCCAACGATAGTGAGAGAACTTCGGTTCGAATATGCCATCAACCCACTCGGCATCGTACTTGGCGAGCCGTTCGATGCTGTCGGGACAATATACACTGGCGACAACAGAAGCCTTTTCTCCCCAACAAGTGAGATCGTTGCGGCAGGCTACCTCTTTCGCGCGCTCTTCCTCGGCTTTCCGGGTCTGTGCCTCGCTCTCCTCGTTGGCCTTGATGGTCGCTGCCTCGCGTTTCTCGCTGGCTTCGCGCTGCGCTCGCTCATCAGCTGCCTGGGCGGCTTCTCGGGCCATCTCCGCCTTCTTTTCCTCACGGACGAGTGCCCACTCCGACGGATCGGCTATCCCCGCCCTTTCGGCGTATCTCCTGTCGCTGGAGTCCGTGAAACCCGCCTGACGCGCTTCTCGGTCCTGAGCGGACACCAGCCCCATGACCGATCCCACAAGCGCCAGAACCGAATAGCCGAGCCGGCGGAATGCCCTGCGCCTTTGGCCGCGCGCAAAAACAATCAACAGAGCGTTCCAGGCGCCAAAAATCATTGCAGCGAGGGTGAAAAAGCCAAGGATCATCGACATGAGAGGCCTCACTGAAAAGTCTGAGAATACCTTGTTAGACGCGCAGTGATGCGGATTGCAACCCTACTTCCTTCCTTCCTTCCTCCCTCCCTCCGGGGCCTCGAGTTCGATCGTCGTCGTGTAGCTGCCGTCGAACCGATGCTCGACGCTGGCGGCGCGCCAGCGGCCGTTGATCTCGGCCCGGAACCCGGTCAACACCACATCCATCTCGGCGCGCACCTCCGGAAGACCGGCAAGCGTGATCGACCCAGAGCCGGTCGCTCTTGACAGTCGCCCGGCCTCGGCCGAGGCGGCCTTCTTCGCTTCGTCCTTCGACGAGAGGACATGACGAAGCCGACGGCCAGGCCCCTGCTGGCCGGTCTCGGCTTCCTCGATCTCGATCTTGCCAGTCTTGCGGTCGAACCATTTGGCCTCGGCGCCGCCGTAGCGAGGGCGCGGATCGCCCTCGACACGCCAGTCGCTGACCTGCGACCGCTCGATCGTCAGCGCAGGCACCACCTTGCCGGTTGCCGATCCGGAGCCTCGCTTGACCAGGACAAGCTTCCCGCCCTTGACCGAGAAAAGTCCGCCGACCCGATCGGCGATGCGGGTGGCGAAGTCCAGCGTCGACTGATCGATACGGGCGATATAGGGCAGCGGCTCGGCCGCCAACTCGGGACTGACGGCCGCCTCCAGACCGTGGCGATCGGCGAGCTGGCGCATCACGCCGCCGACCGTCTCGTTGTCGAAGTGCTCGGACCGCGGTTCCTTCAGGTCGGACCGCATGTCGGCCGACCGGCCGGAGACGGTCATGGTCTCGCCGTGGGGGCCGCCTTCGAAGGACACGCTTTCGACCGTGTACAGCCCCATCATCCATGTCCCGACATCTCGGTACCCGAACCGCACGAGCAGCCGAGCCCCCTCGCGAGGAGCCGCAAGCGTGTTGCCCGCGTCATCCAGCACGAGCTCGCAGGTATCGGCATCCTGCCCGGTGGCATCATGAAGCGTCGCGGAGACAAGGCGCGAGTAGAAGACGCCCGCCACCGGCTGACCATCGACCGCGACTTCGATAAAGGGGCGGTCCCGCATCAATCCCAAAGCCTCACCTGTTCGACCCGGTTCGAGAGGCGCCATTCGGGCAGCCGGATCTCGGTTCCAAGCGGAAGCACCAGGCCGGCCGCCGCGATGCCGCGATTGGCCTCGATCGCGGCTTCCACATAGCCCTTGAGCCGTGCCGCCTTGCGCGCGTCAGACAGGATCTGGTGCGCATACTCGAAGCACAGTTGCTCAAGGCTCGCGTCCTCGCGGGTCGCGCGGATGGTCGCGGCCGGAATGACGATCTCGCTCATCGGAAGATCCCCAGGCTGCCGCCGGAGCTGTCGCCGTGCGGCGCCACCTCAATGGTGTATTCGAGCTTTCGCCCCTGACCGTTGGCGGAAATGATCGACTGCGTGTCGGAGATCGACAGGATGACCACCTTGCCGAACACGCGCCCGGCAGTCCCGGCTGCCGCCCAGCCCACCATCATTACCGGCAGCGCGGCCACCTGCGTGGCGCGGAGCGCCTCGAACTCGCCCCGCCCGCCGAACTCCTCGGGAAACAGCAGGCCGGAGATGGTCACGGGGTTCTCGCCGTAGCCGACGAACTGTCGGCCTGGCGCGTTGCCGAAGCGGGGCACGGAAGGCCAGAGCGCCTCCGTCTGGCGATCGAGCGCCTGGAAGTTGAGCGGGGCGAGTTCGAAGATGTGCGCTCCCAGCGCGAGCAGCGGCACGGCCATCTATTCCGTCCCCCCGTGCATCGCGCCCGTCTTGGCCCGGCGCACCGCATCGGTGATGCCGCGATTGGCGGCGGCGGCAGCCGCCACCGGGTCGGAAACCCCCGTGATGGATTGCGAGACGTGGACGGTCACTTGCGGCGGCCGGCGGTCGACCACCTCCGCCTTGATCTCCTGCTCGACCTTCGCGCCGGTGAGCTTGCGGTCATTCGCATAGCTCTCCAACGGCTGAATGGGATCCTGTGCGGAAGACGGGAACGGCGACTTGCTTGGCGCATCGGTGAACCCGTTATTCCTGCCGATCTCGGGTAGATTGCCCGGCAGCTCAGCGCCGCCGCCCCCAAACGTGAAGCCGAAGCTCAGCAGTCCCTTGAGCGCCGCGACCTTGGCCTCGAACCACTCCGTCAGCGTGCCCCAGGCGCTGTCGAGGCCGTCGATGATGGCGTCGACGATTGCCGTGCCAAACCCCGTGAAGGCGCGCAGCGTGTCGCGGATGGCATGGCCGATGCGCTCGCCGATGCGCCGCGCGGCAGCGGCGATCTCTTCGGCCTCCGCCTCGCTGAGCGTCTCGGCCGTGAAGACGCTGGCGAGGAAATCCGTGACCACGTCCTTGGCTTGCCCGAGCCCGTTCCTGAGCCCGGCGAGGGCTCCAGAGACGTCGACCATGCGAGCAAGGGTGTCCCTCACGGCGTCGACATTCACGCCCAGGCGTGTGGCGATCTCGCCCGCCCTTGCCGCGACATTGTCGACGAGGTCCGACCATGCCTGTTTGACGAAGTCCAGTTCGGGCGCGAAAGCCGCCGTCAATCCCTCGAAGACGCCGCCGACGGCCGCCTTCAGCCGGTCCCAGTATTTCCACACGGCAAAGGCTGCGGCGGCGATCGCCGCCAGGACCGCCGTCACCGGCCACCCCGCCGCCGCGATCGCCGACAGCGCGGCAGTCGCCGCTGTCTTCAGGCCGGCGAATGCGGTGGCGATCACCCCTCCCTTCATGAAGGTCGAGAGCTTCGCCAAACCGGCCAGCGCGGACTTGATCCGTCTCGGGCCAAAGGACGCAAGAAACAGCGCGGCCGATGTCGCCGCGCGGCCAAGACCGGCCCCCGCGCCGGCGAGCGCCCTGACGGCGCGCGCCACGATCGAGACGTTCCGGCCGGCGGCGTCGAACAACAGGAAGCTCTTGGCCAGACCGATCAGCGGCAGCCGGGCCGCGGCGACCGCATAGGACACGAGGCGCATCGCGACATTCATGGCAAGGAGCGCGGCCACTCCCTGGACGATCGAGCTCGTGAGCTCCGGATTGGCCTGCATCCAGTCGGCGATGGCCACCACAAGCGGCCGGATCGTCGCGATCACCGATTTCAGGGGCTTGATCAAATGGGTTCCGACGGCGATGGCCAGGCCCTGCAGCTGGTTGCGCATCACCCGCAGTTGATTTTTGAAGGGGTCCGCCAGCTTCTCGAACGCCTCGTCGACGGCGTTGGCGCCATCGCGCATGTCGGTGAGGGTCTCCTGGAAAACCGACGCCTGTTCGCCCGTCAGGCCGAGCACGGCGTTGAGCGCCTCGACCGATCCTAGAACCTTCAAGATGGCGGCGTCGTTCCCGCCGAGCGCCTGGCGGATCCGGTCGAAGGCCGGCACCATCCCGCCGGATTTTTCGACCAGGTCCCGGAAGTTGTCGGCACCGAGCTTTTTGAAGAGCTTTCTGGAGTCCTTGGTCTCTCGTGTCAGGCCCGAGATTGCCGCGCGGATCTGCGTATGCGCCTGCGCCGCGGGCATGCCCGTCGTGGTCATGGCCGCGATCGAGGCCAGATACTCGTCGATCTCGACGCCGGCGTTGGCGACGGTGCCCGCGACGGCACCGAAACCCTGGGAGAGCTCGGAGATCGTCGTCTTGCCGTTTTTCACCGCCTTGAAGATCGTGTCGTAGATCCGCGCCTGTTTCTCGCCCTTCAGATCGAAAGCGTTGATCGAGGACGTGACGAGGTCGGCCGCCTCCTTCGTCGTACCCTTGCCGGCGACCCCCAGACGCGCCGATCCCTCCAGCACGGACATCGCGTCAGCTGCCTCGATGCCGGCCGACCGCACGTCGTAGAGCGCGGCCGTCAGGTCGTCCAGCGTGACCGGCGTCCGGTCGGCGATCTGCAGGACCCGGCTGCCCATCTCCTCCAGGCTCTCGGCGGCCGTGTCGATGAGCGTCGCCACGTCCGCCATGCCTGCTTCGAAATTGCCGGCCGTCCAGACGGGGGCGGCGAGAGCGATCGCGCTGCCCATCGCGCCGCGCAGCCGGCCGCGCGCCTCGTTGAGCTTGCGCTCCGCGTCGCGCGTCGCCCGTTCGATGTTCTCGACGGAGAACCCCTGCCGGATCGCGCCGGCCAATCCCTCGCGCAGATCCTTCGCGCCGGACCGAATGCCGGCGAGATCCCGGCGCACCTTGTCGCCGCCCTTGGTCAGGAATTCGATCAGCAGGGAGACATTCATGTCAGCCATGGTCTGTCTCTCTTACGGGAGTTGTCCCAGCACCTTCAGCACCCGCGGCAGATCGCGTCGATAAGCGAGGAACTCCCGCCAGTCGAGCGCCTCCAGTTCGGACGGCGGCCAATGGTAGACGGCCGCGACGTCGCTCATGAATTCGTGGACACGAGGCCACTCAGGTCCGGAAAAAAACGGAACATTGCCCGGCCGACCGAGATCAGGTCGGCCGGGTCGAGATCGTCGATCGCCTCCGGCGACACACCGCACAGATCGGCGAGGATCCCGGTCAGGCCGTCGAGCCGAGCCGGATCGGTCAGCAGCGCCAGCGCCTCGGCGATGGTGTCGCGGCAGCCGATCGCCGCGCTGTCCGGAGCTTTGCCGCCTGACGCTCCACTGCCTGCGGCATCGTCCGACATCGCCATCAGGTTGCGCACGAAATCAGGCCCGAGGAGTGCCACCACCTGCTTGACGTGGCGGACGCGCGGGCGGCGCATGGCGAGCGACATGTGCCGGCGGGCGCCGGCGCCGAAGCCTTCCTCTGCCGGCACGGTGAGCTGGATGGTGAAGGTCAGCGCGGCGGCGGTCTTCGCGGGGTCGGTCATGGGAGATCCCTCTCAAATGGAAAGATTAGCCGAACAGGACACGGCGCCGGCCCTCATTGACCGCCACGCCGTTGCGCACCGCCCAGCCGCCCTGAGCGAAGTTGAAGCGGTGAAGGACCTTGCCGTCGGCCATGTAGGAATACTGGGTGATCGATCCGATCTTGTGATCGTAGCCGCTTGCCTTGCCGCCGCTCATCTCTTCCTCGGCGACGGAGACCAGCCGGCCGGTGATGTCGATCGCATGCTCGTGCTCGGCGCCGTCCAGGTCGTCGACGATGAACTTCTTGCCGGTGAAGGTGTGGCGGATGCCGGGCGCGCCGCCGAAGAGACCGGCCACGGCCGGCATGTGCCCCTTGAGCTTGAACGGCGCTTCGAGCGGCTTCACGCCGAGGCCGGCGACCTGGATCTGCAGGTCGCTGCCGCCGGGCTGGAAGTCTTCCGTGATCTCCTCGAGCCCCGGAAGCTGCATGCTCTCGATCTGGAGGGCGAGGTTCATGTCGTCGTTCACGATCAGCGTGAAGCCGCGCAGGATGGGAAGGGACATGGAAAGCTCCTTTCGAAGGGTCGGGGAACGGGACGGGCTTACGCCGCGTCGCCGACGCGCTCGAAGCTGACGGAGATACGGCGATTGATCTCGTCGGCGAGCAGGTCGAAATAGACCTCGTTGCGGCGCGAGCCGAAGGTGAGGTCCTCCAGGGGCGGCGCTTCCTCGGCATCGAATTCGATCCGCAGCTTGCCGGATCGAAGCGACGCGTTGGTGTTGACGTCCCGGTCCCAGTAGACGTCGCCGCCGAGGATCGCGCCGACCGCCTTCAACTCGTCCAGGAACTGCTGCAGCGACCGCATGATCGTGATGACGAGCTGCGGCGAAAGGTTCTGGTCGTTGGCCCAGCGGAACGAGCGGGAAATCGTCTTCTCGATCAGGGCACGGGTGCGCACGACGTTGACGAACTGCCAGAGCGGGTCGGTCGACGTCGTGCGGTTGCCCCAGAGGATGCGACCGTTGGCGGCGAAGGTGCCGCCGGCGCCCTGGACGAGGCGGGCGGGAATGAAGGTCGCGATGCCAGCCTCGTTGAGGAGATTCGCCTCGTGATCCACTTCCCCTTCGTAGAAGGAGACCGGTCGTGCGATCCCGAGGATGCCGCCGCAGTCCTGATTGGACGGGGACCAGTAGGGTCCGCCCTTCTCCTTGTCCCGCTTGATGAAAAGCCCCGCGGCGTAGGCGGCCGCCGGCTTGACGACGGGTCCGCCCTCGGACGCCACGCGGACCATCGGGTCGACCAGATAGGTGAAGCGGTCGGAGAAATCGGCGCGATAGGCGAGGCTGTCTTCCCGGGTCGGACCGCCGGTGTCGAAGACCGCGATCGCCTGCAGCTTCTTCGCCATCTGCTCGACCGCGTCGGCCACCGGGTTCTTGGCGCCGGCGATCCGGGTGGCGGCATAGCCGGGGGCGATCAGGAGATCGGGTTCGACGCCGACATGCCCGAGGGCGTAGGCGAAGGCGTGCGCACCGGTCTGCGCAGCGGCCGATCCGACCATGCTTGCGCGCGTGGCCTCGGCGTCGACCCCTTCCGCCACGCGCACCATCACGATCGAGGCCTCGATCCCCTGCGCCTTGACGGCGTTGATGACGTCAAGCGCCGTGCCGGTCGTGCCCAGCAGCGCGATCTTCTCGGCCTCGTGCGTGTAGAGGTGGACGGGCTCGTCAAGCGGGAAGGCGTCGTTGTCGGCATCCGGGGCGGTGACGAGCGCGCCGAGGGTGGAAACGTCCGAAACGGCGATCGGTCGCGGCTCGTCGCCGAGCCGCAGGACACGGGTGCCGTGATTGAAGGGGGCGACGGGCATGCGCTGATCCTCGTTGAAAGGTCCAGCACGACACTATGGGGGCGCGGCCTACGCCCGCGCCGCTGACACTGTCAGCGGCAGCGCGGGTCGGTTTGCGCCGAGGTTTGCCCAGGCGGAAACGGCAGGTCGGAGCAGTCCTCACGCTGCCATAAACCCGGGCTGGTGGCAACGCGGCCTAGAGATCCGCCGCAGCCAGCCAGAGCGCGTCGACCTGGACGGCCGGCAGGTCGAAGGCCGCGGCCATCTGGTCGATCAGCGGGTGGGTGCGCTCGTAGGCCGACGCATACTCCCATTCGATCAGTGCCCTGGCCCGGTCGGTCTCGTCCTGGATCGCGCCGAGTTCGGCCTCGACCATGGCGGGCGTGATCCCGACGGCGAGCAGCATCAGCCGGCACTGGCGGGCAGTGATCACAGGCAGCGCCGGCGCGGGCTCCTGCCACTCTTGCGCGTCGAAATCCCATACGGCGCGCGCATCGGCCGGCGGGTGCGGCACCTCGATCCCGCCGGGAGGCGGCACGACTTCGGGCGTCACGGTCTGGACCAGCGGTGGCCGCGGCACCATCTCGCCCGTGTCGGGATCGGGGATGGGCTCCTGCGGCGTGCGGATGTCATAGGCCGGCGCGGGGGCGAAACCGCCGAGATACAACCCTGCCGCGTCGGTGTAGTATTTCGTGCTCGCGGTCATGCGAAAGCCCTCACGACAAGGCGCCAATTGGCATTCGTGGCGTTGGCGACTGCACCTGTTGACTTGTCCAGCAGTTGGACCGCACTCGCCGCCGATCCGTACCTGACCTCCACCGTTGTCGGATAGGGGACGACGGACAGGCCGGCGGCGAGTGCATTCGCCGCGTTGATCCCGATGTTGATCGACAGGATCTGGCCGACAGAATACCCGTGTTCGGCGGCCTTGCAGACCAGCTCGGCGGTCATGATTTTCGGCTGGGCGCCGAGCCCGTGCGCGAGCGTCAGAAGTCCGCCGCTCGTGATCGTCTGCTCGGGGCTGACATATGCTTTCGTGATCGGCAGCGGTGAGCCCCGGACGTGCAGGTCTCCGGCGAAGAAAGCGTTGCCGAGGCCGTCGACGCTCATCTTGGCCCGGAAGGTCCGGCCGGCGACGGTCTGGTCGCTGGCCAGGCCCGTCGTCTCGGTACTGGCGCTGTCGCTCATCAGGTGGATCATGTAGTTGCCCAGGACCTCGGCCCACTTGGCGGTGTCGACATCGCCGAGCAGCGCATGGGCCGCTTGCGCGTAGGACGCGAAACCGGCGGCCGCCAGGCTACCGACGCCGTCGCGCTTGGCGACCGATCCCGCCGCGGCCGCTTCGCTGGTCGCGCTCGCATCCAGTTTGGCGGCAAGGGCGGCGATCATCGTCGCCGCGAAATTGGCGTCGCCGCCGAGCGCTGTGTTGACGCTGGCCTGCGTTGCATAGACCTCGCCGATCCCGATGCCGCCACCCAGCTGCGTCGTGAGCGGCCGCCCGGCCGGCGCGCCGGCGATCGAGACGTCGGCGAGCCCGGCAAGCGTGTGGGTGTGGGTGAGCGCTGCCTTGCCGTCGAGCGCGGTGGCAAGACCCGCGACGTCGGCGATCGCGTGTCCGTGCACGGCCGCCGCCTTGGCCGCCAGCGCGACCAGGAGAGCGGCGACGTCACCGTCGATCGCCGCAAAAGCGTCGATCAGCCTCGCGACGTCTTCATTCACCTTGTTGTCTGCATGCGGCAGCGGGTAGCCGCGATTTGGGGTCGTCTGGGCAACCATGGCAGCTCCCTCTAGATCGTTGCGACGCGGAGATCCGCGAGCGAGGGGCGGGCCGCCGGCCCGCCTGTGAGCGTCAGGCGGACGCGGGTTTCCGCGCCCCAGGCGGGCTGCGGATCAAGCGGGTCGAGTTCATGGCTGCGCTCGACCCAGCCGTCCGTCTCGAGCACATCGATCGAGCGCAGCGGGATCGTTTCCCAGCCTGCATCGCCGCGCTGCAGCTCGACGGTCAAAGCGGATCCGGATGGCAAAAGCGCCTTGAGGCGCACAGGGATGCGGACCGCCCCATCGACGGCAAAGGCACGCGAGACATAGGTGGCGGTATCGCGCAAGGACCCGGCGATGAGCTGCACCCCCGGAAACAGCGTCGGCGACGCCGTCTCCGTGCCGGCGAGGACGGCGAAGACGACAACCGTTTCCGTGACGCGCGTGTCCAGTTCCAGCACCTGTCCTGGCGCCATGCGCCAGAGGCCACCGCCAGGGCGCTCGACCTCGAAGACGACCGAGCATTCGGCTTCTGGCAAGTCCACGACGGCGCGGATGATGAGATCCGTGCAGTCGACCAGGTCGACCTGGCCGAGCGAGATCCGCTTGACGCCGGGTGCGAAGCGGGCGGCGCGCAGGTCGAATGAAAGGTCCTCGTCCTGGTGCGCCGTCCAGGTCCGCGCGTTGCTCGAGGAGAGCATGACGCCGACCGGGTACGGCTGCGCGGTCACCCAGGACTGCGCCACCGCGTCGAAGGCGCCGATCTGGGCGGACGAGATCGAATGCGCGGCATCGTCCGACTTGACGACGAAGCAGTATTCGCGCCCAGCCGACAGCCAGAGCGGTTCCGGCAGAGCGATCACGGTCGGCTGGCCGATCGCGACACCGCCCATCACGACATACGCCTGGCTGAGGATTTCGGCCGTGGGCATGCCCTGGGAGCAGGAGCGGATCTCCAGCAGGAGAGGATTTGTCGGATCGCCGACCGCGCAGATGCGCAGGGTCACGGCCGCGATATGCCGGCCTTGCGTGCCGGCCGGAAGGACGAATGTCTGCGCGAGTGGGTCGGCGTCGCCGGCGCCGTCGCTGCCTTGAACGCTGCCGTCCCACTCCCGGACGGGCGGGTCGCTCCATCTTGTGACGGTGCTCACCTGGCGCATCACCGTGATCTCGATCTGCCCCTCGCCGACGAACAGCGCGGTGGCTTCCGTGCCAGATCCGCCGACAGCGCGCACAAGCTTGCGGCCGGCCGGATAGGTCTCGGCCGCAATGGCGATCGTGCCGGAGATCTCGCCGTTGCCGTCCGCGACGACGCCGGCCGGCGTCACGTCGACGCCGTCGAAGGTGAGTGCGTCCAGCGTTTCGCCCGCGCCGAAGCCGCGGATCGTGAAGCCGACGTCGATGGCGCGCAGGAACTCGGCGAGTTCCTGTCGGGTGTCGACGACGTCGGTGCGCGTCGTGGTGCGAGACAGGTTGCCGGCGCCGAAGACAGCTGTCTGCGCCGAGGCCCATTCGGTGCGGGTCTCGGTCCACAGATCGACAGCCGGATCGAGCGTCAGCTCCGCCGGGATCGGCAGGAAGTTCGCATAGGGGTTGACCAGCCTGCAATGCGTCACCAGACCTTGCGAGATCACGACCTCGGGGCTCCAGTCGAGCAGCACGGGACGCGGCGGGCCGAGCCGGTGGATCGTCGGGTCGATCGCGAGTTGGCACGAGCCGTCGAACAGGGCGGCGTCCTGGGCGACGCCGCCGTCGCGCCAGCGATCGGAGGTGAAGGGATCGACAAAGACGCCGCGCTTGGCCGTCGGCTCGCGGCTGTCGATGTCGCGGCGCAGCCGTTCCAGGGCGACGAGGTCGAGCACGTCGACCAGGCGCTTGTACATCCGGTCGATGTCCGTGAAGGGGTAGGCCCGCACACCGCTGTTGATGATCGTCGGCGCGCCGGACCAGGAGTTGACTACCTCGGCGAGGGGCAGATGCGTTGCCGGCGCGGCCGGCGGCACCGGTCTCGATCGGCTCGACAGGCCCTCGATGTAGACGGCCCGGCCGTCCGGGTCGAGGCAGATGAGGTCGACGCGCAGCAGTTTGTAGTCGTAGGTCAGCAGCACCTCGCCGCCGGTGACGCCGCCGGCCAGCGTCACGGTTCCGTCCGTGGTCGAGACGGGCACAACCGCGTCGCGATAGCGATAGGTCACCTCGTAGCTCGATCCCGGCGCCGGCTCCCCGCCGCCCGGGGTCCAGTCGACGCGGTCGGCATTGAGCACGTAGTCCGTCCCGGGTGTGTAGATGGTCCCGCCCTGGCGGACCTCGATCAGGGCCGTGACGCTGTCCTGCGACAGGAGGTCCATGGAGCCGACCGACGGTCCGTGGGTGACCGTTTCCGTCGTCTCCTTCGTGACCAGCGCCATCACCAGGTTCGCAAGCGGCGGGAAGCGAAGGACGAGCGTCGCGGTCCCGGTCCCGCCATCGGCGAAGACATGCTGTTCGGCGTCGATCCTCCCGACGTCGGCCGTCTCGGGCACCGCAAGGCGCAGGGACGCGCTCCGCGTCCGCTTGAAGCCGTTGATGTTGGCGACACCCTGTTCGATGACGAACACCTGGGCGCCCGCCATGCGGCCAAGCGCTGAGACGCGGCAGCCGGAGATGACATAGGAGCCGTTTGCGTCGCGATCGTAGCCGGCGATGGCCTGGAGCGTCACCGACAGCTCGGCCGGAGCCGTCTGGTCGAGCGCCACCCCGTCCTTGAGCAGGTAGACCGGGTAGAGGTCGCCCGGCTGGCCGTCGCCGGCCCGTCCCCAGGCGAGGCTCTCTTCGATCCGCGCGGCGCCCGCTTCGCCCTCGGCCGCCGTGCCAGGCGCAAGGCCGAGCAGATCCGGATCCTGCTCGTGAGTGACCGCCTGGCGCACGAGCCGCACGCCGATCGCGACCTCGCCGTCCATCGGCACGCCGGCCAGTGTCGCCGCCACGACCGGGCGCACGTCGCCGGCCGCGAAGATGCGCCCAGGCTCGAGGAACACGCTGCCGGCGTCCGGGTCGACCACGATGCCGGCACCCGCAATCCGGTCGCCGTCGCGGGCGGACAGTCCGCCCGCGCGGGCGATGCGCCCGCGCAGGATCGACTGCGCTTCGTTGAGTTCCGCGCCTTGCAGGAAGGCGCCCTCGCGAAACACGACATCCGTCATGGCGGGCTTCGTCGCCGAGCGGTCGTAGGCGCCGGAAATCAGAGGGTGTTCGAAGGCCATTTGAACCTCATGTGAAACGAACCAGCAGTCCGATGCGCTCGCGCACGGTCTTGCCGAAGCGGATGTCGACGGACGTGCGTCCGACGGGGGCGTGCGGCGTGTGGATCTCGCCCGGACCAAGCCAGATCTTGCCGGGCGTTGCGGGATCGAGCGGCGTGGCGGCGACGAGCAGGGCGGCTTCGACGGCACGGGCGCCGTCGCCATCCCCGAACCCCGTCAGGGCGATCGCCGCCAGCGCCTCGCCGGTCGCGCCGGGTGACCAGCCATGGCCGAGCACCCCATAGAGCCCGGCCGCACCGGCCGGCGCGACCTGCGCGAAGCAGCGGCAGCGGCGCGCGCCGATCAGCGCCCCGCCCGTATCGTAGAAGCCGAGATAGGCGCCGCGCGCGGCGAGGGCCGCCGCCATCTGGCGGACGCGGGCGCCGGCCGAGCCGAGCTCCGACCAGGTGTTGGTGACAGTCGACCACGCCACGGGCAGGTCCGACCATGAGAGCGAGCCCGAGCCGTCGTCGTCGATCCAGATGCCGAGCGCCTCGAGCTCCGCCTGGCTGAGCGTCACCTCGGCCTCGTGCGCGCGCCCAAAGCTCCACTTCGGGCCGGCAAGCCCGTCCGTCGCCTCGACATGCACGCCGCTGTCGTCGCCGACCATGCAGTCCGACAGCCGCGTCCAGGACGCCTCGGCGGCCGCGACGTCGTAGCCATGGACGCCGCGCCGGAATTGCGAGCGCGCCGGCTGAGACAGGCGGGCGATGCCGGCGATCCGCGCCAGGTCGCCCTCCTCGTCGCGGACACGGTCGAGGGTCAGCCGATAGTCCGCCCAGGCGAGCCGGCGCGCGGGCGGATCGACGAGATCGGCCGAGTAGCCGACAAAGCCGAGCCCCGCCGCCATGCCGGCATGCGTGCCGCGCAGGCGCTCCCACCGGATGCCTTCCTCCAGGAGATCGAAGACATTCGGAATGAACGCAGAGAGCGCGCCTAGCCCGTATTCGTAAACCAGCCAGGCCGCGAGGGCCGGTTGCGGGTTGACCAGTTTCCAGCCAGGGATCGCGTCGACACCCGGCGCGATCCGCGCGGCAAGATCTGCGCCCGCGAGATCGATCCCACACTCAAGGGCGGTGGCATTGGAAGGAAGAAGAGACCCAGCAGGATCGATATGGCTCACCGGCCGCGCCCTCCGTCGAGGATGTCGATGCTGCCAACGCCGATTGCCTCGTTCGGTGCGGCGACCAGATCCTCGGTCGGCCACGTTACGGCCACGCGCGTCACGCCCGGGACCATCGCCTTCGCGATCAGCCAGGACGAGGTCAGGTCGAGGCCAAGGAGGCTCTCCGCAGTCCAGGCCTCGCGCACGGTCGCGGCGACATCCGCGAGCCGGGAGACGGGCGCATCCGGCGCCAGGCGCACGGTCAGGGCCACGTCCGTGACGGTCCGGATGGCGGAGATCACCTCGAACCGGTCGGACACCACCCGCACCGCCGGGGCTTCGAGCGCCGAGCGGACCGCCGCGAGCAGCGCCGGGCTGGCCTCGCCGCCGGTATCCGTCGAAAGGACAGCGACATGCACGGTCGGATCGCGCCCCGCGCGCCATATGGCGACGTCCCGCACCTGCAGCGACGCAGCCAGGGCGATCGTCTTGTACCGTTCCAGCGGCCCGCCGGCGGAGCGGCCGAGGATGGCGAGCCAGACCCGATCGCGCAGCCGGTCGTCGCCTTCGCCGACGAGACGCGTCACATCGTGGAATGCGGCGAGATGATCGAGGTCGGACGTGGCGGCGAATGCGAGCAGATTGCTCCTCGCCGCGTCATTGATCCGCGCGCGGAGCAACAGCTCGCGATAGGCGAAAGCCTGGCAGAGGATCGTGACCGGATCCGTTTCGAGCGCGCCGACGTCCCAGGCGATGCCGGCGGCGGCAAGCCGCGTCTGGGCGTCCGCGGCGATCGCCGCGAGGATCGCCTCGAAGTCAAGGTCCTCCAGGATCGCGGGAGGCGGAAGATCGGGGCGGGTCAAGAGACGGGCTCCAGGACGAGCCGCTCGCCGCTGCCGACGGCAAGATCGGCGACGCGTGCCTCGCGGAGCGCGTAGTCGCCGAGATGGCCGCGCGGGTAGAAATACCCGTCAAGGATGAAGACGAAGCGCCCCGCGCGACCGCCTGCGGCCAGGTCGATCGTGCGCAACCGGAAGCCCGGCTCCCCGTTGACCGGATCCTCGACGGCCTCGGCGATCGCGACATAGAGTTCCAGCAGCGTGCGCTCGTTGGCGTTGGCATCCTGAAGGTCAGGGATGCGCGACCCGAAATCCCGGCGCATCACCCGGCTGTTGAACCGCGTCGTCAGGATCTTGCCGAGCGACTGGACGCAGTGGTCCCAGCCCGTCAGAACCTTGCCCGTCGTTGCCGAGATACCGGTCCGCATGGGCTTACCTGTCCTCGGCCTTGATCGCCTTCGCGGTCTTGACGGCCTCTGCCTTGCCCGCCGGCTCGATCTCGCCGGCAATCAGGGCATAGCGGGCCTGGTCCTCGCTCAGGCGCAGGGTTTCCCCCTTCCCGGGGTTGCGGGTGCCGGCGACGAACGGGCCGGCCTTGTCGGTAACGAGGTAGGGTTTCATCATGGGGTCGTCTCCTTCAGACAAGAACGTCGTCGGCGCCGTCGACAGCCACGTCGCCGCCGTCGTCCAGGCCGCCGACGAAGTGAACTTTGCGGTTTCCGTTGGCGAGCCGGGTGCGCTTGGTGGTGAGGATCTCGTCGGCCGAGATCTTGACGGCGGCGTCGCCGACGGCCAGCTCGACTGTTTCGCCGTCCATGATCAGCCGTGTGTTGCCGTGCTTGATCACGAGGCGCTGATCGTGATCGGTCGGCCGAGGGTTGTCGGTGGTGTAGCCGTCGCGCACGGCGATCGAGTGCGGGCCGAGCTCGCCGTGGGGCGACAGCAGGCGCATGGTCTCGCCGATGGCGACCGGCACATGGGTCGAGTAGCCGCCGACCCCGTCCCCTGCGCTCTCCTGAACCTGCACCCAGGGCGATAGGAACGGCTTGCCGGTGCGGCCGTCCGCCGGCATCAGCTCAAGGCGCACCTTGTCGCCCTGGATCTGCGCCACCTTGCCCGTCATGTGCGACGCGGCAAGACGGCGATGCAGGTCGTCGACTTCCTTGTAGAGCGAGCGCAACTCGCGCGCGAGGGTCGGGATCATGCCCCACCCCCGGAGGTCGCGACGCCGAGGATTGTCTTGATATGGGGACGGTCGAGATCTGTCGGCACACCCCAGCCGCCCCCATCGACGACTATGACGGAAAGCGTTTGTGTGCTGTCGTCGTCGAAGGTCACAGTGACATCATAGGTGCCGTCCTCAACAGCCAGCGTAAGTGCGTCAGCGGCGCGAGTCGCCGAAGATCCGGTCGTCGGGATGTACGAAGTAGCCTTGTTGCCAGGCTCGCACTGCGGTCCGAAAACGTCGATATTCACGTTTTCGTTGCTCTCGTCGCCAAAGAGGATGACGCGTTCGTCGGCGGCTGCGCTGGAGCCGGTCCTGTAGTTAGCGGTGTGGGTCTTGCGGGTCCACGTTGTCGTCAGTCCTGTATTGCCCACGCCCACCGAATTGACGCTGAAGAGAAAGCTGGAGTAGGCATCAGATGCCCGCACCCACATGGATGACGTGACTTCCGTCTGGTCGGCGAGGGCACCGGCGTTGACCGCGATGCGCCCGCCGCGTATGCCGCTGCCGCTGCCGCTTGTGGCGGCCGCGTTCCACCGCACGGCGCCGTTGCCGCCAAAGGGATCGGCGATGCCCCCGGTGAGGTTGGCAAGGCTTGGTTGGTTCCACCAACCAAGCCATCCGGTTCCCTCCCTGACGTCTGTCGACGTGAGGATCAAATTCGTACTCGCGTCTTCGATGAGTAACCCGCCGTCTGTCAGACGCGGGGTGTTGAGCGCAAATGTGACGAGCGCGCCATCCACCACGCCGGTTCCCACGGTCGGTCGCGCGAAGTCCGCATCGGGCGAGGCAATCAGGTCTTCAAGCGCCGCGTAGGCGCGACCGTTGATCCACGCTCGATCCGCGAGGGCATTGAGGTAGAACGCGGCCCCGGCGGGGACCCAGGCGGGACGCCCGTCCTCGGGGAGGCTGTCGTCGGGAAGGGTGTCGTCGGGGGGCGGCGGCCAGAACGGCGCGCCGTTCACGTCGAGCGTGAGCTCGATCGGCTCGCCCTCGGCGAAGACGCCGGCGGTGACCTCGCGCAGGGCTTGCGTCCATTCCACCGCGACGACCGAGACGCCGCGCCGGTCGAACTGGCCCGAGATGAGCGGCGCGATCCGCAAGCCCTGCGGCGCGCCGATGCGCGCCAGCCCGAACCGCTGGCGCGGCGACAGCACCGCGAGCACGGCCTCGGCGATCGCCCAGGCGTCTGCATCGCGCCCCGGTTCCTTGCCTTCCGCGATCGCGAAGGCGGCGATTTCGAGTCCGACATCGTAGGAGCCGCCGGCGCTCGCCTGGACGGGCGCCCGGATGACGCCGATCCGCAGCGCCGGCGCCCGGATCGTGTTGCGCTGGAGCTCGTCCAGGTCGAACCGGCCGAACTGCACCGCGCAGCTGCGCAAAACGGGCAGCGCGGCGGTGAAGGTCGCCTCGACGGCGGTGCGGAACTCGTTGATCCGGCTCATTGCAGAAGGCTCCCGATCCAGTCGCGCGTCGCGTCCTCGATGTCGCGGCGGTTCTCGGCCGAAAGTCCCAGCCATGTGCGGGCCGGGATCGTCACCGTCCGGGCGAAGACGGCCGCGTTGCCGACCATGAACCGCAGCGCCCTGGCGGTCTTCGGCTTGACGGTGCCGCCTTGCTGATGGATGCGGGCATAGGCGAGCCCGGAGCCGACCAGCACGCCTGCGCTCGACGCGACATAGTCGACCGACCGCGAGAGGTGTCCTTCGGCGTACAGGATCGACGTTCCCGCGCGGTTCGGCTTCCAGGCGGCACCTTCGGGTGTGGTCTTTTCCTGTTCGATGCGCCGTCGTGTCTGTTCCTGGACCAGCCGCCCGATCCCTTCCGCGAGTTCCTCGCGCGGTGCGTCGAGGATCCCTTCGATCGTGACGAGGCGGCGCGCCAGATCGGTGTCGTCGACGCGGATGGCGACGCCGCTCATGGCTGGCGCCGCCCGAACAGGCGCGCTTCGGAGAAGAACGCCGCGCCGCTCTCGCTCGCCGCGCCGTCGATGACGATTGCCGGTTCGCTGCGGCCGAGCCCGGCCTTGCCTTCGGCGATCCGCTTCAGCAGGTCGACCGCCTGCCTGTAGCGCTCCTCGATCGTCGTCGTCAGCGAGGCGTGCCGGTTGGCGAGCAGGTAGACCGCGATGTTGACGGCCGGCGCGATCAGGATCTGCGGCAGGTCGGCGAGCGGCAGTTCGTAGCGCGCCGACAGATGCGCGTCGATCTCGGCCGAGGCGAAGGCAAGCGCGGTGGCCACGGCGTCGGCCGGATCGACATCCTCGGGCAACAGGTCGGCGAGGAAGTCCGCCCCCCAGATCGTCTCGATGTCGGTTTTGCCTGCATAGGCCACGGTCATTGTCCTCGCGGTTGCCTACGCCTCTTCGACGCGGACGAAGAGCAGCGGGTCGGCCTCGATCGCCCGGCGCTCGTCCTCGCCCAGCCCGGCAAGCGGAATGCGCAGGGGATCGCGGCCGAAGGCACGGCCGGCGCGCCGGCGCGGTCGCGGCGACGTGACGACGAGAAAGCCCGCTGCCGCAGGAGCGATCGTCGGCGGCGTCTCGATCCCGGCCCCGGCTCCCGGGGCGGCGGGTTTGCTTTCTTCGGGCGCGGTCGCGGCGCGCCTTGTCCTGGATCGGGTCATCGGGATCCCTGTTTCAAGAGGGTGGGGGCGCCCGCCGGGCGGGCGGCGCGGGCGGGCGTCGATCAGGCCAGCTGCGATTAGGCCAGATGCGGGATCTCGACGATCTCCAGGAGCCCGCGGTCGGTGTTGGTGGCGCCGGACGCCTCGCGCTCGGCGAGCAGGAGATCGCGGGCGCGGTCGCTGTTGGAATTTCCGACCACGATGATGTTGGGCACGATGCCGAGCGGCCGGCCCTCGTCCGACTTCAGCTCCTTCATGGCGGTGCGCGCGGCCCGGAGCGTCTCCTTGGTCAGCTCCTGCTTCGAGCCGTAAGCCATCTGCCAGAAGCCGAACCCGGCCGCGGCCCGGCCGTCGACGCCATAGGCGTACTTGTCCTTGTCGAAGACACGGTCGGACGTCTTCGGGTCGTCCTTGCGGACGAAGCGGTAGTCGCGCCGCTTCTGGTAGATCAGGGGCTTCAGCGCCCGGCGGGTGTCCATGAGGTACCACGCGGGATTGGCGCCGGCCTGCATGTTGGAGACCGACACCTCCTTGCGCGTCTGCGGGTCAAGCACCGGATGGTCGGTGTCGAAAAAGGGCTGGCCGTCGTAGCACTCGGCCTCGAAGGCGTTCGCGAGGTGCTCGAAGATCAGCTCGTCCGGATGAGCGGCGGCCGCGCGGCCCATCTCGGTAAACAAGGGCGCGTAGATGCCGAGATTGTCGTCCGCGATGTCGTCGGCATCGACCTCGATCGTGCCCTCGAACTTGCGGTTCAGCACCGTGTAGCGGCGGGTCTGCATGGTCTCGTAGGTGCGCGACCCGATCCACTCCCGCAGCTTCGGGAACTTGCCGAGCCACGCATAGGAGTTCTCGCGCGTGCTGGACGGGATCATGGTCGCGATGCTCGGCCAGTGCGGCTTCGTGTCGTCGAACCCGTGCTGATAGGCGCGGGAGAAGCCGCGGAAGAGATCGTCCAGGGACTGCTGGTTGATGATCATGGGATAGGTCCTTGTTGGGCGGCGGGTGTGGCCGGACTAGAAATCGACCCAGACGCCGGACGGATCGACGGCCGCCACGCGGCCGGCCGGCGAGCGGGTGCCGGTGCCGTCGGTCTTCGCGACCGTCTCGTCATCGACCACGAAGCAGGTCTTGCCGACATCGGCGAGGGCCACCGGATCGGCTTCCAGGTTGGCGAAGAGGAAGGTCCGCTTGCGCAGGACCTCGACGCGCGCGTCGCCGGCCGCGCCGGCGGTGTTGTCGACGGTGCGCTCGGCACGGCCCAGCGAGACAAGGCCGGTGGCCGTGTAGCCGGGCTTGGCTAGACCGGCGTCGAGCACGACGAGTGCGCCTGCGTGGATCTTGACACCGGCCGCGAGCGGATGGCTCTCGTAGTCGGGGATCCGCATCGGGGTCTGGCGTTCTTTGGCGAGGGGCATGGGATGGCTCCGGATTGATCAGGTGGAGAGGCGGTCCGCCTAGGACCGGTCAGAGCGACGTCGCGTAGTCTTCCTCCGACTGCCCCAGCATGGCGGCAATCGAGCGCTGCTGATCGGTGAGCGCGGGGCGCCCCTTCCGATCGCGCTCGTCGAGATCGGAAGGGGCGCCGATGACCGGCATCGTGCCGACGAGCTTCCTGAATGTGTCGAGGCCGCCCTCGGCCGCGCAGAGCGCGCGGTAGTGATCGCGCGAGGCGGGAGCGATCTTGCCGGCCTTCACCGCATCCTCGATCGCCGCGTTCACTTCCGCGTCGCGGATCTTTGTCTGCTCGGCGGCGAGCGAGGTTTCGGCCGCACCGGCGCGGGCGATCGCCTGGTCGTAGTCGGCGCGCGGCACGAAGCGCTCCATGGACGGCGCCTCGGCGGCGGCGAGCGCGGTACGGAGCTCGCCCTGCAGCCGCTGCACGGCCGCAAGGATGGTGTCGATCGAGGCGTCGTCCACAAGGCCGAGCGCGCGGCAAAGGGCGGTGAAATCCATGTCAGTCTCCAGGGTGTGGGGGGCGGTCGAACCTTCGGCGCGGGAAAGCGCCGTCATCCTCAGCGCAGGACGGTTGACGAGGCCGGCGCCGACGACGCGGACAATTTCGCCGGCCTTGGTGGAATAGAACTCGGGGGATACGAACCGGTACTCGCGGGCCGCGATCATGGCGCTCGCCTTCTCGGTCCATTCGACGCGCGCCCAGATGGCACCCTCCCGGACCTCCATGGCCGCGATCCAGCCGGCGGCAGGCGCCAGCTCCCCTTTCGGGGCGCGGTGCGCTTGCGCATGCTCGTAGTCGATGGGGATGGGTGCGCCGTTCGCCTCGAAGGCGGCAATCACCGCCTGCGGATCGGTGAGGCGCCAGCGGCGGCCGTCACGCGCGACAAGATCCGGGCCGGCCGGAAAGATCTGCACCCATTCGGGCGCGGACGCTCCCTCGCTGGAGGCGATGGCGGCTGTCGCAAAAAGGGCGGTTGCGGTTCGCGTCGTCATGGGCGACAAAGTGAATGTCGCCCGCATCATCTGCGCCCCTGACACTGTCAGGCGGAGACACTTCCCAAAGCCGACATTGCCGCCAGCTGCAACTTGCGACCGCGCATCGCGCGCAGGATCGCCGTTAAAGGGGTCTCAAAGGGGGTAGGAGCGGCGTTTGAGGCTTGCGGCGGGAAGATGCCCGGCAAGCCTCAAACGCCCGCCACAGGCCGCGCCAGCGGCAATCGGTTTGAGCTCGCGCGTTGCCTGTGCTATCAAGACGGCGCACACGGGCAAATCAAAGCCTTCGGGCGCGCTCGGCTTTAGAGAGCGGAAGGGGTAGCGACCTTCCTGTCCGTGTGCTCCTTCTCTTTCATCATCTGATCATGTCGCCCGGCTGGCATCATCTGATCATGTCGCCCGGCTGGCGATCGAAGTAGCGCCGCCGCTTCGTCGTGAAGATCGTGCGAACCCGCCACGCGCTTCGGGCCGGGTCGAGCACCATGAAAATTCCGGTCGCTGCATCGAAAATCCTCACGGTCCCGGTCGGATCCCGCCTGGCTTCGGCGCGCTTCAGGATGTCGCCGATCGCCGGCCAGGCGCCAACATCTGGCAAGCGCCGATGATCAGCGGCATGTCCAATCGTGCGCGCGTCGATCATGACCGGGAGATGGTCGTCGCCGAAGCGGCCTGGCGCGATGGCAATCGGAAACCTTGTCAGGGCATAGCGCCGTTCGGCCTCGAGTTGCTCCAGCAGGTCAAAGCCTGTGAGGCCCCGGGTCCTTAGGGCTGGAGCTCGCGCGGCGTGGTGCAATCCCGTCTCGATCGCGTCCTGGACGAAGACCTTGAACGCCGGCGAGGCGGTGAAATCCGCGATCGCGGCACGGCGCGCGGATGTCGGCAGATCGCCGAGGCGACCGGACAGCAGCTCCGCCACGTTGCGTCCGCGCGTCTTGCCGGGGTTGGTGTCCCAGCCGGGGTCGATCCCGACCGGGACGCGCACGGTCTGGCCGGTGCGCTTGTTCCGCCAGGGCCGCATGACGATCTGCGGGCCGCCGGCCTGCGGATCGTAGCCGAGCCGCTCCGCCTCGCGCCGGGAGATCTGGCGCACGCCGCATTTGCAGCCCCAGCCGTTCGGCGGATAGTGCGTGTCCCAGAAGGGATCATCCACCGGAAGAACGATCCCCACCCAGGCGCGGTGTTCCGGCCGGCGGCGTTCTGCAAGCGACAGGGTGTAGACCAGATACGGCAGAAAGCGCTTTGTGCGCTGGGATCGCTCCCACTCGCCAGCCGCGTGCGCCGTGCGGATGTTCGCCCAGTAGATCGTGTGCAGCCGGCGCGGACTGCCGAGCTGCACGAGCTTCGTCGCCCCGTCGGCCGGATCCTGCGCGAAGCGTTTTCCCCACCAGCCCTTTGCCTGCAGGGTCGGCGTCAGGCGCTCCCGGAACGTCTCGAACGGCACGCGGTTGACGATCGCGTCCTCGACCGCGGCGCGCAGGTCGTCCAGGACGTCGAAGCCCGCCGTCTTCGCCACCGTGAAGGCATAGGCATGCTCGACCGGCGCGATGTCGCGCCAGTCGAAAGTCGGCCGCGATCCCTTACCCCGAAAGTAGCGGATAACCTCCGGCGAGGCCGTGAGGGCCTGTTCGGGAAGATCAACCGGCATCGCCGAGCCCGCGCGCGATCATCGCAAGGTCCGCCAGCCGGCGGGCGATCGGCCCGACATCGAGGGCGCCGGACAGGCGATCGAGCCGGGCGCGCAAGTCCTCGTAGGACGTTGCCGCGGCGAACGCCTCCTGCAGCTGCTCGAGCACGGGCGCCAGGTCGGCACCCCACTCCTGGAGCGCCCCCTCCAGAAGCGCGTCGAGCTCGTCCTGATCCTGGCCGGCCCGAGCTGTCGCGTGCACCCCGCCGCAATGCGGACAGGCGCGGGCGAGTTGCGGATCGCCCGATGGCGTCGCCTCGGGCTGGCCGGCGCCCGGCGCCCGCAGGACATCGTCTTCGTCCTTCGGTGCGCCCAGGCCGACCTTATCGCGCACCTCCGACGATGACACGCGCAAGCCGAGCGGCACGAGTTTCGTGAGCGCTTCCGACAGCGTCTCGATGTCTTCCGCCTCCGCCACGGGCAGGTCGACGGTCGGATAGCGCTCCTGCGGCCCGAAGTTGAACGCGACGAAGGGCTGCACCAGATCCCGGTTGAGCGTGGTCGAAACCTGCCGGCCGTCGGCGCGCAGGATGTCGTAGCGCACGTTCTCGTGCACCTGGGCCTGGGCAAGCGACGATCCGTCGTCGGTGGTCATGGTCTGGCCAAGGACAGCCTTCGAGATCTGCGCGTCCAGGTACTCGGCCATGGCGCCGAAGACCGCGTTGCCCGACCCACCCTTGGCTTCGATGAATTCGACGTCCATGCCGGTCGGGATGATGGCGGCGGCGTCGGCGCCAAGGTCGCGCACCGCGCGCAGCAGGACGCGCTTTTCGTCGGGCGTGGCGCTCCTGGGGTAGCGCCCGACGCGCATCGGCATGCCGAACACTTCCAGGAACGCCGCCCAGTCCTTGAGCGTGTAGCTCTTCAGCAGGAAGGCCCAGGCGGCGAGACGCGCCAGGCCGCCCCGGATCGGCAGGCCGGATTTCAGCTTCGGAACATGGCGGATGAACGAATAGCGCGAGATCTCCCGGCCGTCCGCCGATCCGTCCTCGCGCAGGCGCAACTCGCGGCCCGTCTTGCGGTCGAACTGGAAATGGCGCGGATCGCGGCCGACATACCCGCGCGGGCGCCAGATCTTGCCGCGCTCCCAGAGGATCTCGACCACCGAAAACCCCTTGCCGAGCGCATCGAGCAGGTCGATCAGCATGTCTTCGAAGTCGGGGGCTTCGATCAGCTCCCGGACGGCGTCGAGGATCTTCTCGTCGACCGGACCCGCCTTCGGCTCATTGACCACGGGCTCGATGGCCAGCACGGCGCGCTTGCGGGTGCCAAGGACCGCGGCATAGTGGAGATCGCGCTCCTCCATCTCCTCGGCCAGCGCGAGATAGTCTCCCGCCTCGCCCTCCACCGCATCGCGCAGGATGCGGGCGAGCCGGGCCGGCGTCAGGCCCGACGCGACCGGTTCGCTCCAGATCGAGCGCACGCCGGTCAGGGTCGGCGCGGCTTCCTCCCTCAGCAGCTCCGCCGAGGATATGGGCCGGCCGTAGGGATCCACGATCTGATAGCCGCTCACCACAAACCTCCTGAATGTCCGGGATCGATCCCGCCGATGCGGGCGAAGTCGTCGTCGTCGAGCGGCGGGCCGCCGTTGTGCCCTGCTTGTGCGAACGGCGAGTGCCTCGCGGCCGTGTAGTCGAATTCCGGAAGGTCCTGACGGCTCACGAAGTAGGCCAGAGCCGAGGCGACAGCGCTGTCGCCGTGCCGCTTGAGGCCGTCCGCGCCCGTCGTGGCGTGATCGTCCGGCACCTTCACCACCCCGTCGCAATACTGCAGCGCCTGATGGTCGCGCAGGATGTCCTCGTCGGCTGGAAGCACGACGGTCTTGTCCGCAAAAGCCTCGAGATAGGCGGGCATTTCAGCCAGGTACCAGGCGCGCGACAGGCTCACCTCGACGATCGAGGGGCCGTATTTCTGGGCTGCGACCTCGGCGAGATAGGCGCCGTTGCCGGTGGCGTCGAGCGCGCCGCCCGACATGCGCGGCAGGGCGTCGACGATATAGAACAGGATGTCGCGCTGCTGGTCGAAGGGGACGTTGCGCAGTTCGACAATCAGGCCCGAACGGCGCACGAGCGAGCGCGTGATCGCCATGACGGCGATCACGGTGAGATCGCCCTTGCGCGCGAAGTCCTCGCCGAAGACATGCGGCAACAGCGGGTCGAGCGCTGCCAAATGGGGCTTCAGCTCGCGCTCACAGAAATTCAACGTCTCGGCCTTGCGGATGTGTTCGGGCGCGTTCTTGAAATCGTCGTCGCAGGCCCACCGCACGATCGGGATGCCGGCCTCCATGCAGGCCTCGATCTGCACGCGGGTGAGCGCCGAGCCCTCCGCCTCGGCGGGGATGGCGTCGAGCTCCTGGCGCATCGCGGCCAGGCGCGGCCCATAGGCGCCGCGGATCTTGCGCTCCCAGGCGCGTTCGCCTTCCTCCGACCAGGTCTCGCCCTTGACCAGGCAGACCCGCTTGAACAGCCCGTTCGCGACGGCGGCGCCGAAGGGGATGTGGTGGATGCTGAAATCGGTCTTGCCGGCGCGCGCTTCGCGGATCAACTCGTTAAACGGGTTTAGAACGCCGTTGTGCGTCGAGATCACCCGGATCTTGCCGCCCCAGATCAGCAGGGCGTTGACGGCATCGAGCACGCCGCGGACGTCCTGGTGGAACGCGGCCTCGTCGATCACGACGACGCCCTGCAGGCCGCGAATGTTTTCCGGCCGTGACGACAGCGCCTCGACGCGATACCCGGACGCGAAGCGGATGCGGAACGCGGAGATCATCCGCGTGGTGCCGTCCGCCTTCTGGTCTTCGAACAGGAACTCCTCGATCTCGCCGAGGCTGCCGCACACCGTGCGGGCGAACTTGGCGACATAGCCGATGAACTCGCGGCCCTTGTCCTTCGTGTCGCCGATGTAGAAGACGTTGTCGCCGCCGGCCGACCGGGAGGCGGCGGCGATCAGCGTATCGTCCAGGGCTTCGGCGAAGGTGATGCCGGTTCGCCGCCCCTTTTCGGCGAGTTTCAGGTCCGACTTGTCCTCGATCCATTCGATCTGGTGGCGCATCAGCACGCCTTCGGCGAGCGGGTCGAGATCGTCCGGCACCTCCGCGCCGCGCGGCAGGGCGTCGGGCAACCCGGCCGCCTCGCGCGACAGGATCGGCGGCCCGGCGAACATGTCGCGGTCCTTCGTCATGTCCGCACGCCAAGGAAGTCTCGGCGCAGCTGAGCAACGCGCTCGGCCGACAGTCCGGCCTCCTTGCCGATCGTCTCGACGACGTCCTCGACCTTCTCGGCGAAAGCCGCCTCGACCGCCTGCCGTCGCGCGGTCGACACGGACTGCGCCGCGACGGCCGCCCGCAGCGCGTTGGCGAGTTCCTGCGCGCCCCTGGTGGAAAGCCCGCCGTCGCCGGCCGACTGGAGGATCTCGAAGATGAGCGTCTTGATCGCCTCGGCGGCGATCAGCGTCAGATCGTCGGAGGCGGCCGCGTCGAAGCGCTCCGAGATCGTCGCAGCGATGTCCCGGGTCTGTTCCAGCCGGCGTGTCATCTGCGCCAGCCTGACCGAGAACCGATTGAAGGCGGAAAACGAGGGGATGTCGAAGCCGACGCCCGTCTCGCCCTGGACGGCGATCAGCTTCTCGCGGAATGCGGCATAGATGTCCAGCTGGGTCCTGTCGCGCGCCGCAAGCTGATCGGCCGCCCAGGCGATGATCGCGGAGCAGTCGTCGGGAAGCAGGTCGATCGCCGACAGGCGCCCCCGTCCGCGCGGTGCCATCGTCACGCCTCCGGCCGCGCGGGACGCTTGACGCCCTCGATAACCGTCCTGCGCTCGACATGCCGTGCCCCCTTCTCCGTGAGTGTGGCGACCAGGATGGATCCGGCCTCGGTGAGCGTCACGGCGCCCATGTCGCGCAGCCACCGGAGCTCGTCATGCACCCAGGCGCGTTCGCGGCTGATCCCGAACGTTTCCAGGGTCAGGCGGAGGAGTTCGGAATTCAGCTGCTCGTCGGGCTGCTGTCGCAACGCCTTCAGCACGATCAGCCGTGCTTCCTCGCGCAGGATCCGGTTCATCATGGTTCACGCTCCCCGCCGTCCGCTCGCTTCGGCGATCAGGAACTCCTGCAACCGCTCGGAAATCGCCGCCACGGGCTTGAGGCGTTCCGACAGGATCTGGATCTCGCCGCTCATCTTCGCCAGCTCCACCTGCATCGTGTGCGCGTGGTTGCGGTCCGGCAGGTGCTCGATGTCCCGCTCGATCACGTCGAGCCGGCGGTCGTGCTCCTGGCTGCGATCGCGCAGCGCCTTGATCTCATCGGCATTGACGCGGCTGCGCGCGGTCAGCCAGGTGTAGATCAGCGAGGCGATCGCCAGTGCGCCACTCATGGCGCTGACAAGCGGGGTGATGTCGCTCAGGCTCACCGGCGATCTCCCTTGACGATGGTGGTAACGGATGCGGAAGCGCAGCGCCCGGCATCGTGCGGGGCGAGCGCGAGGGCGGCGAGGCCACCTGCAAGAAGGATCAGCAGGACCTGGGCGAACGGATGCAGCGTCATCGCATCACCGCAGCGACCGGAGCGCGGCGACGCCGCCGCCGACATAGAACAGCCACTGGATCATCTGCCCGCCCCAGGCTTCGAGGATCGGCACCGTGGCCACCCTCCACCCGAAGCGGAACACGCTGTCGAGACAGACCGCGCCCCACCACAGGCCCAGCGGCAGCACGAACAGCGCGGCGAAGATCCAGAAGGCGGCATGCTCGAGCTTCGCCCCGTTGAATGCGGTCATCTCCCTGGTTTCGGCGACGGCGGCGCGGATCGCCTCGATCTCGACCTGCGTGCGCAACGCCGCCCGGTCGGTTTCCGAGGCGGCCCGGCGCTCCAGATAGGCGAGCGTGCGCTCGACCAGGCCGGACGATGCAAGCCGCAGGACAAGCGACAGCAACCAGCTCATGTCCCGCCTCCGATCCGGGTCGTGGTGACGGTGCGAAGGAAGATGTTGAGCCCGCCGATGACCAGCATGGCCCAGAGCGCGTCGCGCGGTTCGAGGTAGAGATACCAGTCGAACTCGCCGAGGAAGCGCAGCAGCTCGAGAACGATCGGAACGAGCGCGACCAGCGCGTTGAGGATCAGTGTCCGGAAGCCTTTCATGCGGTCGCCCTCTGCTTGAGGAGCCCGGTCATGCGATGACGGATCTCGTCGCGGTAGCGCCAGGCGAAGACCATGCCGCCGATCGCGGCAAGCGCGAGCGACCCGCCGGCGATCCACAGGACCCACTCCGGCGCGCCGCCCAGGGCGGCCGCGAGGCCAGCGCCCGAGACGAGACCCGCCACGCCGGTCGCGGTGCCGCTTTCGCGGGCGGCCGCCGCGCGCTCCAGCGCGGCCGCAGTTGCCGGGCCGAGCAGACCGTCCACCTTGAGATGCGGGTGGCCCGACTGGAACGCGCGCACGGCCTTTGTGGTCCTGGGTCCGGCGAGCCCGTCCAGCGCGCCGTCATAGTGGCCGAGGCGCGCGAGGATCGCCTGATAGTGCAGCAACTCGTCGGACGCGGTCGACGCAACCGTGTCGCGCGGGATGACGCGGATCGCGCCGGATGTCGCGTAGATGCCGCGCTGGACGAGCAGCGCCTCGGCCTGGCGGCGCTTGACGAGGCCCGGCAGGCGGCGCCCGCCGGCCGTGGTGCCGGTCTTGCGCAGCAGCGCGGCCGACCCGGCGGCGTCGCCGGCCGCGAGCGCCTTCGCCCATTTCCACGTCGCGGCGCCTGGACCGAGATTGAAGCAAACCGATGCCGCGCCGTCGTAGTGGTGCTGGAACTTCGGCCGGATGTGCCGCACGACGGCCGCGCCATATTCCTCGTCCACGATCTTCGGCAGGATCTTCAGGCATTCCTCGCGGGTGATCGTGTCACCTGGTTTCAGCTGCCGGCCGCGCGTCGCGATCCAGTAGCCGCGGAAGACCTTCGACCGGTTGGTGTAGCCGGTGCCGATGGTCAGCACGCCGACCGGATCGCGATAGGCACGGCTGACGAAGCCTTCATGCGCGACAACGTCGCGTGCGCCCTGCGGGCTCAATCTGGTGATCGTCGACATGCGTTCGCCCCGGCTGGTGGATGCCGGTAGGGTGCGGGATCGGTGTCGGGGATATGAGCCTGACAGTGTCAGCCTCAGGCGTGCCGGGACCTAGAACAGATCGCCTTGGCGGGGGTCCTTGCGGCGGCGCAACCGCGCGCGCGTGCGGTATGCGGTGCGCTCGTGGCAGCCGCTCGCCGCCGCAGCTTGGCGCGCCGAGGCGCCGCTTTCAAGGGCCTTTACGAGCGCCCGACGCGCGCTCGCTTCCCGCGCGATCGGGATCAGGAAGCGGCCGCCGGTGTTGCGAACGCGAAGATGATCGCAGATCCGCGCCGCCGCGTCCCATCCGACCGTTGCCGTCAGCCAGTGATCGTCGCTTGCGTGGCTCGGGATATAGACCGTTTGCCCGCCTTTTTCGGCTGCGAGCTTCAAGGCAGCGTCGATGCCGGCAACTTCCGCGATCTCGACCAGGATACCGGGCAGGTAGGAATGGTCGCCCGCCATGGCGTCAGGCCTCGGCCTTGGCCATCGCCTTGCGCAGACGCAGGCCGAGCACGTTCATCAGGTCGATCCAGTCGTCACGACCGAAGTCGGCGTAGGTCCTGCCGGCCTGCATCCGCTCGACCCACGCATCCAGCGAGGCGGCCGGCGCCGCATCGCGGGCTGCAAGCCACGCCCATTGCGTCAGCAGGATCTGGAAACGGCAGTCATTCAGCAGCTTCGGCCGCTGCTTCTCCCAGCGGTACAGTCCGTCATTGCCGGTCTCTCGCCGCAGCCACGCCTTCAGCGCCTCGATCGCGCGCGCGGCTTCGTCCGGCGCCCGCAGGAAGCGGGAGTGACCCAGACTGGTCTGGCGCTTGACGAAGGCGAGCATCGCAGCGTCGGTGTTGTCCCGCACGATCCCGAGGTTCCAGCCGGCGATCCAAAGCGCCTGCAGCTTGCCGGCGTAGGATCCGGTGGCCCGCTTGGCCGGCATGGGCCTTGAAGACCGCTTGAAGCCGAGGCGCTCGAGCTCGTCCACCACCGCCTGGTGCTGCGGCGGCGTCATGGCGCGCAGGCTCCGCGCGCCTGTCACCCGCTCGTAGAGGTCGCGGGCGTCGTCGCCGGCGATGCCGAGTTTTTTGAGCCCGACATGGATGAGTGCGTGTGCTGTCATCTGTCCCACCATCTCAATCGGTCCGGACGCGCCTCGTCCGGACCCTCGGTTGACGCCGTGGCCGCGCGCGCGGCCCCTGGATCGTGGCCGTGGATGGACATGTCAAAGCCCTCCGTCTCCCTCCTTGAGCGCCGCCTTGATCCGGTCCCGGTTGCCGGCCAGCCAGCGCAAAGTGTCGAGCACGCATTCCAGTGTTCGGTCGCCTCGCCCTCGCGCAGGCGGCGCTGGGACACCAGACCGGGATAGACACGCCGCCGCATCGCGAGCTCGTGCTCGACCTCCTGGATTTGCGCGGTCAGCGTGCGGCGACAGGCCATATCAGCCCCCACTTGCCGTCGAGCAGATCGTCCAGCCACTGCGGCTCCGGATGGTCGGCCGGCCTGCCGATCTCCGCCTCGATCTCGATGATGAGCAGCGCGAGCTCGGCGATGACGGGCACCGATTCCGGGCTGGCCGTGCCAGCCACCGGCACATGATCCATGCCGTCCCAGGCAAGCTCACAGCAGCACTCGACCATCGATGCGAGCTCGCCGCGCAGCACGGCGAGCGCGCGTTCCAGCAGATCGGTGAGGCGGCAGAGCTTGCGCTCATCGGCGGATTTCACGGCCGGCCGATAGGGTGACTGGAGCGTCGGATCATCGCTCATCACGCCACCTTGGCCAAGTCGATCGTGACCGGCTCCCATTTGCCGTCGGGCCTGTCGCGCTTGTGGAAGCGCACGTAGGTCTTCGATCCCGTGATCCGCATGGCGTCGCGGATCGCCTCCATTGCCTGATTCCAGCGCGCGTCTTCGATCTCCAGCCGCAGCAGCATGAAGATTTCCGACCGGTTGATCTGGCCTTCGCGGTCGGTGTTGAACGCCCGGGTGATGATCCCGCGGATCTCCGGCCGGGCGTCGGCCGACCACTCGTTGAGGCATTCGTCGATCAGCGCCTTGGCGATCTGCAGCTGCGGCCCGAAGTCGATGAAATCCGCGACCTGGACGCTCACCCTCATGCAGCCGTCCACCGTCTGATAGGTCCGGTTGCCCTTGATGCCGCCGCGCGTCTGGCCGTAGACCTCCTGCAGCAGCGCGTCGAACTCGCCGAGATCGGTGAAGGTGTGGCCCTTGAAGCGCTCGATCTGCGCCGACAGCTCCTCGCTGTAACGCATGATCTTGCGAACCACCTCGTCCTCCAGCTTGTCCTGGGCCTTGATCAGCTCCAGCGGCACAAGCTTGCCCTTGGCATCGGCCATGTAGGGCCTGCCGTTGACGTCGATGACACCGCCGGCTGCGGCGCGGGTTTCGGGGCTGTTCATGTCAAATCCTCCGGTTGATGGATGTCATTTGGTCGAGTGCGGAGCGGCCCGGCGCCGGGTCGCCCATGAGTGTCGGGGTCGGGTCGGCTTGGCCGTCGCGCCTTAGGTCGGGGAGCATCAGGTCCAGCAGCGGGGTGACCCGCCAGCGCCGGCCGGTCGGGGCAGGCACGAGCCGCGCCCGCTCGGCCGCCTCCCGATGCAGCATCTCGCGCTGGCGCAACTCCTGATCGACGGCGACGATCAGTCGGCTGATGGACTGGACGAGGTCGGCCCGGCTCGTGCCGCCGCTGAGCAGCCGGGCGGCCACCTCGGCGGCCGCGATCGAGGCGGGCGTGTCCGGGCCGCAGCCGTCGAAGACCGATGCCAGGATGTCGTCGACCAGGTCGTGCAGGGCCTCGCTCATGACGCAGCCCCCCCATCCTGCGGGCGCGGCCTGGGCACGACCGGCATCCGCGTGACCTTGCCGGAGGCGAGGTCCGCCGCCGTGATCGTCACCGCCCCGGCCGGCACGGCCGCCTCCAGGTGCCTGGCCTGTCGCATGCAGTCGGTCAGCATCAGCTCGACCAGGCTTGTCACAGTGCCGGACAGCACCAGCCGGCCGTCGTGCGACCGGTGCTCGGCCAGGCCGTCGCGCAGTGCGCGGAGATCGTCAGAAAGCATCACCGCCTCCTTTCACGCGAGAGTGTGGGCAGCCGCCTCGGCACGCCCGGTACATGCGGACCCGATGCGCCGACGTCGGCGCGTAGGCCTTGCCTTGCCAGTCGAGGCACTGGTCGCGGCTGAGCTCGCCGACGACGGGGCAATCGACCGTCAGGCCCATCAGCGCGCCGCGCACGCGTTCTTCCACCCGCGCCATATCGCCGGCGTAGCGGGCGTTCAGCACCTGGCTGACGACGGCCGGCGAATAGCCGACCCGCCTGGCGGCACCGTTCAGGCCCTCGCGATCGGCAAGGGCCGCGAGTTCTGGAACCCAATCCGGAATGGCAGCGCCCCACGCGGCCAGCGCCTTGACGGCCATCGGGACAGGAGCGGTCATGGCGCGACCTCCTCGGTGACCGGCGTTCCGTAAACGTCGTTGGTGTTCGGATCGTAGACCGTGTGCGTTCTGAGGAGCCTCGGTGGCTTCGGACCCGTGTTCATCGACGGTTTGAGCCGCCACTTGGCGAGGTGTCGAGGGCGGCCCGGCACCACACAGTGGAGGTATCCCGCTGCCGCCAGATGCTTGGCATAGCTGTGCGCCGTCACAACCGACACGCGGACCTCATCGGTCGAGGAGAAGTCGGCGAGTTCCTTCGCCGTCCATCCGTCACGCAACAGATGCCGCATCGTGTTCCAGAGAAGCTGCTGGATGGGCACCGGCGCTTCCGAACCGTCTCGGCGCAGGCGTGGCGCCTCGGCCTGGCGGCGGCAAAGCCGATAGACCCGCCTCTGATATCGGCGGTCGGCGCCTTCGGCCCCGATCTCTTCGATGACGCCGGCCAGACGGAGCCTGCGCAGGTAATCGGTGACGACGTTGTCGCCCGGATCGCAGCACCCCTGGTCGATGTCGTGCTTCGTGAAGGGTGCGCCGGTCCGCGTCAGGTCGAGGATGACCGACCAGACATGCTCGTAGCCGCGCAAAACCGGACGGCCGGCGATCGTCTTGAGGGTAAGGATCGCCGCCATCAGCCGCGCCCTCCCGCCCGCCGGATCGGCGTCTCGCCCGTGAAGATGCGCCCTCCGTAGGAGCCTCTTTCGACGGCCGTCAGGCCGCTGTTGCGGGCGAACTGACCGATCTCGTGAAGGGTCGTGGCGATCCTGCGCGCCTTGCCGGCCGTCTGGCGGCGGACGTCTTCGAGCAGATCCGGCGCGATCTCCACCCCCGGGCACAGGAACCGCGCGAGCACCGTCGTGTCCTCGCTGTCGCACGGCTGCGCCAGCTGGAAGTCGAGCACCCGGTTGTGCACGCGTTCATGCGCTTCGAGCTTCCGAGGCAGCAATTCCTCGCCGATCAGGATGACCGGCACCTGCGTCGTCTCGTGGATGTCGCGCACGAACTCGATCATCCCGCCGTCGACCAGCTTGTCGGCCTCGTCGATGATCAGCGGCCGATGGGGCGCGTCGCCGAGCCGATAGATGATGTCGTCCATCAACGCAGCCACGGTGCCGCGCGGCCGCGGCTGGCCGAGTTCCTGCAACAACGCCTCGCAGAACCGCTTCTGCCGCCAGTAGTGGCGCACTTCCACATAAACCGCGCCGGTCTTGTTGATCGCGTACTGCGCGGCGACGCTCTTGCCGTAGCCGCTGTCGCCGCTGAACACGCCGATGCCGGGCAGGCCGACCGCGCGGGTGCGCAACGCCTCGATCAGGGTCATCAGTGCGGCGACGTTCTTCAGCGGCGCGATCGATCCGCGTGCTGCCGTCTTGACGTTCTTGAGTGGTGCCGTCATCCTATGGTCCTTCAAAACGGTCTTGAGGGCTCCGGTTTTCCGGGGCTCTTTTTTTCTTGGGCTAGACCTGACAAAGCTGTCAGATCTCGCCGAAATCCTCGTACATCTGGCTCATCGCCTTGTATTCCGGGCCGGTCTGGTAGCCGCCGAGCCACATTGCATCGGCCGTCTCCACCGGTTCGCCCGCCGCGATCGCGGCTTCCAGGGCGAGCGCGCGGCGGAACCGCAATTGCGGGGTTTCCTGCCTGCGGAGTTGCGTCACGGGCGCCGACCTCGTCGCGGCGCCTTGTGCGAGGTCCGCCGCGATCTCCGCGGCGCGGCCAGAGAGGCGCGTCTTGACCGGCTCCGGCGCGGTCACATCGAGCGCGGCGGCGATTTCCGGCGTGGAGTGCTCCTCTTGCCGCTTCGGCAGGGCCACCACCTTGCCGTCCTCGCGCGCCAACGCGTCGCGCTTGGCGACATCGATCGCGCGCTCGATGAGCGGTCGGCCGGAGGTGATGTCGCGGATCCGCGCCTTGACCTCGCGCGTCGCCTCGAGGAGCGCCTGGGCCTGCGCTTCCTTCTTCGCGGCGATGATGGTTTTGGGATGCAGACCGGCCAACTCGGGACAGACGGCCTCGCCGATGTAGCGGCCGTCATCGGCGTCGAACGCGTAAGCCTTGCCACTGTCGTTCGGGTCCATCCGCACGAATACGGCATCGCCCGGCATCGCGGCATTAATCACGTAGTGGAAACCGTCGATCCGCACGCCGAACTTCGTGACCTTCCGCAGGCCGTCCTTGCCGGCCGCGGGCATCAGCAACACGTCGAGTGCGCGCGCAGCGACCGTGCGGATTGGGGCGCTCGAAGCCGCCGCCGCATCGGCCGGCGTCATGCCCTTAGACAACCCGGCATGCGGCCGGGCCTCGTAGATGTACCGTGCCCAATCGTCCACGTAAGCCTGGAGCTGCGGCCCGGTCAGAGACACGTCGAACATGTCGGCCGTGTCGGCGCCAAGGCGGTCGGCGAAGCTCTTGCGGTCCTCGATGGCCTTTCGGTCGGCGACCGAATGTCCGACGTAGCCCGGCAACAGGGTGGCGCAATCGTGCTGGAACGTCTTGATGGCGCGCTCGACGTGGCCCTTCTGCTGTGGCGTGTAGGCCGCGGAAAGCTCCATTTCGATGTCGAGGGCGGCAAACAGCCGCTTGGTATCCCGCGCGACGAAATCGCTGCCGTTGTCCGTCTTGATCTTGGCCGGCACGCCCCAGGCGAGGATCGCCTTGCGGATCAGCAGCGCCACGGCCGAGGCGCGCGGCGTGCGCGAGACGTACCAGCAGATCCGCCGCGTCGCGATATCGGTACAGGCATAGATTGAATACCGCCCATCCGTGCAGTAGGCGTCGACCGGCGACGCATCGATCTGCCAGAGCGTATTCGCCTCGGTGATGAAGCGCAGAGAGCCGACGCCGGAGGGTGCCATCGTCGAGCGGTAGCGGTCCGGGTTTGTGAGCCGCGTCAGCGCGACTTTTTCCGCCGATTTAAGCCGCCTCAAAAAGTGCTGAAACGTGCGCACCGGCGGCATGGGGAGCGCCGTCTCGATGCCGCCCTTGATCGCGCGGATCTCGTCGCCAAACTCGTCCCTGCAAAGCGTGCGCACATGCGCGCCGGAAAGGTGCGGCTGGTGGGCAATGAGCGCGAGGATGAAAGTCCGCAGCGCCCCGCCGTTGGCGGTTTCCAGAACCGCCTTGCCCTTGCGCGCGGTGGATGGGTCGAAGCCGAGCAGGTCGGGCGACTGCTTCTTGGCGGCGCGCCAGCGGGCGAGTGTCCGCTTGGACAGATGCGGCACCATCGCGCCGATCCAGTCGTCGACCGAGAGCTTGCCGGCGTTGTAGCGCGCAACGAAGGTCTGCGTCAGGCTCGCCTGTCCGAGCCGCTGGCCCTTCGCATAGTCCTCGTATGCGGCAACGATCGCCAGCCGCGCGTCCCGCTCCATCGCCGCGCGGTCGGTGCCGGTGCCGGGGGCGGGGGCGGGGGCGGCAGACGGTTCCGCCGTCTCGTCCGGGGCGGGCGTCTCGATCCGGCGATGGAGCGTCTCGTAGGCGAGGCGGGCGAGCGTCGGCAGCAGGGCGATGTGATATTCGAGGCCTCCGCCGCGTCCGACGCGATCTCGCGCATAGGCCGGATTGGCGTGCCAGCGCTCGCTCTCGGCCAGCAGCCGGACGCCCCGTTCCGTGCCCGGCAGGCCCGGCAGGCCCAGCTCGGCGATCTCGCGGGCGGTCAGCCACTCGGTCATCGCCGTGCCCTCCACCGCGCTTCGAGGGCGCAGCGGTGCGCGTCCATCTTCCGCTGCTGTTCCTCCACGAGATGCAACTCGATCAGGTCGGCATAGCGCGCCTCGACCACGACGAAGCCGAACCGCTCGACCAGCGCGCCGAGCAGCCCGTTGCAGCCGGTCGCCTCCACCAGGGCGAGGAACGCGTCCAGCGGAATGCGGTGCTCCTCCGCCGCCTCGCTGGCCCACTTGTCGAGTGTGGCTTCGGACACCGACCGTCCGAGGGTCGTGGCGATCCGGCGCGCGACGTCGGCGCGCGAGGCCCCCTCCTCGCGCGCCTCGCGCAGGGCGCGCGACACCAGCCGGGCGATCTGGCTGTCCAGCGCGCCGCGCCCCGGACCCTCCGCGCCAAGGCTCACGGTCGCCTTGGGCGGAGCCCAGGAGAACAGGTCCTGCCAGAGCGGGTCGCGGCGCCGGGACATGGGTTAGCCGCGCTCCGCCAGCCAGAGGTCGATGGCCTCGCGATGCGCCTCGAAGAACGCCCGCTGCTCGGCCTTCTTCAGCCGCGAGAACGTGTCCGACAGTTTCTCCCAGGCACCCGGCTTCGGCGCAGGCGGCAACTTGTCGATGACTGCGATTGCCTCCTCGACTGTCGCCGCCGCCGCCGGCTCGGCCAGCAGCAGCCCGACGATCTGCGCCTGCCGCTCCGGCGACTGATCGGCGAGTTTCAGGAGTTCGGACTGGTTGCAGGCAAGCGGACTGTCGGCGATCCGGTCGCGGATCTCCGGCGAGATCGTCGCGATCTTCAGGCAGCGCCAGACCGTGACCTTGCTGAGGTCAAGCGCCCGTTGCGCCGCCTCGCCGAAGGACGCGGCGAACTGCTCGGCGGCAGCAGCTACCGGGTCGGCGTCGATCAAAGTTTCATCGTGAAACTTTGATGCCGCCCGCCGGTTTCCCCCGCGCTTCACCTGGCCTTGTGCGGCCTCGTAGATGTCGCGCCAGGCGGCGATCGCCACGGCGCGCTCCAGCGGGTTCAACTCGAACCGCATCAGGTTTTCGCGGATCTCGCGCAGGCCCGTCTCGGCCTCGCCGGCGAAGGCGTCCGGCGCATGGATGATCGCCGGGATCTCCGCCCAACCGAGCAGCTTCGCCGCCGCCAGCCGATGCGCGCCGTAGATCAGCCGATAGCCGCCATTGTCGGTCGGTCCGACAACCTCGATCGGCGTCAGCAGCCCGCGCTCGTCGATATCCTCGGCCAGCGCTTCGACGCGCGCCGGCAGCGCCTTGCGCAGGCGGTCAGTCACGTCGATCGCGGCAAGATCAAGATCCATGATGGTGTGTGCGGTCACGTGTTTCGTCCCGGTGATTGTTGTATCGTGTCCCGAAAAAGCGGCCGGGCATGCCGCTGTGCAGAGGCCCGGCCAGTTCGGGAGGAAACGCGGGTAGCCCCGCCGCCCGGCCACTGACGCAGGTCGCGCGTTCCCCTACACTCGGGGCGCGAACACCCGAGCTGGAGGGAAGAGGAATGCTGGGAAGAGAGCTATGGGCGGCGTATCTGCAAAGGCACTTTGTGCCACCGTCCTTTCCGCCTGAGATCATGAATGCGGATGCCGATACAGTCGCTCGCCTCATTTGGCCGCTTCTGTCGAAGTTTCGGGCGAAAATGGAAGTCCTCACGTCGACACGGTTCGACCGCGGATATGACCCAGAGGCGAATGCGGCGCTCTGGCGCATGGTCGAGGCCGGAAATCTCGACCCAATCGATGACTGCAGCGCAGGCGCGGGACGTGTTCTGTATGAACGGGCCTCATGGAGCATTGTTGCACTGACCATGGAAGCGAGGCGGGTTCCGGCTTCATGATCCCACTCCCGGCTCTCACGCACCTGTCGAAGTTCAGGCAGTGGCAGCGCTGCTATTCTGTCTCGGAGGTCCTGGTACGGAATTCCCTTCTCAATGGCCTGATCGATCGTCGCCCGAAGACTTTCCAGCTTTCCCCGCTGATACGCCGCTCCGGCCACAGTGAAGGCCTCCGGCAACCGCAAGTCTTGCCAGTTCCACGCGCCCGTCATCCCGCCACCTCCGCGACCGCCCACTTGGCGTCGCTGATGCCGCGCGCGTTGATCCAGTCGGCCTCCGCCTGCGCTTCCCCGACGCTGGCGAACCGGTACGCGTCGCCCGCCAGCAGGCCGGTCTCGGCGACCAGCGCCGACCCGCCGCCGGCAACCTCGACCTGATGGACGCGGCCCGTGTGGTAATAGGCGCGGCCCGAGGCCGACACCTTCTTCAGGATCGCTTTCATGGCAGGCTCCTTTGCGGTGCGAAGGGGATCGCGGGAGCCTGTCAGCAAGGGCCCCTGCGCCGCCCGCTTCCTGGCGAGGATCTCAGCTGGCGAGAGGCTCATGCCGCCGCGCGGTCCTGGCCGCTCTTCGGGGCGCGATTGGCACTGGTGGCCTTCGGCGCATACCTGCTAGACAGGATGCGGGTTGTCGTGATCGGATACCGATCGGGAAACAGCTGCTCGACCGGCACCTCGAGGAACTGGGCGATCGCCGCCTCGGCCTTGCGGTTCGTTCTCTTCCAGACATGGCCGAAGGAATTCGGCTTCATGTCGATGCTCTCGGCCAGCGCGGACAGCGTCATGCCGCGGCGATGCAGCTCGGCCTTGATCGAATGCTGGTCCCACCTGGGCTTCGTCATGGGCTCCCCTTCGAACCCGGCCTGCTGCAACAGGCCGGGTTCCTTGAACTGTCGATGTGAAACACCGGCCCCAAATCACGGGCCGATAAGATAGGGATAAAATGCGTTTGCGCTTTTGTAAAGCTCGAATGCGTTTAAGTGTGCTGTCTTGGCTCGACCCGAAACGGATCCGAAGACGCCTTTAGCGCAGAGACTTAGGGAGCTGCGCCGGCAGCACGGAGATCCTCAGCGCGGCGAATTAGCCGGAAAGCTGGGAATTAGCGTCACCGCCGTGGCCACTTATGAGCGAGGAGAGAGAGAGCCAGCGGCATCTGTTCTGGCCGCCTATGCGGATGTTTTTGGTGTAAATTTGAACTGGCTTCTCACTGGCGAGGGGGAGATGTTCGCCGATCCGGCGAAGGCTCCGGCTCGGGCGATGCCTTCCATCGACCCGGCGCTGTTTCGCCAGGTCGGCCGTCTCGTCACGCGGGTGCACAAGGAAGAGGGGATCAAGCTGCCGCCGGATGCCGTTCTGGACGAGCAGGCCGAGGCCTACAACGCCCTGCTGGCGCGCGCCGAGGATCCTGCCGACGCCGCCGAGCTCCACAGCCTGCTGCCCTGGCTGGAGGCGCGCCTGCGCAGGAAGCTGCAAACCGCCGCCGCCGAGCCCGGCACCGGCAAACGTCAGGCGTGATGCTTCTGGAAGTCTGAATGATCGTATTAAGTGTCGTCTCGCGCCCGTTTACAACCCGATCGCCGCACGCGATCCGCGTGGCCTCCAGCTCGGGGGTCGGGGCCGGTTTTAGGGTTGGTTTCAGGAAATCGCGACTTCCGAGTTAATTCGCTAGAATGGCTGTTTTCCGCCGTTTTTAAGTCGGAAGTCACTTCCGACTTAAATCGACAAATTGGCTGTTTTCTGCCGTTTTCCAGGCACCCTCATCGCGCCACGCGGGCCTTTTTGTGCCATTTGATCTTGCGCGCCCCTTTTTCGCCCACCCCGCCCAACCGCTCGGCAAGCCGCTGAATTCAAATCATTTTCGCCTGTTCCCGCCTGTTCCCACCTAATCCCGGTTCAGTGCCATGTGTTCTTGCGCGTTACACATCCGCTTGAGCCGTTCCGGCGTTCAGGCCCTTTGCGCGTTTCCGCGACAGGAAATCGAGTTTCCGCGCGACAGCTTCGCGGCCGACCCGCGGATTGCCAAGCTCCAGTGGGAACGCGACAGCGCCTAGGTTCCGCCGCTCCTTCCGCGCCCTGCCGATCATCCGGGCCGATCGTCCGCGCGGCAGGAGTGCGTGTCCCGGCCGGTTCCCTGGCGGACAGCTTTCAGGACGGCGACGGACGACACCTCGCGCGACAGGCAGGCGACGCCAATCCTGTTTCAGGTTGATCGCCCGTTTCGACAATCACGGAGCTCTGCGGTCCGCTTGACTGATGAAGAGCGGGAAATGGCCTAGCGGAGGGTGGAGGACACAGTCCGAACCCGAAGGCACGCGCGCAGGGTTAGTGTGGCGGCTGCGCGCAAGCAAAATGGCGGAGGGGATGGGCCTGACGTCCAACCTTCTCTGGGCCGGAAACGAGTTGAAGTCGTTGTCTTCAACCCGCGCGCCGCGGGATCCTTCTGCGATAGGCATGACGTTGGACGGGGGCGCTGATGCTGTCGACAGTCACCACCTGATCTGGTGACGCTGACTTGTTTTCGTTGCGGCGGATGGGGTCCCGCAGCAGACGCAGCCCGTTGAGCACCACCAGAACCGTTCCGCCCTCGTGACCGATCACTGCGAGCGGCAGAGGCAGCTCGAAGAACAGCGCGCCCGTCACCAGAATGACCATGGCACCCATGGAGAAGGCGAGGTTCTGCCGAATGATCCGCGCCGTGCGCCGCGCCAGTCGATGCGCCTCCGCGAGCCGTCCCATGTCTTCCGACAGGAGCGCCACGTCGGCTGCCTGCAGCGCGACATCCGATCCGGCAGCACCCATGGCGATCCCGACATCGGCACGGGCCAGCGCGGCCGCGTCGTTGACGCCGTCTCCGACGAAGGCGACCTTGCCTCTGGCCGCCAGCTCGCCGGCCATCCGGACCTTGTCTTCCGGCAGCATGTCGGCATGGATTTCCCCGGGCTTCAAGCCGAGCTCTTCGCCGATCCGCAAAGCAACCGCGCGGCGGTCGCCGGTCATCATGACGATTTCGCCGACGCCGCCTTCGCGCAACGCGGCAAGCGCCGGCGCAGAGGTCGCGCGAGCCTGATCCGCGATGGTGACAGCCCCCATCACCTGCCGATCCCGGCCGAAATAGATGACCGTCTCGGTGTCCGCAGCTAGCGCCTGTAGCTTCGGGTGGTCGATTGAGGCGCCCATCTTTGATGCGAGGCGCGGATTGCCGGCCCACACCTGCCCCTCGCCGTCGTTACCGACGATGCCGGCACTCGGTCGGGTGATCACGTTTGTCACTTGGGCCGGTTCAACATCGCGACTGAGGGCTTCCTGCCGCACGGCAGCCGCGCTGTGATGTTCCGACTGGGCCTCGAGCCCGGCAAGCAGCGAGAGGAAGCGCCGATCGTCGCCATCGAGCGCCACCACCCTTGTGACCGAGGCCTTGCCGGTCGTCAGCGTTCCCGTCTTGTCGAAGGCGAAGGTGTCGACCGCCGCCAGCGTCTCGAGCGCGGCGCCGCCCTTGAACAACACACCTCCGCGCGCGGCAGCCGACAGGGCGGAAAGAATCGCGGCAGGGACGGAGATCACGATCGCGCAGGGGCTCGCCGCCACCAGCAGAGTCGCTGATCGGTAGAGCGCCTCCTCCCAGTCGCGCCCCAGCCAGTAGAAGGCGGCGAAGGCCAGGACGGCTCCGACCATGACCGCGACCGTGTAGCGTTGCCCGAACCAGGAACTGAAGCGCTCCGATGGCGCCTTGGCCGCCTGCGCCTCGGTCACGAGCGCGATCATGCGGGCGACGGTGCTTTCCTCGATCGTCTTCGTCACGGCCATCTCGAGCACGCCGTCGAGGTTGACCGTCGCCTCGAAGACCGGGGCGCCGGGTTGTTTGGCGACGGGCATGGACTCGCCCGTGATATGGGCTTCGTCGAGAGAGCCCCGGCCGCTGACGATCACCCCGTCCGCCGGAACCCGCGCGCCGGGCCGCAGCACCACGACGTCATCCACCTGAAGATCGGCAGCAGGGACTTCCGAGACTGACCCGTCCGGCGCCTTGCGAAGTGCCGTCTCCGGCCGAAGCTCCATCAACGCCTCGATGGCCCGGCGCGCGCGGCCGAGCGCCCGTTCCTCCAGTGTCGTGGAGATGCTGAACAGCGTCAGCAGGACCGCACCCTCGAAGGGCGCGCCGACAGCCGCGGCCGCAACGGCGGCAACGACCATCAGCAGGTCGATGTCGAGAATGCGCTCTTCCCACAATGTGGTGGCGGCCCGCCATGCGGCGGGCAAGCCGCCTGCCAGATAAACAAGCAAAAGACCTGCGAGAGAGAAGGAAGCCGCCGTGGCGCCCTGAAGCGGCCATAGCGCGAGAATGGCCAAGAGCATCCCAAGGACGGTGAGGGCCGTCAGCGCGAATGAGCGGTCGATCTGAAACGGCTTTCCCATGTTATCTCCCGGCTGCTGGGGCATGCTCGTCGAGCTTCGATAAGTCGCCGTGCAAAGGCGCATCCATTGCCTCGCGGCTCATGCCCTCCAGCAGAGGCGCTTCCTTTGCCAATGCCTCGGCCAGGAAGTCGAGAAAAGCCCGGATGCGCGCGGTTTGGCGCAGATCCTCATGAGTCAACAGCCAGAGGTCGAGGGTGAATTCGTCAGGCAGCGGGGCGATGCGTACGAGATCGGTCTCGAGGTCCGCAAGTCCGCAAGGCAGCGGCGCAAGTCCCATCCCGGCCTTGGCGGCGGAGAGAGCAGCCGCCACCGAGTTCGTGCGCAGCACCGGCTTCACCTCCGGAAGAAAGCCGGCCATGCGACGGACAAGCGCCTCATGCTCCGAGTCGAAGCCGATCCAGTTGTGGAGCGAGAGGTCAGGCTCCGGCCGCCGCGCGCGGTAGTCGGCGCTGGCGTAGACGGCAAAGGCGAGCCGTCCGACCCGGCGCCCGACCAGGGTCTCGGCTGGCGCATTGCCGACGCGCAGCGCGACGTCAACCTCACGCCGGCTGAGGTTCAGGGCGACATTGCCGACGACAAGCTCGACTTCGATACCGGGATACGCATCCCGGAACCCGGCGAGGTGCCGCGGCAGTAGTCCGAATGCCAGCATGTCGATGGTCGTGAACCGCACGGCGCCGCTGAGACGCAGATCCTGCCCGGTCACCTTGCGGCTCAGGCTTGCGATCTCCTCCTCGACGCGCAAGGCGCCGTCACGCAGCTCCTCTCCAGCGGGCGTGAGCAGATAGCCCCCCGGTTGTCGCTCGAAGAGGCGTACCCCCAACGCCTCCTCGAAGGCACCGATGCGGCGAAAGACGGTGGAATGGTTCACGCCGAGCGTTCGAGCCGCGCCCGAGAGCGACCCGGCCCGTGCCACGGCCAGAAAGACGCGCAAGTCGTCCCAGTTCTCGGCCTTTGCATCCATGCAAGCAAAGCTTTCAAAAATCGCCAATCCCGCCGCACTCTCGCACAGTTTACCTTCTTGGTCGAGGCGGGCTCGACCGAGCCGCGCCGCAGATCGACAAGCGAAGGAGCATTCCAATGCGCAGACTACTCATGGCAACCGCCGCCCTCGGCCTTCTCGCCAGCCCCGCTTTCGCGCACTGCGACAGCATGGACGGCCCGGTGGTCCAGGACGCGCAGCGCGCCCTCGAAGCGCAGGACGTGACCCCGGTTCTCAAGTGGGTCACAGCGGAGGACGAGGACGAGATCCGAAGTGCCTTCGACATGACGCTGGAGGTTCGCGAGGAAACCGATGCCGCCAAGACAGTTGCTGACCGGTATTTCTTCGAAACCCTGATCCGGGTCCACCGCGCGAGCGAGGGCGCGGGCTTCACCGGACTGAAGCCGGCGGGCAGCGTCGAGCCGGCGATTGCAGCCGCCGACCAGGCTCTGGAGGACGGCAACGTGGAGCCTCTGGCGGAAGAGCTCGCCTCCGCGATCCGGCACGGAGTCGAGGAACGTTTCGCGGTAGCTTACGAGAAGCGCCAGACGGCGGAGGACTCCGTCGAGCAGGGTCGCGAGTACGTCGAAGCCTACGTGCAGTTCACGCACTTCGCCGAGCAGGCAGACCACCTGGCCGATGCCGGAGCCAGCCACTAGCACCAGGAGACCCTCGCCGGGCACTGACCCCAGCCCGAGCACTGGCGATGTGAGACATGTGGCGGCGGAGCGCGACGGCGCTCCGCCGTTACGCGTCAGTGGCGCTTTGCCCACTGGAGAGGGCCTTTGCATTCCTGCAAGACAAGCTTTCGGGTTTCGCTAATCGCAGTGCACAGGAGAACAACATAGATCCTCAGTAGAGGCAGGGCTCACAGAGAGCCCGACCGAGAAAGGAGAAAATCATGTCACAGAACAGCATCACGAAAACCATCCTCCGCAGCGACGAGCTTTCGTGCCCGTCCTGCGTGCCGAAGATCGAGAAGGCCTTGCGTGGACTGCCCGGTGTCGAGAAGGCCGAGGTGCGCTTCAACACCGGCAAGATCGAAGTCGAGCACGACCCTGCCCGGTCGAGCGTCGATGCGCTGGTCGAAGCGATCCGCGGCACCGGCTACGAAGCGCGGCCCTCGGCCTTCTGACCTTAATGGTGATCCCGCCGCGCCGCAATCCGGTGCGGCGGATCCACTTCGCAAGAAATGAATGAAAGGAGGGATGAGATGAGCAGTCTTGTTGCGAATATCAGCGGCGCCATCACACATCCTGCACGGCGACGTTTCTGGCTTACCGTCAGCAGCGGAAGCCTCATCGCAGTCGGTCTGATCGCGCGCTACGGCTTCGGAATGATCGACCTCTGGTGGGCGCTCATGGTCGCCGCCGCTTTGCTGGCTGGCTCGGACATCGCGGTCCGCGCCTGGCGGGCGCTGAAGGTCAGGCATCTGAGCATCGAGCTGTTGGTGACGGTTGCCGCCGTGGGCGCGCTGGTGATCGGCGAAGTCTGGGAATCGGCCGCCGTCACCTTCCTGTTCATGCTGGGTGCGTGGCTGGAGATGCGGACCATGGGCCAGACCCGCGGCGCGCTGAAAGCGCTGCTCGACGCTGCCCCGGCCACCGCCACCGTCCTGCGGGGCGGCCAGCCGGTCGAGGTTCCTGCCATTGCCGTGCAACTGGGTGAAACCGTGCTGGTCAAGGCTGGCCAGCGTATTCCGGTCGACGGAGAGGTGACCGAGGGTACAGCCGCGGTCAGCGAGGCCGCCATTACTGGCGAGCCGATGCCTTCCGAGAAGGCGCCCGGCAGCCGTGTCCATGCCGGAACCATCGCTGAGAACGGCCTTCTGCGCATACGGGCAACCAATGTCGGTGCCGACACCACGCTGGCCCGCATCATCCAGCGCGTCGAGGAAGCGCAGGAGGAAAAGGCCCCGAGCCAGCGCATGATCGAGCGCTTCGCGCAGTGGTACACGCCCTCGATCATCGGGCTCGCGGTTGTCGCCTTCGCCTTCACGCAGGACATCCGGCTGGCGCTGACCCTGCTGGTCGTGGGCTGCCCCGGCGCGCTGGTGATCTCGACGCCCGTGTCGATCGTCGCCGGTATCGGTCGGGCCGCGCGCAGCGGCATCCTCATAAAGGGCGGCCAGCATCTGGAAAGCGCGGGGCGGATCGACACGCTGGCGCTGGACAAGACTGGCACGCTGACCGAAGGCAAGCCGCGTCTGGCTACGGTGATCGCGCTTGACGGCACAACCGAGGACGAACTGCTGCGCTTGGCCGCGACAGCCGAGGCCGGATCGGACCACCCGCTCGGCCGCCCGATAGTCGAGGCTGGTCGCAAGCAGGGTCAGCTGCCCACGCCCGAATCGCTCGACGAGCACGCCGGTATGGGTATCAGCGCCCGCATCGAGGGGCGCGAAGTCGCCGCAGGGAACCGCCGCCTGATGGACAGGCTTGGCATCCCGCTGGGAGCCGAGGGCGAAGCCGCTCTGGGCCGGCTGCTCGAGGCCGGGCAGACGCCGATCCTCGTGGCGGCGGACGGAAAGCTGATCGGCTTGCTGGGCATGTCCGACATGGCCCGAGAGGGCGCAAAGGAAGCCATCGCCCGCCTGCGCAACATCGGCATCGGCCGCGTGGTGATGTTGACTGGCGACCAGCATGGCGCGGCGCATGCCATCGCCCGCGAGATCGGCATCGACGAGGTCCACGCCGGCCTGATGCCCGAGGACAAGCTGGAGTTGATCCGCAGAATGAAGGCCGATGGCGCGCATGTCGCGATGGTCGGTGACGGCATCAACGACGCGCCCGCTCTTGCGGCCGCCGATACCAGCATCGCCATGGGCGCGGCAGGCAGCGACGTCGCCATCGAGACCGCAGACATCGCCCTGCTCAAGGATGATCTCGGCAAGATCCCAGAGGCGATGGCGATCTCGCGCGCGACGCTTGGCAACATGCGCCAGAACCTGGTCATCGCGCTTCTGACGGTGGCGGGGCTGCTCGCCGGCGTCTTCAGCGGCCATGTCCACATGGCGGGTGGGATGCTGGTCCACCAGCTCTCGGTGCTGATTGTCATCGCCAATGGCATGCGGCTTCTGCGGGTGCCCGGAGCACCCAGACCGGACGCTGCCGCTCGCCGAGGCCGGACTGCCGTTGGGCCCGCAGCCGCCACCAGGACGTGAACGCCTGTTCCATCACCAAGAGCCCCCGCGCCCTCGCGCGGGGGCTTTCGCGGCTGCGCGATGGCGGCTGCTTTATCATTGTCTGGAGCAGATACAAGTGTGCTCCATGGAGGTGCGGCCATGAACCAGAAAACTGACGATCAGATATGGCGGGAAGTTCTCGAATTCTGGTTTCCGGAGGGCCGCTCATTTCAGATCGATGCGGAGACCCATAGAGATCGTTGGTTCTGGCGAATGCGTGGCGGCGCGGACAGCGAAATTGAGTCCCGTTTTTCGGAACTCACTGCTGAAGGAGCCGTAGGAAATCTCGACCCTCGGGCCTCCGATTCCGAAGGCAGGCTCGCGCTCATCATTGTGCTCGATCAGTTCTCGCGATCGGTCTGGCGAGGCAATGTCCGCGCTTTCGCGCAGGACAAGGCGGCGCTGGCGCTGGCGATGGAAGGCCTAACCAACGGCCAGTACGCCGCGCTGCCAACGCCATGGTTCAAGGTCGTTCATGGTCTGCCACTCGGCCATTGCGAGGGACCCGAGCACCTTGAGCGCCTCGATCTCCTCATCCGGCTTCGCAAGGAGAGATCGCCGCAGAAGCCCCCGCGCACCTGCAGCCGATTTACCGGCCGCTGGTAAAGCAGGCCCGGGACGTGAAGGACGTGATCGCGGCATTCGGCCGTCATCCTCACCGCAATCAGGTTCTTGGTCGCAATTCGACCCCCGCCGAGGAAGGATACCTCAAGCAGGACGATCTTCCCCATGAGAGGGCATTTGAAGCATGAATCTGCGCCCCCGCGGGGCGGCGTCATACGACGCTCGCAACACTCACCAGTGCGGACTCCGCCGCCGTGACGATCGATGGCGATGGCTATGAAAACAGTTGTCCGACTCCCAAGCTCCGTGCGTCGCCATTATGGTCGCGCAAGAGGAACAGGGCGTCGAGCCCGCTTCGTCTTGCGAGCGTCGCGCCTTTGTCCGGCCCAAGCACCATGAGGGCCGTCGCCCACGCATCGGCTTCGGCACAGGTTCGAGCCACGACGGTGACGGAGGCCGGCGACGCGATCAGCGGCGCGCCGCGCCTTGGGTCCATCGTGTGCGACAGGCGGCGCCCCTGCACCTCGACCCAGTGACGGTAGTCGCCCGAGGTCGCGACGGCGGCATCCTGAAGCGCGAGGATCGAATGCGGCGTCCGGCGCTCGGCGTCCGGCGCCTCGACCGCGATGGTCCAGGCTTCGCCGTCCGGCCTGAGGCCCATTGCACGCATCTCGCCATCGATCCCGACGAGTCCGTCCGAAATCCCATGATCGCGCAGGGTCTCGGCGAGCCGGTCGACGCCATAGCCCTTGGCGATGCCGTTGAGGTCGAGCTTCAGGGCTGCGGCCTTGCGCACGCGGGCGTCGTCCATCTCCAGCGCCTCATGTGCCGGGCGGCGCGAGGCGGTCATCGCGGCGCGGATGCCATCCGGCGCGGCGTCCCCGGGGCCGAAGCCCCAGGCCGTCACCGCGTCGCCCATGCCAATGTCGAACGCCCCGCCCGAGGCGCGCCCGATCTCGATGCCGAGGCGCAGGACCGCAGCCAGTTGCGCGGGCACCGCCACCCATTCTCCCACCGGCGCCGCGTTGAGCCGCATCAGGTCGCTGCCCGCGTTCCAGGTCGACATCTGTCCGTCCACCTCTTCCACGGCCGCCTGCAGCGCGCCCCGGATTGCCTCCTTGTCGACGTCGGGACCAGCGAAGAACAGCGCGGACCAGCGCGTGCCCATCGTGGGGCCGTTCAGGGCGACCCGGACCAGTTCAGTAGACATCTTCGACATACCGCCCCTCCGCCTTCAGGACTGCCGGGGTCAGCCCGGCCGGCGCGAGAAACTCGGCCAGCGCATCGGCCACGCCGGCCGCCATGTCGCGTCCGCCGCAGACCATCACACGCGCCCCATTGCGGATGAGTTCCGCGACCTCCGTGGCCTCGCCGCGCAGTGCGTCCTGGACGTAATGAGGCCGCGCCCCGCGTGAGACGGCCGTGACCAGGCGTGTCAGGCGTCCCTCGTCCTGCCAGTCGGGGAAATCCTCGCCGTAGAAGAAATCGCTGTTGGGATGGCGCATGCCGAAGAACAGGTAAATCGGCCTACGGCGCGCGTTGCCGCGCACGAAGCCCGCGAGCGGCCCGATGCCGGTCCCCGCGCCGATCAGGATCAGCGGCGCCCGACTCCGGCCCGGACGGAAACCGGGGTTGGGGCGGAGAAAGGCAGCGATGGTGTCACCCGGCTCCAGCGCCGTCAGCTGTCCCGAGCAGAGGCCGCCGGGATGCTTCTTGACCACGATCTCGATGAAGCCGTCGAGACGCCCGGACGCGAGCGAGTAGAGCCGCGGAACGGCGCCGCCCTCGGGCAGGATGCCGATCAGGTCCCCCGCCTGGAACCGAGCGAACCCGCCCCCGAGCAGCCGCTGCCAGAGCGGGACGCGTGGAAGCGCGAAGCGCAGGATCGCCGTCGGGGCCTGCACCTCGGCGCCGTAGTCGCGCCGCGAGACAAGGGTCAGCGTGGTCGTTTGCGGCTGGACCGACTGATGCGACAGCTCGAGTCCAATGCCGAGCACGTCTCCAAGCGCACGACCCCAGCGGGCGAAATCCTGCGGCGATTGCCGGTCGATCGTGTCGAGCGGCAGAAGCTCGGGCCAACCCTTCGCCTGCGCCGCTGCCGCGACGTCCCTGGCGAAGGCGCACCAGGCCGGAAAGCTGCGGTCGCCGAAGCCGAGCACCGCAAGAGGAATGTCCGGCGCGCGCTCGAGCGTGCTCAGCCGGTCGAGAAAGCCCTTCGCCGAGGCCGGCGCCGCCCCGTCGCCATAGGTCGCGGCGAGCAGGATGATCCGCTCCGCCCGCGCATAGCGCTCCGGCGCGAAGCCCGACATCGGGCCGACATGGACGCTCTGCCCGGCCTCCGTCAGTGCGGCGTGAAGGGTCGCGGCGAAGCCCCAGGTGCTGCCGCCCTCGCTGCCGACGAGAAGGATCGTCTCCGCCCGCACGGCGGGCTGGTTGCCCCGGATGCGCGGCCGCCCGCGCCGCCCGGCGAGCCAGACCAGGATGCCGGTCGCGCCCATCGCGGGCACGCCGAGCGCCATAAGCCCGAGCACGAGGCCAAGCGTCGCCGCCCCCTGTCCGGTGTGCAGCATGTAGATGGTCTCCGAGACGCGCTCCCATCCCGTCAGGTCGGCCCAAGCCAGAAGCGCGCCGGTACCCTGGTCGAGATAGCCGGTGCCCCGGTCGGTCTTGACCGTGAAGACATCCGTCGCGTCGCCCGGATAGGGAAAGCTCAGCTCGCGCAGCTCGGCGACCGGCGTCTGCCGCAGCGTTGGCATCTGGTCGAGCGCGAACCCCGTCTCTCCACTGACCTCCGCTGGGGCGACCGGTATGCTGCCGCCATCCGGCAGCAGATCGAACGTGGACGCCGTCATCCAGAGAGCGGTCGTGGAGGACAGAACGAGGCCGACGACAGCGATCCGGGCGATCTCGACGTGCAGCCGCCCGGCGAGCGGGCCACGCAAGCGCGCAAACCAGTGCCGCCAGCCGCCCGCGCGGCGCGCGACCAGCGCCGCGCCGGAGAGCGAGAGGATCAGCATCGCGGCAGCCCCTGCGGCCATGGCGATGCGGCCGCTATCCCCAAGGAAGAGCGAGCGGTGAAGGTTGGTGAGCCAGCGTTCGACCTGGTTGGGGTCGGCCGAGGCCACGCCTTCACCGGTCGCCGGGTCGATCACGGCGGCTCCCGGCGCGCCCTGATCGAACCAGTAGGCGGTGATGCGACCGGAGGGCGACCGGCGGACCTGCTCGACGCCCGGATAGACGGCCTGAATGCGGCTCGCGAGTGCAGCGACGGTCAGGCCGGCCTGCGACTGCGGCGCGGCGATGCGCTCGGCCGCGGGGAAGACCGAGAGCGCCGCACCGCTCAGGCTCAGGATGGTGAGGAGCGCGAGGGCCAGAAGACCCGGCCAGCGATGGAGTGCACGGATCATGGCCCAGCCCCTCACATGTCGTAGGCGAAGCTGGCGACGTAGCGGCGTCCGGTCACGGGGGTGCCCGCGCCATCGGTCGTGAGCGGCACCGCCACATCGTTCGGGCTGTCCCGCATGTCCTCGACGGCAGCGTCGATGTGGAGCGTGTAGCCCGCGTCGAACAGCGCGTCGGCCAGGTCGAGCGTGATCTCGAGCGTGCGGCCCGCGCCGACGCTGGCGCCGGTGATGCCGTTGATCTGCGCGGCGTCGCCGCCCGTGGCGCGGTACCAGTCGCTCAGATGCTCGTAGTACTTGGACTTGCCGCCGGCCATCCAGAGACTGCCGACATAGGCGCCCGAGGCGTCGGTGACGTAGAGCGCGAGGTAGGCCCCGTCGCCTCCGTAGGTGTTGAGGGTCGTGGTGAGCGTCACCGGCCGCGCCATGGCGAGACCGGGAAGTGTCAGCGCCGTGGTCAGCGCAAGCGTTGCGAGAAGCGATTTCATCGGATGGATCCTTGTTCGGAGAGGGGCTGCGAAGCGGTTCAGTTCACCTGAACCTGCGGAGGTGCGCCGTTCCCGAAGAGGCCGTTCTGCGGAGGGGCGACCGTGCCCGCGGGCGCGGGATTGCGAGCGCCACCGCGGCATTCGTCGTCGTCATCATCGTCGTCGCAGTCTTCGTCATCGTCGTCATCGTCGTCATCGTCGTGGCCGCGACGCGAGCCTTCCCGCCAGCGATTGTCGTCGTCATCGTCGTCGCTTGCGAGAACGAGCGGCATCGCTTGCGCGGCGTCATCGAAGAGCGCGGCGACCGGCCGAAGGACGCCGTCGGACGGGGCCTGCATCGCGCTCCAGGCGGGGACGCCGATCACGACGGTCAGCGCCGTGGACGCGGCGAGAAATGTCAGGGTCTTCTTCATGGCAGGGTCTCCTTTCGTCTGCTGAAGACAATCTGGAGAACCGACCTGAGGGCTTGCTGACGGCGCAGCGATTTCCGCTTCAGGTTGCCGTCAGGAAGAAATGGCCCCGCCGGTGAGAGCGGGGCCAAAAGGCGCAGGCGAGAGCCACACGGCTGGCGTGGCGATGTGACAGGCCCTTTCTCAGGCGAATTCGAACTGCTCGAAGCGGACCCGCCGCGGCATCTGGTTCTGTGCCTTCAGGCCCTTGAGGATCCCGTCCTTCAGGCCGGTCGGGCCGCAGAACCACAGATCTGCATCCTTGACCGCGAACGGCGCCGCGCTGATCAGGCGCTCGGCCGTGAGTCGGCCATCGCGCGTCGTGACGACCACCTCGAAACTGAACCTCGGGTTGCGGGCGGCCGCAGCGCGCAGCGTCTCCACCCCGATCGCTTCCTCCTGTGTCCGGACGCAATGGACGAGGTGAATGTCGCGCCTCTCCGCCTCGGTCAGGCTTTCCGCCCAGGCGAGGAAGGGCGTGATGCCGATGCCGCCGGCGAGCCAGATCTGGCGCGCACCGCCCTTGCGGAAGTCGAACCGCCCATATGGGCCCTCGACCTGTACGCGCGTCCCGGTCCGCAAGGTCGCGGGAAGACTCCGCGTCCAGCCGCCCAGCGCCCGGATGGAGAACGTCAGGGCGCCGTCAGGACGCGGGGCGCTGGCGATCGTGAAAGGGTGCGGCTCGGACAGTCCAGCCTCCGGCGCGCGAACAAAGGCAAATTGCCCCGGCCGCCACCGCATGGCCCGACCCATGGGGCTGAGCGTCAGCGTGGTGGTGTCGCCGGTCTGGCTGATCTCGCTGACGGTGAACTCCCGACGCCGCAGCTGCGGGGCGACCAGCTCGGTGAAGATCCACGCAGCGACTCCGGCGATGCCGAATGTGTTGAGAAGCATCGAGAGCGATGGATCTACCCCCGTCGGCATGTCGACGAAGAACTGGTGAAAGACCACGATGGCAAACAGGGCTCCCATGAAACGATGGCTGAAGCGCCAGATCTGATAGGGGATTTCCAGCCCGATGAAGGGCAGCCGCCGGAACCAGCTGACAGCAATCAGCGCGAGAAGCGCGTTGAAGGCGAACTCGCCCGCCTCCGCACCCAGTTCACCAAGGCCGGTTTCACGAACCGTCCGCTCGAAGTCCGGCTCGATCTGCTGATGCAGGATCATCAGGACCATCGCGGAGATGCCCAGCCATTTGTGGACCCGGTACATGCGGTCGAGTCCGCCGAACAATAGCTCCACCAGAGGCGGCCGTGCGGCGAGGATCAGGGTCTGCGCCATTGCGACAACCGCCGCGGCCCCAACTGCAATGCCGAGCGCCGCATCCGCACCATAGGGCGCATAGGTGTTGAACCCGAGCAGCGCCGCCAGCAGGCATGGCAGCGCTACCAGCAACGGGCCCATCAAGGGCAGAGGCGATATGACGGGAAGCCGGGGCGGTGTCGGAAAGCCGGGCGCCGGGACATCACCGGCGCGATGCACTGCATCAGTCATCGTCGCCTCCCTCTCGGTTCCGGTCGCGCCGATCGCCCTCGTCGTCCTCGTATTCGATCTCGATCACCTCCAGCGTGGCCGGGTGGACCGTCACCTCGATCGCGCGCCCTTCGGCATCCCTGCCGTCGATCTCGTAGCAGCCGTCGTCGATCTTGATGCGGCGCACCGTCCAGCCGTTGCCCTCGGCCAGCCGGGCGACGGCGTCGCGCGGCTGCCAATCGGCCATCGGCACGAAGCAGTCGTCGTCCGCCAGTGCGACGCCGGCCGGGAAGACGGCGAGAAAGCCAAGAATTGTCAATGTCTTCTTCATGGGCCAAACTCCTCGTCGCTCGCCTCTTGATGCACTTCATGCGCGGCGAAGCTGACGGCAGCCTGAAGGGGCTCGGCCCATCGGCTTCAGCTTCGCGTCAGTCAGACGGATCATGGAGGGTCATCGGGACAGGACGGGGACGACCATGCGCATACTGCTGATCGAGGACGACACGACACTCGGCGCGGCCGTGCGCGACCAGATCGCAGCCGATGGCCAGTCGGTGGACTGGGTCACGCGGCTCGATGCGGCACGCGACGCGATCGGTTCAACCTCCTACGACCTTATCCTGCTCGACCTCATGCTGCCGGATGGGCGCGGCATCACCTTCCTCAAGGGCCTGCGCGCGAGGGGCGACGTGACCCCAGTCATCATTCTGACCGCGCTCGACCAGGTGTCGGACAGAATCGAGGGGCTGAACGCGGGCGCTGACGACTACCTCGTGAAGCCCTTCGACCTCGCGGAACTGTCGGCCCGGATCGGCTCGGTCGCCCGACGCTACAGCGGTAACCCGAACCCGATCCTGACCCACGGGGCGCTGGACATCGACCTCGCCGCGCGCAGCGTGCATCGCGATGGCAGGCCGGTGCCGCTGACGGCGCGGGAATGGGCGCTGTTCGAGGCCTTCCTCGCGCGCCCGGGGCAGCTTCTGTCCAAGGCGCAGCTGGAGGAGAAGCTCTACGCCTTCGACGCCGAGGTGGAGAGCAACACCATCGAGGTGCATGTCAGCCGCCTGCGCAAGAAGCTTGGGACTTCGGTCATCGAGACCGAGCGCGGCATGGGCTACAGGCTCGGCCGTCCATGAAATGGCCCGCGAGCCTTCAGGGCCGACTCGGCCTGTCGCTTGGCCTCGCGCTGACGGTGCTGTGGCTGCTGGCTGCGACGGTGACGGCCGTGATCGTGCGGGGCGAGTTGGAAGAGGTCTTCGACAGCGCGCTGCGCGAAACGGCGGAGCGGATCCTGCCGCTGGCTGTGACCGATATTGTCGGGAGGGAAGATCAGGGAGTGACGCAACGGCTTGCGCCCATCCGGGAGCATGACGAGCTCTTCACCTACATCGTCCGCGATGGCGAGGGACGCATCCTGCTGCAATCTCATGCGGCCGACCCTGCCGTGTTCCCGCCTTGGGACGGTCCGGGGTTTCGGCAGACCGCCACCCACCGGCTCTACAGCGACGCGGCGCTTCAGGACACGATCCGGATCACCGTGGCCGAGCCGCTGGCCCATCGCGCGTCGGTCGCGCGGGAGATCCGGATGGGCCTGGGCCTGCCGCTGCTGGTCGTCCTGCCGGTCGCGCTTGTGGCCATCATCCTGGCGGTCCGCTTCAGCCTCGATCCCCTGCGCCGGTTTCGGTCGCGGCTCGAGGCGCGCGGCGCCCGCGACCTGTCGGAGGTTCCCGCCGAAGGACTGCCGACGGAGATCGGCCCGCTGGCCGAAACCCTGAACAGCCTTCTGGCCAGACTTCGTGAGGCGTTCGAGGCCGAACGCAGCTTCGCCGCCAACGCCGCTCACGAGTTGCGGACACCGCTGGCGGGCGCCATCGCGCAGGCGCAGCGGCTTCGCTCCGAGACGAGCGAGCCCGTTACCGAAGCGCGCGCCGCGGAGATCGAGGCGACGCTCAAGCGCCTGACCCGGCTTTCCGAACGCCTCATGCAGCTTGCGCGGGCCGAAGGCGGGCGGCTGCGGATGGACCGGAGCGGGGACCTGAGGGCGGTCGCCCGCGTGGTGGTGGACGATCTTGAGCGCGCCAGCACGAAGGACCGCATCGCGCTGACGCTGCCGAGTACAGCCGTCATGTCCGACATCGATCCCGACGCCTTCGCCATCCTGTGCCGCAACCTCGTGGAAAACGCGCTCCGGCACGGAGCCGAGAATACGACGGTCCAGGTTGCGTTGACCGCCGACGGACTGCTTTCCGTCGCGAACGACGGGCCGGTCCTGCCACTCAACACTCTCGACCGCCTGACGGCGCGCTTCGAACGGGCGAACGCGAGTGCCGACGGCAGCGGGCTCGGGCTCGCCATCGTCGCCGCCATTGCGGACCGGATCGGTAGCTCGCTCGTTCTGGAGTCGCCGCGTCCGGGTGCATCTTCCGGTTTCCAGGCGTCGCTCAGGTTGCCGACCGATGGCCAGGACCCTCCTGCGAGGCGCGACGCGTAGTTGGAGGCAGGCGCCGAAACATCAACACACCCGCGCCTGCTCCCGCATAACAGCGTAGTCACTCAGCATTTCAGCGATCGCCGAGTTCTCCGGCAACAAAGCCAGCTCGTCTGCTGCCTGCGCCTGGAACTCCCGGCTGTACTCGACGACCGGCGGACACGCCCCTGGCCCACCGCCGTCAGAAGCGCCCGTCGCGCATCCGCTCAGCCAAATCATTGCGAGAAGCAGGGCGACACGCCGCCGCTTCGAGCATCCGCCTTTGTACGTCATGAGCCCTCTCAATGGTCTCGAGCTGTTCGGCCAGCCGGCCGGCGCGCTCGCCGGAGCGGCGCAGAGCCAGCAGGAACAGAAGGATTGCGATGGCAGTGATGACGTAGCGGATCGCCGTGCGCGTCCATGCCGATCCAGCGAGCGTGGCGAAGAGCCCGCAGATCACCGCCGCCCCCGGCGCCAGTCATCGAGGCGGGCGTAGATCGTGACTGCGATGCCCCCGAGCGCGACGGCGATGAACACCCAGCGGAGCGTATCGAGATACGGCACCAGCGGCAGGATGGCGGTCTGGGTCTCGGCCAGGACGCTCTGCGCGATCTCGACCCCGGCTGCGCCCAGCGTCGCCACGCCAGCCGCGCCACCGCCCTTCATGGTGCGGCTGTCGGCCAAAACCTCGCGCGCTGGTGGCGTTTCTTCGGCGAAGGCAGTCGCCCGAACCGGGAACCGCTCGCCCCACTGCCGCGCGGGCCCGAGATCGACATGGATGAACCCCGATCGCGGGTAGAAGCCGAAGCCGAGGAATCCGACCTCGCGCGCCGCAGCCTCGAAGGCCACCGGATCGTGGTTCGCCATGGCGATGTCGAAGGCGGCGCCGTCGAGATGCTTCGACCGGCCCGCGCCCCCCACGGCACGGTTGTGCTCTGGGCTGCGGTAGGCGGAGCGGACGATCAGCGGCTTGCCCAGCCGGTCGCGCAGCGCCTGCAGCTTGTCGAGCGCCTCATCGTGGATGCGCAAGCTACCGCTGCCGCGGCAGGCGATCTCCGCAGGCGAGAAGTTCTTCCAACGCCAGCGGGCGGTCGGCACGTCGCGCCAGTGGTTGAAGGGGGTGGTCGTCATGGCTGGTCTCCGCACATAAAAAAACTCGCCGAACGGCGGGTCGGTGGGTTGAGGATCGGAAGCGCCGGTCAGGGACCGTTGCCAAACAGTCTCAGCTTGATGGCAATGCCGGCCATGAGGGCGAGCAGGACGCCGGTGGTGATGATGCGAACGGCGGTCTGCACGGCCGTCTGCCTGGCCAGCCGAAACCCGGCCAGCAGCGATCGCAGATCGCGGATGTCCTCGGCCGCCTCCGTCCCGTCGAGCCCAACCTCATGCAGGGCACGGCGGGCGCCGGCTTCGGCGGCGCGTTCGAGCAGCGCCTCGAACTCGTCGCTCGGCAGACTGACCAGCCTGCCGCTGTCGCGTTTCTGTTCCATCGTCGTGGTTCTCAAACTGTCGATCAGATCACCAGCGTCCCGGCGAGCGTGATCGCGATGTCGGCGAGCGTGGCGTCGGGGCTCGCGGGCGCGATCACCTCGAGGAGGTCGCCCGGTTCGAGGGCGGTCTCGCTCACGGCGATGAAGACGGCGATGGAGGCGCTCGCCGCGAAGCGGATGGTGCCGATGCTCGTGCCGTTGCGCTGGACATCGAGGTCCGTCTCTGCGGTGGCCGCGACCCCAGCCGTGCCCTGGCTGCCAGCAAGATCGACCTTGAGCCGCGAGCGCCGGGCCACGACCGTGCGCAGCAGCACCTCCGAGGCGGCGGTCGCGCCCGCCTTAGCGAAGGCGAAGTCC